>JBDHRR010000057.1:0-22408 GCA_039807685.1 Burkholderiales bacterium
GCACTCAAGCGCGGCAACGCTCGAGGCTCTTCCAGTCGAACTCGATGCCGTGGCCCGGCCGGTCGGGCGCGATGGCGAATCCATCCTCGATGCGCAGCGGATCGGCGATGTGACGATCGAGACCGAAGCCGTGGGCTTCGAGGTAGGCGCGGTTGGGGGCGGCGGCGAGACAGTGCACGGTGACGTCGTGAGCGCCGTGCGAGGTGACCGGCAGGTTGAAGGCCTCGGCGAGTCTTGCCACCTTCATGAAGCCGGTGATGCCGCCGCATACGGTGACGTCGGGCTCGGGGAAGCTCACCGCACCGGCGGCGATCATCTGCTTGAACTCGTAGAGCGTGTGCAGGTTCTCGCCGGTGGCGACCGGCAACCCGCCTTCACGCACGACGCGGGCGTGGCCTTCGACGTCGTCCGGGATCGTCGGCTCCTCGAGCCAGTAGACGTCGGAGGCCTGGAAGGCGCGCGCAGCGCGCACGGCCGCGTCCGGCGTCCAGCGCATGTTGGCGTCGACCATCAGCGGGAAGTCGGCGCCGAGATGGCCGCGCATGGCCTGCACGCGCGCAACGTCTTCGGACAGGCGCGGTCGGCCCACCTTCATCTTGATCGCGCGGAACCCACGCGCGAGGTTCTGGTCGGTCTGCTCGAGCAGGCGCTCCAGCGGAAAGTCGAGGTCGATGCCGCCCGCGTAGCACGGCACGCGTGCATCGTGGCCGCCGAGCAGCGTCCATAGTGGCACGCCGAACCGACGCGCCTTCAGATCCCACAGGGCGATGTCGATCGCCGCGATCGCCATGGAGGCGGCGCCGCCGCGTCCGCCGTAATGGATCGCCCACCACATCTTCTGCCACAGCGCCTCGATGAGATCGGCCTGCTCGCCGTGGAGGCGGGGCGCGAGATCGCGCTCGATCGTCGCGTGGATGGCGCTGCCGTTGCAGCCGACGGTATAGGTATAGCCGATGCCCTGCGCGCCGTCGGCGTCGCGGATGCGCACGGTGACGAGCTCGAAGTGCGTCATCGCACCGTGCATGCTGTCCGACAAGGCGACAGGCAGCGCGATGCGGTAGTGGTCCGCCCGCAGTTGTGCGATGGCGCTCATGTCATGGGCAGCGATCGACGCGGTCGGTCGTTGCGGTGCGGCGGCGCCCTCACGTGACCTCGATCGTGAGGTCCGGGTCGAAGCGCGCGTTCTCGTTGACCCCGTCCTTCTGGTAGCCGCGCGGATTGCACACGACGCGGGTGCCGTTGACCACGTAGTCGAAGCTGTCGTGCGTGTGGCCGTGGATCCACAGCGCGACTCGCCGGCCGTCGAGGAGCCGCTCGGCGGCGGAGACGAAGCACGCGTTGAAGAGCGAGTCGGCAAAGCGCGGATGGATGCTCTGGCGCGACGGCGCGTGGTGCGTGATCACGACGGTCGGTCCGGCGTGCGGCTGCGCGAGCCTGGCGGCGAGCCAGCCCGCCTGCGCATCGAAGAGGGCGGCGGAGTCCTCGGGCGTGAAGACGCGACCCTCCTCGTCGTCGATGCGGATGCGGCTGAAGTCGCGGATGAAGGCGACGGCCTGCTCGCGCGCGGCACGCCGCGTTGCCTCGTCGGCGAAGAGCCGGAAATCGGTCCACAGCGTGGTGCCGAGGAAGCGCACGCCGTCGCGGATCACCTCGTCGCCGGCGAGCACGCGCACGTTGGTCCCGGCGCTCAAGCGCCTCAGCTCGGCAATCGTTCCCGGAATGCTGCCGCCGTAGAACTCGTGGTTGCCGGCGACGAAGAGCACCGGTTTGTCCAGCGCGCGCAGCCACTCGACGGCCTTGGCGGGGCGGGCGACGTCGCCGGCGACGACGATGAGGTCGGCGTTGCTGGCCGGCGGCGCGAGCCCGCCGGCACTGAGGTGCAGGTCGGAGATGATGTTGAGCTTCATTGCGGTAGCGCTGGCGGCGTGGCGGCCATCCCGTGATGGTATCGCGACGCGGCGGTCGGTACGCCGTACGGTGCGGCGCCTACACGAGCTCGCGCTTGCTGCGCAGGAGCGCGGCGAGGACCACGAAGGCGATCGCGCAGAACGCCAACGGGGCGAAGGACAGCGCCGGGATGCCGCTCGCATCCCAGGCGATGCCGCCGATGACCGCGATCACCACCGTGCCGCCGTAGCTCAGCGTGAAGGTGCCGGCCGCCGTGCGGGCGACGTCTTCGGGCTTGCACAGGAGCGGCGGCAGCATGAGCGCGAGGATCAATCCGGCAGCGTCGGAGAAACCGAGGATGCCGGCCCACCAGGCCGTCGCGGCGCCGACGTCGAAGACGAGGCCCAGGATCGCCACCAGCGAGACGATGCCCGACACGTAGTACGGCCAGGCCTTGCGCTGCAGGCGATCGGCGGCTGCGAGCAGCAGGAACGAGGCCGGCAGCTGGCCGAAGTTGAGCGCCGCCAGCGCGCTGCCGATGAGGTCGGAGCGGCCCTTGCTCGCGAGGTAGATCGGGATGAAGGTGTTGGCGCCGAAGTAGATCGCGTTGATGCAGCAGAAGAACGCGCCCAGCCGCCAGACGAGACCGAGGTGCCAGTCGGGAAGCCACTTGACCGGCGCGCTGGCGGGTGTGCGCATGACATCGGGTGTGCGCGGTGCCATCCACCAGACGACGAGCGCGATCACCGCGATCGGCACCGACCAGACGACGAGCGAAGCGCGCCAGCTGCCGCCGACGAGCGGGAGCACCAGCGAGATCGTGAGCAGCGTCGGGAACACTTCGCCGACGAGGAGGCCGTTGGTGTACAGCGCCGTGCCGAGACCGATGTGCCGAGGCATCCAGGCGCGCACGATCGTGGGCATGATCGGCTGCAGCATGGCGATCCCGGCCGACATGACGATGGTGGTGACGATGAGGATCGCGTAGGTGTCGCTCAAGCCGCGCAGCGCCGAACCCACCGCGGTGATCGCGATGCCGGTGACGAGCGCATTGACGAGGCCGAGACGGACGACGAGCAGGGAGCCCGCGAGCGCGGCGATGGCGAGGAGCGCGGGCGGGATGCTCGAAAGGATCGCGACCTCGGTTGCCGTGAGCCGGAAATCGTCGCGGATGAACGCGAGGATCGGCGGCACCGCGAGGATCGTGAGCCGCAGCGCGTTGCCGGCGAGCCACAGGAGGAGCGCGGCGATGATCGTGTCCGCGCGCGCGGAGCGCGCCGGCGGAGTCGTCGACGGGGGCATCGAAGGCGGGTGGCGTCGGGCGGGGTGCGCGCGCCGTGCATACGGCGCGCGCGTGAGCGCTCATTGTAGACTGCGGGCGCCGCCCGCCGCGGCAAGCCTCGTCACGGCGTCACGCGCGACGCCCAACCGGGCGAGCGCGACGGGGGCTAACTTCCGCCGCGCTCCTCGAGCGCGACCCAGCGCGCGAGCCGCTCGGCGAGGAGGTGCTCCAACTCGGTCACGCGCTCGGCGTCGCGCCGCATCGCCTCGTGGCCGACCTCGTGGTAATCGCCGGCGCTCATGCGCTCGTGCAGCACCTTCTGCTCGGCCTCCAGCGTCGCAAGCTCCGCCGGCAGCGCGTCGAGTTCGCGCTGCTCCTTGTACGAGAGTTTGGTGCTGCTGCGTTCCGCGCGCGCCGGCGTCGTCGTTCGCACCGGTGTCGGCGGTGCCGACGCACCGGCGCTCGCCGGTCGGCGCTGCGCCAGCCAGTCGCTGTAACCTCCCGCGTATTCCTGCCAGCGGCCGTCGCCTTCGGCCGCGATCGTCTGCGTGACGACGTTGTCGAGGAATGCGCGGTCGTGGCTCACCACGAGGAGCGTCCCGGGATAGGCCTGCAGGGTCGCTTCGAGGAGTTCGAGCGACTCGATGTCGAGGTCGTTGGTCGGCTCGTCGAGCACGAGGAGATTGGCGGGTTGCGCAAAGAGGCGGGCGAGGAGGAGGCGATTGCGCTCGCCGCCGGAGAGGGTGGCCACCGGCGCTTGCGCGCGGGCCGGCGGGAAGAGGAATTCGCCCAGGTACGACAGCACGTGCTTGCGGCCACCCGCCGTTTCGATCCATTCGCTCCCGGGGCTGATGGTTTCGATGAGCGTGCGCGCGGGATCGAGTTGCGCGCGCAACTGGTCGAAGTACGCCACGTTGAGCCTCGTGCCCAGCCGCACGGTGCCGCGATCCGGCGGGATCGTTCCCAGGATGAGCTTGAGGAGCGTTGTCTTGCCGGCGCCATTCTTGCCGATGATGCCAAGCCGGTCACCGCGCTGCACGACGAGGTCGAGGTCACGCACGACGACGTTCGCGCCCCATGCCTTGGTCACCTGCGTCAATTCCGCGACGAGCTTGCCGGAGCGCTGCCCGGCATCGAGCGCAAGCCTCGCATTGCCGACCCGCGCGCGGCGCGCGGCGCGCTCCACGCGCAGCGCTTCCAGACGTCGCACGCGGCCCTCGTCGCGCGTGCGCCGCGCCTCGATTCCCTTGCGAATCCACGCCTCCTCCTGCTTCCAGAAGGCGTCGAACTTGCGGTTGGCAACCGCCTCCGCCGCGAGCTGGTCCGTCTTGCGCTCGGTGTACGCCGCGAAGTTGCCCGGATACGAGCGCAGAAGGCCGCGATCGAGTTCGACGATGCGGGTGACGACACGGTCGAGGAAGGCGCGGTCGTGGGTGACCACGATCGTCGCCGGCTGCCGGCGCACCAGATCCTCGACGAGTTCGATGCCGTCGAGGTCGAGATGGTTGGTGGGTTCGTCGAGGAGCAGGAGATCGGGGGCGAGCGCGAAGGCGAGCGCCAGCGCCGCGCGCTTGCGCTCACCGCCCGACGCCGCCGCCGGGGAGGCTGCCTCGTCGAGGCCGAAGCGATGCAGGAACTCGACGAGACGCGCCTCGCGCTGCCAGCGTTCGCGGTCGTCGTCGCCGCGCAGCGCGGCGCCGGCCCGCAGCACCAGGCTCTCGCGCAGCGAGGCGGCGGCGGGGAGCACCGGCTCCTGTTCGACCAGGAGGGTGCGCAAGCCGTCGCGTCGCGTGCAGCTGCCGTCGTCGAGGTCGAGCGTCCCGGCCACGACCGCGAGCAGCGACGACTTGCCGGTGCCGTTGCGGCCGATGAGGCCGATGCGCTCGCCGTCGTCCACGGTGAACGCGGCGCGATCGAGCAGTGGCAGGTGGCCGAAGGCGAGTTCGGCGTCTTGCAAGGTGAGGAGCGGCATCGCCGTAGCATAATCGCAGCGACGATGCGGCGCTGGCGCCGATTATCGCGGGCCCGTCACCCGCGCGAACGATGGAAAGGAAGCGGGATGGCGAAAGCGTATTGGGTCAGCATCTACAAGGCGGTGCACGATCAGGACAAGCTCGCGGCCTACGCGAAGCTTGCCGGTCCCGCGCTCACCGCGGCCGGCGGTCGCTTCATCGCGCGGGGGATGCCCGTCAAGCTGTACGAGGAAGGCATCGCCCAGCGCACGGTGATCCTCGAATTCGACAGCGTGGCCCAGGCAATCGCCGCGCACGACGGCCCGGCGTATCAGGAAGCGCTCGCGGCGCTCGGCAACGGCGTGTCGCGCGAGATTCGCATTCTCGAAGGCGCGTAGCGGTACCTGCGGGCGGCGCTCCCGACTCAGCGCGGGGCGCCGGCTGGCGCGCAACCGCTCGGGTATCGCCGGCGAAGCGCTCGCTCGTGGGCGACGTCAACCGGGCCCGGGATACGCGCGATCGAGGCTCGCCAGGAAGGCATCGAGGTCGTCGCGCGCGAGACGTTGGATGCCGGCCGCCGCGTGGCGACCGCCGCCGGTGGGGAACTGCCGGCACAGCACATGGGCGCCGGTGGGTTGCAGGCGCGGCGCGCGCACGCTCACCACGAAGTCGCCGTGCGCATCGTGGCTCAGCACCGCATGCGCGAGCGTCGGCTCGCGGCGCGCGAGATCGTTGCTGAAGATGCCGCGGATGCGGCGGGTCCAGGCGGCGTCGGGGAGGAGATAGACCCACGCTCCGCGCAGGCGGCGCAGCGGTTCGATCGCGGCGGCGGCAGCGAGATCGTTGCGGCGGGCGGCGTCGATACGCGCGAAGGTCGGGTCGCTGCGCACGAAGCGCAGCGGATCGCGCGTCGCGAGCAGGCTGCGAAAGAGCGCATCGGGAGCGACGATCGCATCGTCGAGGCGCTCGCCGTAGGTGTTGTAGGTCAAGCCATCCGCCAGCGCGGCGAGCTCGCCGAAGGCCATTGCGCCGAGTCCGAGCGACGCGGCGAGCTGCCGCGCGGCCTCTGCCAGATTGTCGCCGAGCGCTGCCACCACCGCCCAGATGCGCTGCGTGCCGCCGAGGTGGCGATCGACCAGGATGCCGGTGCAGACCGTGGGCGACGCCTCGAGATGGGCGATAAGCCCGGCCGGCAGCGGCGGTGCCCCGGGATCGTGGTGGTCGAAGTATTCGACGCGCGCGCCGGCCGCGAGCAACCGGTCGACCGCCGGACGATTGGCCGCCAGCGAGACGTCGAGCACCACTACCTCGTCGCCGGCGACCGCCGGCACCCGCTCGACGAGGCGGATGTCGCGCTTGGGGCCGGTGACGAGCACCGTCTCGGCCGGGTGCGCGAGGCGCAGTTGCAGGAGCGAGGCGATGCCGTCGGCGTCGCCGTTGAAGACATCGTAGCGGGTCATGGGATCGGGGCGGCTGCGGGGGTGCAGCGTAGCAGACTGCGGCCGGGCGTCGATCCGACGCCGGCAGGACCAACGCGATACACTAGTTCGGTGTACGCGACCCTGGTGACCACGCTCAACCAACTGCTCGCATCGTCACCGCTGCGGCACCTCACGTTCCGCCGCTTCTATCTGGCGTCGATCGGCGTGGCGATGGGCTACACGATGCAGGCGACGATGGCCGCCTGGCTCATGGCGACGATGACCCCGTCGGCGCTGATGGTCGCGCTGGTGCAGACGGCGAGCACCGCACCGGCAATCGTCTTCGGTCTCGTCGCCGGGGCGCTCTCCGACATCATCGAGCGCCGCTGGGTGCTCCTCGCCACGCAGTTCCTGTTCCTCGGCGGCACGGTGGTGCTGGGGCTTGCCACGCTGTTCGACGTGATCGCGCCGTGGCCGCTGCTCTTCCTCACCTTCTTCATCGGCGCCGCCTTCACCTTCTACCAGCCGGCGCAGTCGGCGTGCATCAACGAGCTCGTCGAGCGTCCCGAGGTTCCCAAGGCGGTCGCGCTGGGCGCGGTCGCGATGAACGTGTCGCGGGCGATCGGCCCCGCCTTCGCCGGTGCGCTGATGGCATGGGTGGGCGCGGGCAGCGCGCTTCTCGGCAGCGCGATCCTCTTCATCGGCATGGTCTTCGTGGTCCGCGGCTGGGAGCGCCAGCCGCCCGTCCTCCCCGGCATTCCGGAGACGCTCATTGCCGGCGTTGGCAGCGGCGTGCGCTATGCCCGTCACTCGGGTCCGATGCGGGCGATCCTCCTGCGCAACTTCATCTTCTCGATCTGCGCCGCGGCCTTGTGGGCGCTGCTGCCGGTGATCGCCCGCGACCAGCTCGGCCTGGGCGCGGGGGGCTTCGGCCTCATCTTCGGTTGCTTCGGCGCCGGTGCCGTCACTGCCGCGCTCGCCATCCCCGAGCAACTGCGCAAGCACTCGCTGCATCGGATCGTGCTGGCGGCGTCGCTGTTGTGGATCATCGCTACCGCGCTCATGGCGGCGGCAACGATGGTCGTGTTTGCCGTGATCGCGGCATTTGCGGCAGGGGCGTCGTGGGTCGGCGTCTTCGCCAGCCTGTCGGCGGGGACGCAGAGCGCAGCGCCGGCATGGGTGCGCGCGCGGGCGGTGGCGATGGCCTTCGTGACGGTGCAGGCGAGTCTCGCCGTCGGCAGCGTCCTGTGGGGAGCGCTCGCGTCGTGGCAGGGCATCCGCGTGGCTCTCATCGCCTCGGCGGTGCTCTTCCTCGTGCTGCTCGCGCTGCTGCGCAACGTGCGCGTCCGGCTGGGCGGGGACAAGGACGTGCTGCCCGGCGACCAGGGTCCGGCACTGGAGATGGAGCGCGAGCCCGAGCCCGACGATGGCCCGGTGCTCATCCAGATCGAGTATCGGATCGCGCCCGACCAGCGCGACGCCTTCCTGCGCGCCATCCGCTCGGTGGGGCCGGTGCGCCGGCGCAACGGCGCGGTGAGCTGGCGCGTCTTCCGCGATCTCGCCGAGGAGGGCATGTACGTCGAGCGTTACATCCTCGACTCGTGGGCCGAGTATGTGCGCCTGCGTTCGCGCATGACCGTCGCGGATCGGCAGATCCAGCAGGCGGTCGCCCGTCTGCAACGGGCCGACGTGCCGATTCGCGTGTCGCGCTTCCTCGGCGTCACGCTGCCGGAGGGACGCCGCCCGCCGCCGATGCCATCCAATCCGGTGTCGCCGTAGGGCGGTCGGTCGCCTCGCTCGTGCGCCCTGATGGCGCTGCTCAAGTGGCGGCGGCGGTCGCGGCAAAGCGCGGAAAGAGCACGTTGTTCTCGAGATGGATGTGCTCCATCAGATCATCGGCGAGCCGCGCGGTGCTCGCATACAGCGCCGCCCACGAGCGGCAGGCACCTGGCGGCAGCGTGAAATCGTCGGTGAGCGTCTCGATCCGGCGCAGGAGCGCGCCGTGGTCGTCGTGCTCGTTGCGCAATTCGTCGATCGTCGCCTCGAGTCCGCCCTCGATGCGCCGCATCGCCGGGAAGAGCGTTGCTTCCTCGCGCGCCATGTGATCCTCGAGTTCGCTCGCCATTTCTTCGAGGAGGTCGGCGAGGCCGGCGGGCACCTTCGGATTGGCGCGGTGCACGCCCTCCACCTTGCGCGACAGCGAAATGAGCTCGGGGAAACTCTTCCGATGCGTATCGTGATAGCGCGACTGGATGCGGTCGATCAGCGCCGCGCTGTCGAGCGCCATGGCGCCCGCCGTCGCATCCTCGTCGCTTCTGGCGTCGAGGGCTGTCAGCGCCTGCACGATCGTCTCGAGGTCGAGACCGCGTTCGCGCGCGGCCGCCGCGAGCGGCACGTCACCGTGGCAGCAGAAGTCGATCCGGTACGAGCGGAAGACGGCAGTCGCGCCGGGAACCGTCGCGGCGATCTCTCCGACGTGTCTGTCGGCAAGGGTGGTTGGTGAGGGCGTGCTGGTCATCGTCGAAGCTCCGGATGGTGATCGATGGGAAAGTGTGACCGGCGCTCAGGTCGTGGCGGCCAGCGCTGGCGTTGCGTGGGTGGCGTCGACGCGACCTGCCTCGCTCCGCGCCTCGAGCGAGCGCAGGAAGCGGCGCACGAAGAAGAGCGTCACCAGCAGGAGGCCGGGGTAGCCGATGCTCGCCATGAGGTAGGGGAAGAGCGCGCTGCCTTCCTGAACGACGCGCATGTTGAACGAGAGGAGGCCCAAGGTGATGACGGCGCCGAACACCCACATGGCGAGAAGCCAGGTGCCCGTCTCCCAGCCGGTGAGGCGCCGGCCCCAGCCGGTCGCGGCAGGCAGGTTGACCGGCTCGTGCGCCGTCGCCCGATCGCGCACGCCGAGCGTCAGCAGATCGTAGACGACGACGCACACGCCGGCGGCGAAGATGATGCCGAAGATCGGCACCATCGCCTTGGCGAAGAGCATCGCCGGCGCGACGTCGCCGCCGAACCAGTCGAGCCCCAGCGTGCGGTAGACGAAGACCTGGACGGTGCCGCCGATCGCAAAGGCGAAGGCGAGCCCCAGCATGCCGGTGAAGACGAGCCAGAAGGCGAGCTTGCCCAACCGCTGGTCGAAGTCGGCCGAGCCGCGCATGATCGGCACCGCGTAGTACGCGGCGGCGAGGCCCAGCATGCCGAAGGTGCCGAACAGTGCCAGGTGCGCGTGGCTCAAGGTGATCCAGGTCCCGTGCGACCACACGTTGGTCAGCGCGAAGGTCATCGAGAAGCCCAGGATGCCGGCGCCGACCTGCTCCAGCACGACCGAGCCCAACAGGAAGGCGAACGCGGGCAGGTTGGCGATCGGTCGCCGATCCTGGTGCGCATCGAGATACAGGTGCCAGAAACAGAAGATGAGCGGCAACGGCTCGAGCGCACTGAAGAGCGATCCCCAGAACTGCCAGAACTCCGGCGTGCCGATCCAGAAGTAGTGGTGCGCATTGCCGAGGAGGCCGGAGAGCCAGACCAGAGAGATGCCCCAGAACACGGCGTAGCCCACCGATTTCACGTTCGCCTTGAACATGAGCACGAGGAGGAAGCCGACGAGCGCGATGTGGATGACCTCCCACACGCCCTCCACCCAGTAGTGCACGACGTACCAGCGGAAGTACTCCTGCAGATCGAGGCGGCCGATGAAGAACATCCCGAAGATCCACACCAGCGTCAGCGCCAGCACGCCGAGGGCGAGGCCCCAGTGAATCTCGTTCCACTGCGCCATCTTCGGGAATGTGCGCAGCGCCACGTAGCACACGATGGCAAAGCCGACGAGGAGGATCACGTCGACGATGCGGCCCGCCTCCAGATACTCGAGGCCTTCCTGCAGCCACGGCTGTCCGAGCCACCAGCCGGCGATGCCCTGCTGCGCCAGGATCTGCGTCGCCACGTTGAAGACGACCGCGAAGAGCAGCGCGTAGAAGAGGAACCTGATGAGCCAGGGTGCCGCGAGTTCGCGCTTCGACAGCAGGGGGCCCACGAAGAGGATGGTGGCGATGAAGCCCGACAGCACCCAGAGGATGCCCAGGTTGGTGTGCTCGGCGCGCACCACGTTGAAATTGAAGGTGCCGGCGAGAAGCGTGGGGTCGATGTGCTGCGCGGCGAGGAGGAGTCCGAAGCCGGTCTGGAAGAAGAAGAGCACCAGCATCAGCACGAAGAAGCGCAGGCTCAGGCGCTGTGTCTCGTATTCGATCCGGATCATGGCTTGCGTCCTTCCAGGCTGCGGATGTAGGCCACGATGGCGCCGATCTGGTCGGCATCGAGCACGTGGGCGAACGAGGGCATGAGACCAGCCGCATAGCCCGCGACCACCTTGGCGTCGGGCTTGACGATCTTCTCCTCGATGAAGGCATCGTCCGCCTTGACGCTCGAGCCGTCGGCAAGCTTGACGGTCGAGCCGTACAGGCCGCCCCAGCCGGGCCCGACGAGCTTCTGCGCCGTCGGCGCGTGACAGGCCGTGCAGCCGTTGTCCTTGACGAGCGTCTCACCCAGCGCGACCTTCGACACCGGCACGCTCGCGGCGGCCGGCGCGCCGCCGGGTGGCGCGGCTGCGGCCGTTGCGGTCGCTTGCGCGGCCACGGGAAGCGGGGTCGCCTGCGGGAAGCGCAAGCCGTCGACCTTCGGCTTGGGCGGCCAGCCTTCGGTGTTCATCGCCGAGGTGTACTTGAGGAAGGCGATCAGTTCGCCGACCTCCTCGCGCGTGAACGGGAGGTTGGGCATGTTCGTGGCATGCCCGCCGCGTCGCTGGATGCGTTCGGCGGCACCCGGATACTTGTCGAGATACGCCTCGATGGTGTCGACGCCCGCCTCGGTGGCGATCGTCTTGTTCTGCAGTTGCAGGCGCACGGCACCGGCCGCGGGCCAACTGCCGGCAGACGGCAGGAACGCCTCGAGCCACGCCGGGCCGACCTTGTCGTAGAGCTTGGTGAGATCCGGGCCGAAGTACGCGCCGTTGCCGACGATGGTGTGGCACCCCATGCAGTTGTAGGCTTGGAAAATGCGCTTGCCCTCGACGGCGCCGAAATCGGCGTAGCGCACGTTCGACGGCACCACCTGTCCGCGTGAATCGAGGAACGAAGCTGCCGACAGCGCGATGAAGATGAGCCCCATCACGCCGAGAACGGCGAGCGCGCGGCGACGCTGCACGCCTTCGGCGCAAGGGCGTCCCGGAGCGCAACTCACGACGCACCTCCCTCTTTCGAGGCCGGTCCTGGGTCGCCGTCCTTGACCGCGCTCCCCGCATGCTCGAGGGCGTCGTGCTCGAAGAGCGTGGCGACGTTACCCAGAAAGACGTAGAACACGTACACCGCGAGCAGGAAGCCCACCACGAAGTAGACCGCCCACAACGACGGCGATTCCGCCCAGTACTCGAAATCGCGCCAGTACGGCCACGACAGGGCAAAGCTCGCGATGCTGGCGAGGATCGCCACCGACAATCGAATGACGGTTCGTGCAGACATGCCACCTCCGCGGACGCGCGTGCGCCGGCCAGTCGGCGTCGCGTGTATCAATCGCCGCACGGGTTCTTCCCGGCGCGCGCCGCCGCCACAAAACATGTACGACAAATGCATCTTTCAGGACGCATCATAAGCGCGGTCGCTGCCGATTGGCAAGTGCGGGTATTGCCGGGGTGCGCGGTGCGGCCGGTCGCCGCGATCAGGACCTGCCGCCGGGAAGGGTGCCGCCGGTCAGGGTGCGGTCGGCGCGCTGGCTGCCGTCGGCGCGTACATGTTCGATACGCGGATGCCGATCGGAATGCAGGCCGTGAGCGCCGGCGCGGCAAGCAGGACGAAGAGGACGAGCGCAAGTCGCTTCATGACGCGTAGCGTACCGCAAAGCGTCGCTCCCGAGTATGCGCCGGCGCTGGTGTAATCTCTCGCGACGGGCGCCCGGACTGGCGTCCGCACAACAAATTTCACCAGGAGCTGTTCCATGTCCCTACTCAGTTTCGTCAAGGAAGCCGGCGAGAAGCTCTTCGGTCGCGGGCAGGCGCAAGCCGCCATGGCCGACGTCAAGGCCGATCCCGCCGACCCCGCCAAGATCAAGGCCGCCAACGACGCCGCCGCCGATGCCATCGTCGACTACATCAAGACGCAGAATCTCACCACGACCGGACTCACCGTGACGTTCGACGGCGCCACCGCGACCGCCTCGGTGTTCGGCGTGGCGGCGGATCAGGCAACCAAGGAGAAGGTGGCACTGTGCTGCGGCAACGTCGCGGGGGTCGTCGCCGTCAACAACATGATGAGCGTCGACCAGAGCGCACCCGAAGCCAAGTACTACACCGTGGTGTCCGGTGACAACCTGTCGAAGATCTCCAAGGCGCAATACGGCGATCCCAACAAGTACATGGTGATCTTCGAGGCGAACAAGCCGATGCTCACCCACCCCGACAAGATCTATCCCGGGCAGGTGCTGCGCATTCCGCCGCTGGCGTGAGCTTGGACGACCCCGCGCGCGTCGGCGCGACGGGGTGTCCGGCTGGTACCAACGACCCCGGAGCCGCCCGCCCGCAGCGTGGCAGCCACGAGGAGGATCCCATGAAGGCGTATCGATCGCGGCACGACGCGCTCGTCGCGGCGGGTCCCGGCGACGACGATGACGACGAGGATCTGCCGATCGGCGATCCTGGCGATGACGACGACTGGCTGGATGATGACGACGACTACGATGACGACGACGAGGAACCGCTGCAGGTGAGGCAGCGATAGGTCGCGCACCGGCGCGGCATGCTCCCGTTCACGTGTCTTCGGTGAAGGCCACTTCGCGCGTCTTGCGGATGTTGGGCAGGGCGATGATGAGGATCAGGAACACCGCCATCGCCAGCATGAAGGCGGAGATCGGCCGCGTCAGGAATACCGTGGGATCGCCGCGCGACAGGAGCAGCGCGCGCCGCAGGTTCTCCTCCATCATCGGTCCCAGCACGAAACCCAGGAGTAGCGGTGCCGGCTCGCAGCCGAGCTTCACGAACAGCACGCCAAGGAAGCCGAAGAAGGCGGTCATCATCACGTCCATCGACGTATTGTTGACCGTGTAGACGCCGATCGAGCAGAAGAGCAGGATCGCCGGATAGAGCAGGCGGTAGGGGACCGTCAGGAGCTTGATCCACATGCCGATGAGCGGCAGGTTGAGGATCACCAGCATCAGGTTGCCGATCCACATCGAGGCGATGAGTCCCCAGAAGAGTTGCGGGTTGGAGGTCATCACCTGCGGTCCCGGCTGGATGTTGTGGATGGTCATGGCACCGACCATCATCGCCATCACCGCGTTCTCGGGAATGCCGAGCGTGAGCAGCGGAATGAAGGAGGTCTGCGCACCGGCGTTGTTGGCCGACTCCGGTCCCGCCACGCCGGCAATGGCGCCTTTCCCGAACTCCTCCGGCGTCTTCGAGAGCTTCTTTTCGACGGTATAGGAAGCGAAGGAGGAGAGCATCGCACCGCCCCCGGGGAGGATGCCGAGGATCGAGCCCAAGCCGGTCCCGCGCAAGACCGCGGGCCATGCCTTCTGGAACTGCTCCTTCGTCAACCAGAGGCCCTTCACCTTGTTGGTGACGAGCTGGCGCTTCTCTTTCGATTCCAGGTTGATGATGATCTCGGCGAAGCCGAAGAGACCCATCGCCACCCCGGTGATGCCGATCCCGTCGGAGAGTTCGGGTACGCCGAAGGCGAAGCGCTGCACGCCCGAATTGACGTCGGTGCCGACGATGCCCATGAGCAGCCCGGTGATGATCATCGCGATCGCCTTGATGAGCGAGCCGCTGGCGAGCACGACGGCGCCGATGAGGCCCAGAACCATGAGCGAGAAATACTCGGCGGGTCCGAACTTCAGCGCGATCTCGGACAATGGCATTGCCACCCCGGCAACGATCATCGTCGCCACCGTCCCGGCGAAGAACGAGCCCAATGCCGCAATCGCGAGCGCGGCGCCGGCCTGCCCGCGGCGCGCCATCTGGTGGCCGTCGAGACAGGTCACCACCGACGACGATTCGCCGGGCATGTTGAGGAGCACGGCCGTGGTCGAGCCGCCGTACTGCGCGCCGTAGTAGATCCCGGCGAGCATGATGAGCGCGGACACCGGTTGCAGCGCGTAGGTGGTCGGCAGCAGCATCGCGATGGTCGCGACGGGGCCGATGCCCGGCAGCACGCCGATGAGCGTCCCCAGGAGGCAGCCGATCAGCGCGTGAAGGAGGTTGAGCGGCGTGAGCGCAACGCTGAAGCCGGTGACGAGGTGGCTGATGAGTTCCATGTGCCGATCCCTGACCTAGTGGCCGAACTGCGGCCAGATGGGCAGCTGGAGACTCAACCCGATCACGAAGACCCCCACCGCCAGTGCGGCGAAGAAGATCCCCGAGATCACCGATTCGATCGGCCGGAACTCGTGGCTCGCCGCGCTGGCTCCGACGATCAGGAACACGGTGCTGAAGGCGACGCCGACCTTTTCCACGATGTAGCCGAAAAGTATGACGCTGCCGAGCACGACCAGCGTGGCCCGCCAGTTCCATGGGGGAATCGCCTCGCCCTTGACGCGCAGGCCGTTCGCCGCAATCGCGGCGCCGAGCATGACGAGCAGGATGCCGAGGATCCGCGGAAAGTACCCCGGACCCATGCGGGCGGCGGTGCCGAGCGTGTAGTTCGCTCCCATCGTGATCGTGAAGATGCCCAGCGCGATGAAGAGGATGCCGGCCCAGAAGTCCTTCGGATTGCGTATCGACAGCATGCGGTTTCGCCTCCTGCACGTCGCGGATTGGACGTGCGCGGAGCTTAGGCGCGCCAGCTTTCAATTGGCTTTCATCGCGCGGGCTTTCCCTCCCGGCATCGACCCTGGCCGGTGTCCGGCCTTGGGCGTGGCTCGCGCGCCATCCCGCCGATGCACGTGGTGCCCGCGGCTTTCCGCGCGATCGGGTACATTCCCGCCGTGCCGATCCGCATCCTCGCCGTGGAAGACGACCCGGACATCGCGCGCCTGCTCGAGCGCGAGCTGGGACGCCTGGGTTACGTCCTGCGGCGGGCCGATACCGCAGCCGCGGCCGCGCAGGAGTTGCGTCGCGAGACGCCGCACCTCCTGCTCCTCGACCTTGGGCTCCCCGATCGCGATGGCAGCGAACTCCTGCGCGAATTGCGGGCGGCGGGTGATTCGCTGCCGGTGATCTGCCTCACCGCCCGCGATCGCCCGGTCGAGCTCGTCGGCGGCCTGCGCGCGGGCGCCGACGACTACCTCGTCAAGCCGTTCGACGTCGCCGAGCTCGACGCCCGGATTCAGGCGGTGCTGCGGCGGGCGGACCGCGGGGTGCCGCAGGAAATCGTCGTCGGCGGTCTGCGGCTCGCTGCCGACGAGGCTCGGCTCTTCGGCGCCGACGGCCTCGTCGCCTTGACGCCGCGCGAGCTGCACGTGCTGCGCCGGCTCCTCAAGAACGCGGGACGCGTGGTGACCAAGGCGCAGCTCACCGAAACGCTCGCCGCGCTCAACGAGGACATCGGCGACAAGACGGTCGAGGTCTACGTGCACCGGATTCGTCACAAGATCCAGGGCAACGGGGTGGAGATCGTCACCGTACGCGGCTTCGGGTATTTGCTGCGCGCGATCGCCTGAGGATGAACCACCCCCACGCTCGCGTTGCTCGCTGCCCCCAAAGGGGGCGCAGTCAGCGGCTTGGGGCGGCCCGGCGCCGCTGACGGCGGCTCGGCAAGGTCATGGCGTCGCGCGCACCGGTCGCCGTCTCGCTGCGGCGCCGCTTCCTCCTCAAGCTCGCGCTGCCGCTGCTCGTCCTCTTCGCCCTCGACGGCGCGCTCTCCGCGTGGGCGGCACGCCACTACGCCAATCACGTCTACGATCGCTGGCTCTACGATTCGGCGCAAAGCCTCGCCCAGCAAGTGCGGCTCACTCGCGACACCACCGCGCTGCACCTGCCGCAGGCCGCGCGCGAGATGTTCGAGTGGGACGCCGAGGATCGGATCCTGTTCCGCGTCGAGGGCTCGCGCAGCGGACTCATCGCCGGTCAGAGCGTTCCGATGCGTGGCAGCAATGCCGAGCAGGGATTCAACCTGCGCTACTTCGATGCCCCCGTCGACGGCACGCTGATGCGCTGGGCGGTCCTCACCTCGCCGCTGCCGCCGGTTGGCGAGGAAATCACCATCGTCGTCGGAGAGACGACGCGCAAGCGCGATCGTCTCACCGAGGAGATCATGCTCGCGGTGTGGTTGCCGCAGATCGTGCTGCTGGTGTTCGCCGGAGGCTTTGCGTGGCGCACCATCGTCGTCCAGACGCAGAAGCTGCACGCGTTGTCGGTGTCGCTGCGCGACATGAGCTACAAGACGCTGGCGGCGCTGCCCGGTGGTGACATGCCGGCGGAGATGCAGCCACTCATCGAGGCGCTGAACGCGCTCATCCAGAAGCTCGATGCGGCGGCGCTCGCGCACCGGTCGTTCGTGGCCAACGCTGCGCACCAGTTGCGCACACCGCTGACCGCGCTTTCGCTGCAGGCCGAGCAGGCGTTGAACAGCGAGAGCCTGTCCGAGATGCGGGTGGCGGTGCAGGAGGTGCGCGCCGCCGTGCAACGCGCGACGCGACTAGCCAACCAGCTCCTCCTGCTGTCGCGCGCGGAGCCCGAGGCGCAGTCGGGGGCGAATCGCGCGCGCACCGATCTGCATGAACTCGCCTTCGAGACCGCGAGTGCCTGGGTGCCGCAGGCGGTGGCGGCGGGCATCGACCTCGGCTTCGACGAGACCTCGGACCACGCCATCGCCGATGTCGATCCCGCGCTCATCGCCGAGGCGATCAACAACCTCCTCGACAATGCGCTCAAGTACTGCCCGCGCGGCGCGCGGGTGACGGTGGCCGTGCGCCAGTCGCCGGAACCCACGCTCATCGTCGAGGACTCGGGACCCGGCATTCCGGAGACGGCGCGGGGACGCGTGATCAAGCGCTTCCATCGTGGCGATCACGCCGGCAACGCGGGCAGCGGCCTCGGACTCGCCATCGCGCACGAGATCGCGTTGGCGCACGCCGGGCGCTTCGTGATCACCGACGCCGAAGGCGGCGGGGCGCGCTTCGAATTGCGGCTGCCGGCGGCCTGACCCGTACAATTGCGGTTTGGACCTGCCCGCGCGGGTCCCTTGCCGCCGTCCGACCGCCTTGTCCCTCTTCGCTTTCATCGCGCGCTTTGCCGCGCGGCACTGGCGTGCCTACACCGGCGCGAGCGTCATGCTCGTCGGCATCGCCCTGCTCACGATCTGGGTGCCGCGACGGGTGGGACACATCATCGATGCGCTCGTCGCCGGTTTGCTGGCCGGCGCTCCGTTGTGGCGCGAGGTTGCCATCCTGCTCGCCATGGGGCTCGCGATCTATCTGCTGCGGGTGGGCTGGCGGCTCGCGCTCTTCCGGGCGGCGTATCAGATGGGCCGCGACCTGCGCACCGAGCTCTTCGCGCGGCTCGCACTGCAGGCGCCGGCGTACTTCCATCGGGTGAGCACCGGCGAGCTCATGGCGAGCGCCACCAACGACGTCGATGCGGTGGAGATGGCGGCAGGCGAGGCCTTTCTCGCCGGCTTCGACGGCACGCTGACGCTCGTCCTCGTGGTGGCCATGATGACGCTCGGCATCGACTGGCGTCTGGGCCTCGTCGTGCTCCTGCCGTTTCCGTTCATGGGCTGGGCGTTCTACGTGATCTCGCGGCGCGTGCACGAGGCGTCACGGCAGGCGCTCGATCGCTTCTCCGATCTCAACGCCGAGGTGCAGGAGTCGATCACGGCGGTGCGCAGCCTGCGGGCACTCGGCCTCGTCGAGCGCGCGGGGCGCGACTTCGCGGACAAGGCGCAAGCCGCCACCGATGCCGCGTACCGCGCGCAGCGCTGGGAATCGGCGTTCGAGCCGGCGGTCGGCATCGCGCTCGCCGCGGCGACGATGCTCACCTTCGCGCTCGGCGGCTGGCTCGCGTGGCGCAGCGAGGTCACCATCGGCACGCTCACCGCCTTCACGATGTATCTCGTGCAGCTCATCTGGCCGATGTTCGCGGCCGGCTGGGTGCTCTCGCTCGTGCAGCGCGGGAAGGCGGCGTGGGCGCGCCTCGATCCGGTCCTGCGCGCGCCGCTCGGCGTCGTCGATGCGGGCTCGCGCGGCGCGGTGCCCGAAGGATCGCTGTGTGCCGAAGGCGTCGGCTTTCGCTATCCGGGCACGCACGCAGCCGCGCTCGCCGGCCTCGACTTCGCGCTCGCTCCCGGTGGCACGCTCGGCGTCGTCGGCCCGACCGGTGCCGGCAAGTCGACGCTGCTGCAGCTCATCCTGCGCCATGCCGAGCCGACGCACGGCCGTTTCACGTGGGGCGGAGCGGCGCTGCCCGAGTTCACGCTCGCCGCGTTGCGCGCGGCGATCGCCTGGGTGCCGCAGGAGCCATTCCTCTTCTCGGCGACGATTGCCGAGAACATCGCGCTCGCCCGCGCCGACGCGACCCCGGAGGAGATCGCGCACGCGGCGCGACTCGCCGACCTCGATGCCGACGTCCAGCGCTTTCCCGACGGCTATGCGACGCGCGTCGGCGAGCGCGGCGTGACGCTCTCCGGCGGCCAGCGCCAGCGGGTGGCGATCGCCCGCGCGCTCCTGACGCAGGCGCCGCTGCTGCTCCTCGACGATGCGCTGTCGGCGGTGGATACCGGCACCGAGGCGCGCATCCTCGCCCATCTGCGCACGGCGCGCGCCGGCCGCACCGCGATCATCGTGAGTCACCGGCTCTCGGCGGTGGCCGATGCCGACGAGATCGTCGTGGTGAAAGCGGGCCGCATCGTCGAGCGGGGCGAGCATGCGGCGCTCCTGCGCGCCGACGGCTGGTACGCCGCGCAGTGGCGCTACCAGCAGCTCGAGGCCGCGCTGGAGGCGGCCTAGGTGAACGGACCCCCACGCTCGCTTCGCTCGCTGCCCCCAAAGGGGGCGCAGTCAGCGGCTTGGGGCGGCCCGGCGCCGCTGACGAAAGGCTTCACAAAGAGACGCCGAGACGCGGAGAACGGGCATGCTTTCTCTGTGCCTCTGCGTCTCCTGTGAAGTGCACTTGGAGCCTACGATGAACGACCCCCACGCTCGCTTCGCTCGCTGCCCCCGGAGGGGGCGCAGTCAGCGGCTTGGGGCGGCCCGGTGCCGCTGACGTGGTGAGCACCCGCCGTCAAACATCACGCGGCGCGCTGCGTCTTCTCTGGCGCTCGGCGCTGCCCGATCGCGACGCGGCGACGCGCGCCGCGATCTGGCTCGTGGTGGCGGGGCTCCTCGAGGCGGTCGGCCCGATCCTCGGCAAGCGTTTCATCGACGACTATCTCGTGCCGCGCGTGGCCGACGTGCCGATGATCGTGGCGCTGATCGGCGGCGCCTTCGCCTGCACCGCGCTGGCGAGCGTCCTGCGCTACCGCCAGCTCCTGCGCCTTGCGTGGCTGTCCACCCGCTCGGTGCAGCGCCTGCGCGAGGAGGTCTACGGCCACGTGCTGCGCATGCCGATGCGCTTCTTCGATCGCGCGATCGCGGGGCAGCTGGTGAGCCGCATCACCAACGACACCGAAGCGGTGAAGCAGCTCTACACGCAGGTCCTCTTCGAGATCCTGGTGGGCCTCACCGTCCTCTTCGGCGTGGTGGTGGCGATGCTCTGGCTCGACTGGCGTCTCATGCTCATCGTCCTGCTGCTGGTGCCGGCGACCATTGCCATCGTCTGGGGTTACGAGCGGCTGTCGGCGGCAGCGGTGGCGCGCACGCGTGAGCTGCGCAGCGACATCAATGCGCAGATGGCCGAGGCGATCGCCGGGATGAGCGTGCTGCAGGCGACCGGCGCGGCGCCGCGCTTCGCGGCACGCTTCGCACGCACCAACGATGCGCACTACGAGGCACGCGGCCGCATCCTGCGCGCGAATGCGTGGCTGCTCCGCCCGGCGCTCGACCTCGTCAACATCCTGCTCATCTGCGTCATCGTGATCGGCGTTGGAACGCAGCAGGTGCACGTCGTCGAAGTGGGGCTCCTCTACGCCTTCATCGCCTACGTCGCGCGCGTGATCGAGCCGCTCATCCAGATCACGACGCAGTTCGCGGTGTTGCAGCAGTCGATCGTCGCGGCGGCGCGCGTCGATGTGGTGCTGCACGAGCCCGCGGAAGCGCCGTGGCCCGATCGCGGGCGCCTGCGCACGGGTCGCATCGATGTCGACGCCGTCACCTTCGGCTACGACCCGGCGCGACCGGTCCTGCACGACGTGTCGCTCGCGGTCCCGGCCGGCAGCTTCGTGGGCATCGTCGGCCACACCGGGAGCGGCAAGTCGACGCTGCTCTCGCTGCTGCTGCGCTTCTACGCGCCGCAGCACGGGCGCATTGCCTACGACGGCGTCGCCATCGACGAGCTCGACGAGGCGCACTTCCGCGCCGCGGTGGGGCTCGTGCCGCAGGAGCCCTTGCTCGTCGCGGGGAGCGTGCGCGAGAACATCGACATGGGCCGTGGCCTGCAATCGGAACGCATCGAGGCAGCGGCGCGGGCGGCGCACGCGGCGGGCTTCATCGCGGGCCTCGAGCACGGCTACGACACGCTGCTGGGCGAGGGCGGGGCACGGCTGTCGGCGGGGCAGAAGCAGCTCGTGGCGATCGCCCGGGCGCTTGCCGGGGCACCGGCGGTGCTCTACCTCGACGAGGCGACCTCGCGCATCGACAGCGAGACCGAGCGCGAGGTGCAAGCCGCGCTCGCCGGCATCGGCGGCGAGACGACGATCGTCGCCATTGCCCACCGGCTGTCGACGATCCGCGCCGCGGACGTCATCGTGGTGCTCAATCACGGACGGATCGTCGAGCGCGGCACGCACGACGAACTGATGGCGATCCCGGACGGGATCTACCAGCGCCTGTACCTGCTCCAGCAATACGACGAGCCCGGATCGGGCGAGGCGTGATGCGTCGCCGCGTCGCGGTCGCGACGATCAGCGTCCCGCGGCGCCTTCGTCGGTGCTGCCGAGTTCCACGTCGACCATCATCTCGTTGGCCAGCGCTTCGAGGGCACGGCGCACGTCGTCGTTGCTCACGGTCTTCGGGACGAGGAGCTCGGCCTTGACCTTGAACAGGTGCTCGGCGCTCATCGCGCCGCTGACGATCTCGGTGTGCAGCTCCTCGATCGAGACGCCGCGTTGCGCGAGCGCACTCGACAGGTCGCGCACGATGCCGGGGCGATCGTGACCGACGAGCTCGAGCCGCACGAGACGGCGGCCGGCAGGAACCGCAGTACCTTCGCTCTTCTCGATCCCGATCGTCAGCCCGGTCGATTCGAGTTCCTTCAACGCCGCGACGAGCGCGTCGGCGTGCTCGGGCGGCACCTCGAAATGGACCATGCCGGCGAACTGGCCGGCGAGGCTCGCCATGCGACTGCCCGCCCAGTTGGCGCCGAAGCCCTGTGCCTTGGCGGCGAGCAGGCTCACGATGCCGGGCCGGTCCGGGCCGACCACCGTGGCCACGACGGAAGTGATCATCGTCTCGTTCTCCTCGGTGAGCGACACCGTTCGCTTGATCATGGGTGCGCGGGTGGCGAAGCGTTCGTCCTGCGTGAAGGCAGGGACGCTGCCGTGCGTGCGCGCATGCTGGACGACCTTCGTCAGCAGTCGAAGACCGAGCGGCGCCAACGCCCGCTCCCAGAGCTCGCGCGCGCCCTCGCCCTTGGCGACGAAGCACCAGTCCTGCGCGGCGATGGCACCCGCATCCCAACCGTCGGCGAGGTGATACACCGAGCCGCCGGCGATGGGGTCGCCGGAGAGGATCGTCCACTCGACCGCGGCGATCCCGCGATGCCGCGGCAGCAGCGACGGGTGATAGCCGACGCC
>JBDHRR010000191.1:0-4502 GCA_039807685.1 Burkholderiales bacterium
CGCGCGAACCGGATGCGGCGCGCGGCGAAACCACGCGACCGGCGTCACGCGCGTCCGGCGACGACGGGCGGGTACCCCGCGGCGCCGTGCTCGCCTTCGTGGCGTCATGGCTCCTCACCACGGTCGCGCTCGCCGCAATGCTGCGCGTGCCGGGCATTCCGTACAACGTCGCGGCGATGTTCCTGGGCGGCGGGCACCTCGTCTTCCTCGCGATCTTCGCGCTCGCGACCCTGTGGATCGGCATCGGCGCCGCCTGGGTCGCGCAGCGGGTGCGCGATTCGCGCTGGCCGATCGTGGCCTGGCCGGGCTACGCCGGCGCGGCAGCCATGGTGTGCCTGGTCCTCCTGTATGCCAGCGTGACCGACGCCCGCATCGAAAAGCTCAGCGGCAGCAACAATCTCTTCTGGTTCGTGACGAACAAGGACATCTGGGGCGCGTTCTTCCGCCGCGTATTCGCCTTCGTCGGGCGCGACGTCGAGATCTTCCTCGAGCGGCCCGTGCGCTTTGCGGCCCTCTACCTGCCGCCCACCATCTTCGTCGCGACCGCGCTGATGCTGGTGGGCAACACCGGCGCGCGGCGTCCGGGCGCGCGCGGCATTGCAATCGTCATGCTGTCCGCGCTGCCGGTGCTGTGGCTGTGCAAGGCGATCGCCTTCGACTGGTCGTCCACCGACAACCTGAACGAACTCATCGCCCGCGACGGCCCCTACGGCATCGGCGGCGGCGGCTATCTCTACGGCCTGCTCGCGCTGTTCGCGGCGAACGTGGCGCTGCTCGCGCGCCTGCCGCTGCGGCCGGCCGGCGTCGTCGCCATGGCGATCGCCATCGCCATCGGCATCGGCGCCGGCTGGTCATTGCTCGACCTCGGGCTCGAGCCACGCGTCGAGAAGTACGGCCTGGTGTTTCCCGCGGCGCAGTTTCTCCTCGGTCCGGATCGCAAGAACCTCCTTCCCACCTCGGAGCTCATGGCACGCTGGGCGGTCGTGTATTCCGCCGCCGTGGTGCTCGTCGCCGTCGGAGCACGGGTCGGCTGGCCGATCGCGCGCGCGATCGGCGAAAGACGTCGCCCCGCGCGCGGCCCGACGTCTTCCGAGGCGCGGGCGCCCTGAGCCGCGGCCGGCGTGGTTCGCGCGCACGCCGACCGCGAAGCAAGCCCCGGGTGACCCGCGCAGCGCGCCGCACGGCGGCCGGACTTGGCAAGGTCCGGACAGAGCCGGTACCCTGCACCCTGCAAGCCACGACCTGCGGCGCTCCTGTCGATCGGTGCGGCTCGAGCAGATCGGATCGATACATGTCCATCAAGAATCATGGGCGCGCCGCACGCGCCGTCGCTTACCCCCACTCATGAGCGTTCGCGTCGTCACCAGCGCGGCGGACTTTGCGACGCTGCGGCCGGCATGGGAGCGGCTGCGCTCGCGCTGCGCCGGACCCACGGTATTCCTCTCGCATGGTTGGCTCGAGGCGGCGTGGCAATGGCAAGCACCGTCGGCGGGCCTGTACCTCCTTTGCTGCGAGCGCGGCGGTGAACTCGTTGGCGCCCTTCCGCTCATGCGCGACCGCGTCGCAGGCGGCATGCTGCATCCGGTCACCCTGGAGTATCTCCTCGTGCCCGATACGCAACACTGCGAGATCCTCGCGGCGCCGGAGGATGCCGTGGCCGTCGCCGGCGCGCTCGCCGATGCACTCGCCGCGCGTCGACGCGACTGGGACGTGCTGCGGCTGCGCAACCTGCCACCCGACGGCATCGCCACCGTATCGTTTGCCCAGGCGCTGGCGCGCCATGGCGCGCGGATCCACGCGCAGCAGGCGACGGCGAATCCCTGCATCGCGCTGACCGGCACCTGGGATGCCTACTACGCCTCCCGCAGTCGCCGTCTCAAGAAAGCGAACAATCTCGCCGCCAACCGCCTCGCCAAAGCCGGCAAGGTGACGATCGACTGGCTCGAGCCGGGAGCGGGGAGCGCAGCCGACGTCGAGCGCCTCCTGGAGCACGTGGTGCGCATCTCGGCGCGAAGCTGGAAGGCGGAGACGGGCAATTCGCTCGACCGGCCCGGACCCAATGCCTTCATCCGCCGGCTCACCGAGCGCGCGCATGCCGAGGGGTGGTTGTCGATCTGGATGCTCTCGCTCGACGGCTGCCCCGTTGCCGTGGAGTACCAGCTGGTGAGCGAGGGGAGCGTGTACGCGCTAAGATCGGACTTCGACGCCAGCCACGAGACCCTCTCACCGGGGTCGCACCTGAGCCGTCAGATGCTCGAAACCTACTTTGACCGCGGCCTGACACGATACGCAATGGGTCCTGGCGACAACGCCTACAAGTACCGCTGGGCGGATGCGACCGTGCCCGTGCATGCGCTGACCGCCTACGGCCGCACGCCGAGAGGGCGCGCGCTCGCGACCTGGGAACTCGCGCTCAAGCCGGCGCTGCGCCGCCTGCGCTCACGGGCGAGGCCCGCCGCAGTCACGTCCGGGAGGACCGACGATGCCGATTGACCCGCAGCGGAGCGTGCGATGAGCGGCATCTGCGGCTGGTACGGTGACTCCGGCGATGGCGCGGCGACCGTCCTCGCGGCGATGAAGCGAGGCTTCGCGTGGCGCCATCCTGGTGCGTACCCGACTTCGACGGGCGCGCGCTTCGGGCTCGCTGCCGTGGGCCCCACCGGTACCGTCGCGGTCCATGACGCCGGGCCGATCCACGTGGCGGTACATGGACACCCCACGTGGCGCGACCGGTCGCGGTCGTCTCTCGACGATTTCTGTCGCGACGCGGCGGCGGCGTGGCAGGAAGCCGGCGACGCGCTGCTTGCCCGCATCGGCGGCGATTTCGCGCTCGCCATCGTCGACGAGCGCGCCGGGCGCGTGCTGCTTGCCGTCGACCGCATCGGCGTGCGCAGCGTGGTGTATCAGGCCGACCGGAGCACGCTCGTCTTCGGCGCCACATCCGATGTGATCGCGGCGCATCCGCGGGCGCGGCGCACGCTGGCGCCGCAGCAACTCTACGACTACGTCTATTTTCACATGGTCCCCGGTCCGCGGACGGTGTGGCGCGAGCACACGCGCCTGCTGCCCGCGCAGTGCGCCGTCTTCGAGAACGGGCGTGTGACTTCGCGCCAGTACTGGACGCTGCATTTCGACGAGACCCGTCCGGGCGGCGTCGCCGATTTCAAGCCGGCCTTCCGTGACGCGCTGCGCGCCGGCGTGAGCGCGTACGCCGGACCTGAACACTGCGCGGCGTTCCTCTCGGGCGGAACCGACAGCTCCACGGTGACCGGACTGCTGCGCGAGGTGACCGGCACGGCCCCGACGACGTATTCGATCGGCTTCGATGCCGCCGGCTACGATGAGATGGAGTACGCCCGGATCGCAGCGCGCCACTTCGCAGCCGACCACCACGAGTACTACGTGACGCCCGCCGACGTCGCCGACGCGATTCCGCTGATCGCCGCCGCGTATGACCAGCCGTTCGGCAACGCGTCGGCGGTGCCCACGTATCTGTGCGCCAAGCGCGCCGTGGAGGACGGCGTGGTGCGCATGCTGGCCGGCGACGGCGGCGACGAGCTCTTCGGGGGCAACGAGCGCTACGCGCGACAGCACACGCTCGCCCTCTACGGCCGGCTGCCAGGGGCGGTCCGCGGACTGGTCGACGCCGCCGTATTCGGTCTGCCTGGTGCGAGCAAGGTCGGGATCCTGCGTCGCGGGCAGAGCTACGTCGCGCAGGCGCGCCAGCCCATGCCGGCGCGCTATCAAAGCTACAACCTCCTGGACCGCCTGGGACCGGAGTACGTCTTCGCCCCCGAGTTCCTCCGCGAGGTCGACCGCGGCGAGCCGCTCGCGCAGATGCAACAGGTGTACGACGACGCCGACGCCACGTCGCTCATCAATCGCCTGCTCGCTTTCGACATGAAGTTCACCCTCGCCGACAACGATCTGCCCAAGGTCACGCGTAGCTGTGACATCGCCGGGGTGGACGTCGCATTCCCGCTCCTGCGTGAGGAGGTCGTGGACATGTCGGCCACGCTGCCGCCCGGGATGAAGCTGCGCGGCACCAGGCTGCGTTACTTCTTCAAGGAGGCACTGCGCGACTTCCTGCCGGAGGCGGTCATCACGAAGCAGAAGCACGGCTTCGGCCTGCCGGCGGGCCTGTGGCTGCGCGACGACCCGCAACTGCGCGAGATCGCCGGCGACGCGCTGGCGGGCCTGCGCCGGCGGCGCATCTTCAACGACACGCTGCTCGACGAGCTCATGTCGCGGCGTCTGCAGGAGCACGCGGCCTACTACGGCACCCTCGCGTGGATCCTCATGATGCTCGAGAAGTGGTTCGAGGCGCACGCCATCAGCAGCAGGACCACGGCAGCGGTGTAGATCGCGGGCGCGTGGCGGGGGAACGGCGAAGCTGCAGCCAGGAATCACGGCGCGCAGGCGTGCCGCCCATTGCAGGTGCGCCCCACCGGCATCGGACATGAAACCCGCCAAGATCCTCTTCTACTACTCGAGCACCCATG
>JBDHRR010000192.1:0-4475 GCA_039807685.1 Burkholderiales bacterium
CGCGCGCCGGGTTCGCGCGCGCGGCGCTGCGAGAGGTGCTGCGGGCGGAGCCTGCCGCCGCCGGATGAGCCGAGCGCGCCGGTGCGCGGCTCAAGGATCGATCCCGGCGAGCTTGTTCTTCACGTCCTTCCAGTCCTCGGCATCGGGCAGCGGAGCGTGGCTCTTGGCGAGCACCGGCCACTCCTTGGCGAGGCGGGCGTTGATGTCGAGGAACGGCGCCTCCTCGGCGGGCATGTCGGCCTCCGCATAGATCGCGTTGACCGGGCATTCGGGAATGCACACTGCACAGTCGATGCACTCGTCCGGATCGATGACGAGGAAGAGCGGCCCCTCGTGGAAGCAGTCGACCGGGCAGACCTCGACGCAGTCGGTGTACTTGCAGCGGATGCAGGCATCGGTCACAACGTGGGTCATCGGCGACTCCTTCGCACGGTTGCGCGGGGGCAGCGGATGCGCTACGCTAATCGCGCCGCCGTGTAGTGAATGCAACATGTTTCATGGTGCAACCACTACACGAACGCTCGGCGGATCAATGTACCGCAGACGCCAGGGGCGCGCAATCGCGGGCGAGCCCGTTCCTCGGGGGAGGCCGTTGCGATGACCGAACACACCAAGACCGATGGGCTGCCGGGGATCGAGCCTGGCGCGATCCCGCAGGTGCTCGAGCGCGCGCGACCGCGCAACGAGCGCATGGCGAGCGACAAGATCGAGTGCAACGCCTGCCCCATCCTGTGCCAGATCGCGCCCGGGCGGGTCGGCGCCTGCGATCGCTACGCCAACGCCGACGGTGCGCTGGTGCGCGTCGATCCCGCGCTGTTCCTGCGGCGTAGCGACCACGCCGCCGCGGCGGCGCCGGTCGCCTTCCTGCCGCGCGCGGCGGACGCCGCATCGGCCCCGGCGGCGACCCGTGCCGCGGCCGACGAGTTCTTCGTCACCGGCGTCGGCTCGTCGACGACGTATCCCGATTACAAGCCGGCACCGTTCATCGTTGCCTCCAAGGCCGACGGTGTCGACATGATCACCGTGGTGACCGAGGGGATCTTCAGCTATTGCAGCTTCAAGGTGAAGATCGACACCGACCGGTTCCTCGGGCCCGAGCAGGCGAACGTGCGCTGCAAGGGCGAGCTGGTCGGTCACGTGACCACCGCCGAGTACGGGTCGCAGATGCTCTCGCTGGGTGGCGTGCACCACCTGACCGGCGGGAGCAAGAAGGAGGGCCGCGTCACCTGCGAGATGATGGAGACGCTCGGCAACAAGGCGGCGGTCGAACTCACCATCGACGGCGGTTCGCAGGTGATCGTCCGGTCGGGATGCGCGCCGATCGTCAACGGCGTCGAGGAAGCGCGCATGCGCGTAGGCTGCGGATCGGCGACCGTCGGCATCTTCGCCAAGCAGTTCTACGGGCTCGCCGACGAGGTGGTGGTCGTCGACGACCACATCACCGGCGTGCTGACGCAGCATCAGGCGGGGCGCTGCCTCGACATGCGGCTGTCGGGCGTGAAGATTCGCGGGCGGCGCTCGACACCGGGCCGCTACTTCCAGGTCGCCAATCCGGGCACCGGCTGGGGCGGTACCGACATCGTCGATCCGCTGTCGATCCTCGAAGGCTGGGACCCCGCGACGGCGTGGCCGGGGCTGCGCCTGCTCATGGTATCGACCACCGGCGAGCATGCCGAGTGGTACGTGCTGGACGACGCGCTGGCGCCGCAGCGCGCGCCGCTGCCGGCTGCGGTCGCCCGCATCGTCGAGCGCATCGGCGAGAACTGCGAACCGTCGCTGTGCTCCGTGCTCTTCGTCGGCGGCGCCGGTGGCAGCCTGCGTGCCGGCGTGACCGAAAACCCGGTGCTCCTCACGCGTGCGATCAAGCAAGCGCTCGTCAACGTCACCTGCGGCGGCGCGCCGGCATACGTCTGGCCGGGTGGCGGCATCACGATCATGGTCGACGTCGCGCGGATGCCGGACAGGAGCTTCGGCACCGTGCCGACGCCAGCGCTCGTCGCGCCGATCGAGTTCACGCTGCGTGCCGACGACTACCGCGCACTCGGGGGACACATGGAGTACGTGCGCACGATCGATGATGCGCTTGCGCACGGGCCGTGGCACCACGACGGCGCGCCGACCGCGCGTCGCAGCGAGACGATTGCCGCCGCGAATCCCTGGCCGATCGGCCGGGCGCCGCTCCTGGGCTGAGGCCGTGGCCGCGAGGAGCGCCGCGCGAGCACCGGTATCCGCACCTGACTCGTGCTGGCGCGACGGATCGCTGCGATGAGCGCCACCCGATCGCGGTTGCCGGATGGACGCTGGCACTTCCAGCATGGACCGATCGACCTCGTGATCGGCGCCGACGGCGATGCCCGTGCAATTGGTGCCGCGCACGAGGCGGCGTGGCGCCGCTTTGCGACGATCCTCGACGAACTCGTCGCGGAACTGCCGCGGTTGCGGCAACCGGTCGCCGATACGTGCTCGCTCACCGGAGTCGTCGCGCGCCGGATGTGGCAGGCGTGCCATCCGTTCCGGGAGCGCTTCATCACGCCGATGGCGGCCGTGGCGGGCGCGGTCGCGCAGGAAGTCGCGACGGCGTATCACCGCGACGGCGTGACGCGCGCCTGGGTGAACAATGGCGGCGATATCGCGCTCCACCTCGCGCCGGGTGCATCGGTGTCGGTGGGGCTCTACGCCGATCTCGCGCGCTTCGATCCGCTGACCGCCGGCAAGACGCTCGCCACCGACGCCGATTTCATCGTTGCCGCCGACTTGCCGGTGCGCGGGATCGCGACCTCCGGCTGGCGCGGGCGCAGTTTCTCGCTGGGCATCGCCGACAGCGTGACCGTGCTCGCTGCCACCGCGGCCGAGGCCGACGCTGCAGCGACGATGATCGCCAATGCGGTCGACACCGACGATCCGCGGATCGTCAGGCGGCCGGCACGGGCGCTGCGCGACGACAGCGATCTCGGTGCGATTCCGGTCACGGTCGACGTCCCTCTCCTGGGCGACACGATGGTGCGTACCGCGCTCGCCGCCGGCGTGGCGCGGGCCCGTGCGGTCCGCACGGCCGGACTGTGCCACGATGCGATCCTGGTCTGCCAGGGTTGGGTCGCAAACCTCGATGGCGAGTCGCAGCGCCTCGCGCCGCCGCGTGCCGCTCCCGCGGTGTGCGTCGCGCCCGCGGCCGTTCACGCTTGAAGGAAAGACGCCGATGATCGAAGTCCGCCGCATCCTCACGCACGTCGAGGACATCCACCACGAATTCGGTCCGGTCGCCGCCGTGCCGCAGCGACGCGGCACCATCGCGGTCGTCATCACCAATCCGTTTGCGGGGCGCTACGAGCCCGAGATCCTGCCGCTGATGGATGAGCTCAATCCGCTGGGGCTCGACATGGCGCATCGGTTACAGGGCGCGCTGCGCGTGCCGGTCGAGGCGATCGAGAGCTACGGCAAGGGTGCCATCGTCGGCGCCGCCGGCGAGCTCGAGCACGGAGCCTTGTGGCACGTGCCGGGCGGCTACGCGATGCGCGAGCTCCTCGGCTGGAAGGGCGATCGCGACGCGTATCGCCAGGGCGCGGCCGAGGTGAAGACGGGGCAGCCCGGGAACGCGCTCGCCATCGTGCCGTCGACCAAGAAAGTGGGGCCGCCGGGCGCCACGCTCGACGTGCCGCTCACGCACATCAATGCGAGCTACGTGCGCAGCCACTTCGATGCGATCGAGGTGCGCGTGGCAGGTGCGCCGCGCGCTGACGAGATCGTCTACGTCCTCGCCATGAGCGTCGGGGCACGGGTGCACGCGCGAGTCGGCGGCCTCGCCGCATCGGCCATTGCGAAGTGGGACGGCTTGCGCTGAAGGCGCGCTGATCCGGACAACAGGAGATGATGATGCAGGCGAAGATCCGCAAGCTGGTGGTCGAAGTCGAGGAGACCCGCGTCGAGATGGGGCGCGCCGTCGCGCCCCCCACGCGGCGTGCGCTCGCGATGGCGGTGATCGACAACCCCTGTGCCGGGCGTTACGTCGACGACCTCGACGCCCTGATCGCGATCGGCGAGGAGTTGGGCGGATTGCTCGGGACGAAGTGCGTCGAGGCGCTCGGCATCGCCCCGGGAGCGGCGCAAAGCTACGGCAAGGCGGCGATCGTCGGCGAGGCTGGCGAACTCGAGCATGCGGCAGCGATCCTGCATCCCAAGCTCGGCGCGCCGCTGCGCAAGGCGGTGGAGAAGGGCGCGGCGCTGGTGCCGTCGGCCAAGAAGCGCGGCGGGCTGGGCACCGCGATCGACGTGCCGCTTGGGCACAAGGACGCGGCCTTCGTGCGCAGCCACTTCGATGCGATGGAAGCGCGCGTTGCCGACGCCCCGCGCGCCAACGAGATCGTGGTCGCGGTCGTCGTCACCGACAGCGGGCGACCGCTGCCGCGCATCGGTGGACTGCAGGTGAGCGAGATCAAGGGCGAGGACGGGCTGCGCTGACGGTGAATGCCACTCACGCT
>JBDHRR010000058.1:0-22247 GCA_039807685.1 Burkholderiales bacterium
CCGGAGCGAGCACCGGATGGCTGGCACTGCCGGCATTCGGCGGCGCGGCGCGGTGCGCGCCGCCGTGCGGGGCGAGCCACGCGTACCAGTGCGGCCACCAGCTGCCGGCAACGAGGGTGGACTGCGCGAACCAGGTGTCGGGGTCGTCGGCGGGACGCTCGTTGATCCAGTAGTTGCGCTTGCCGGACGCCGGCGGATTGACCACGCCCGCGATGTGTCCCGAGGCCCCCAGCACGAACGTCACCTCGCCGCCGAGGAGGCCGGTGGTGCGATACGCCGAGCGCCACGGCACGATGTGATCCTCGCGCGACGCATAGACGTACGCCGGGGCCTGGATGCGCGTGAGGTCGACGCTCTCGCCCGCCATCTCGAGCGCGCCCGGCACGCGCAGCTTGTTGTCGAGGTAGAGGTTGCGCAGGTAATACACGTACATCGGCCCGGGCAGGTTCGTCGAGTCGCTGTTCCAGTAGAGGAGGTCGAACGCCGGCGGCGTCTCGCCCTTCAGGTAGTTGGCGACGACGTAGTTCCACACGAGCTCGTTGGCGCGCAGGCTCGCGAAGGCGCTCGCGAGCTCGCCACCGTCGACGATCTGCCCGCTCATGAGCTGCGGTTCGCGCGCCGCGAGGAAGTCGCGCGAAACGTACACGCCGATGTCGCCGGGGTCGGCGTAGTCGATGAGCGTCGTGAGCAGCGTCGCGCTGGCGACGCTGCGGTCGCCGCGCGCGGCGAGCACCGCCAGCGCGCCGGCGAGGATCGCGCCGCCCACGCAGAACCCGAGCGCATTCACCGTCTTGCTCCCGGCGATCGCACCGGCCACGCGCAGCGCAGTGAGCACGCCCTGCTCGATGTAGTCGTCCCAGGTGAGGCTGCCGAGTTCGGGCGGGACGTTGCGCCACGAGACCATGAATACGCTGTGTCCCTGCGCCACCGCATGCGCGACGAAGGAATTCCGGGCGGTGAGGTCGAGGATGTAGTACTTGTTGATGCACGGCGGGATCATCACCAGCGGCCGGCGATATACCTTGGCCGTGGTCGGTGCGTACTGGATGAGCTCGATGAGCTCGTTGCGGTACACGACGCTGCCTGGCGTGATCGCGATGTTGCGGCCGATCTCGAAGGCGCTCTCGTCGGTCATCGAGATGCGTCCCTTGCGGGTGTCGTCGGCGAGGTTGCGCAGCCCCTGCACGAAGCTCTCGCCGTCGGTGGCGAGCGCCCGCCCGAGCACGTCCGGGTTGGTTGCCGGGAAGTTCGTCGGCGCGATCGCGTCGACGTACTGCCGCGTGGTGAAGACGAGCTTGCGCTTCTCGTCGGCGGGAAGCGGCGCGGCCGCGGCGAGCGCTTGCAGATACTCGGCGTAGAGGAGGTACGACTGGCGTAGCAGCGAGAAGAAGGGCTGCGTGCGCCACGCCGCGACCTGGAATCGCCGGTCGGCCGGCGCCGGCGTCGCGACTTCGGGCAGCGTCCCGTCGCCTGTCGGCAGTTCGACGGCAGCCTGCCACAGCGCAGTCCAGCGTTCGCGAAAGCGCGACGTCGCGCTGGCGACGTCGGGAGGAAGCGCGCCCAGGTCCTCCGCGCCGAACGGCATGGCGAGCGGTCCCGGCGCGTGCTTCGCGGACGCCGCGGGTTGCAGCCACCAGTCGAGCCAGCGGCGTTGCGCCTCCTGCCATTGCGCGGCCCATTGCGACCAAGGATCGGGATTGCGAGGATCGAGCGGAGTCATGTCGCGATGGTAGCGCAGGTGATCGTCGTGCACGGTCGCGTGCGCGCGGTGTCGACGCGCATGTCGGCGTCAGTGCGGGAAGAACACGCCGATCGCCGCGATGATGCCCACGCCCAGTCCGATCGCGATCATCTGGCGGGCGGTTTCCAGCGGTTCGGGCCGTCGGTGCAGGCTCGGAATGAGGTCGGCGACCGCGACGTACAGCAGGCTCGAGGCGGCGACCGCGAGCACCGCGGGCAGCGCGTGCTGCATGTGGGCGAGCGCGCCGTACGCGGCGAGCGCGCCGACCAGCGTCGCGAGACCCGCCGTGAGGTTGAAGGCGAACGCGCGCCGGCGCGTATAGCCCGAGTGGATCAGGATCGCGAAATCGCCGACCTGCTGCGGAACCGCGTGGGCGACGATGGCGAGTGTCGTGGCGACCCCGAGCCGCGAGTCGACCAGGAACGCGGCGGCGATCACGATGCCGTCGCAGAAATTGTGGACGCTGTTGCCGATGAGGATCATGCCTCCGGAACGGCTGCCCGGGCCGGGCGCGTGCAGCGCGTGATCGTGCTCCGTTTCGTCGTCGTCGGCGTGGTGCTCGGCGTGCCCGTGCGAGTGACGCCAGAGGACCAGCTTCTCGAGGAGGAAGAAGGCGAGGAGTCCGGCGAGCACGGTGCCCATCACCACGCCGGCGTCGCCGTCCTCGAGCGCGTGCGGCAGGATTTCGATGAAGACCGCGCCGAGGAGGGCGCCGACCGCGAACGACACGAGCCGCGAGATCCACGCCGCCGGCAGCGCCAGCGTCAGCGCGGCGGCGGCGGTGGCGAGCACGCCGCCGGTGACGGCGGCAGCGACGATGGCGGGGAGGGCGGACACGGGCGGCAACGACGGGACGGGCGGCGGCGCGATGTCGCGCCGATGCGGACTATAGCAATGCCGCGACCCGGGCTGCGTGCGGCGACGTCGGCTAGAATCCGCTCCGTGTCCGCGCCGCCCGCCGCGGATGGCAGCGTTGGAGCCTCCTGTCGTGCGTCTCACCCTGTTCGCGAAGGCCAATCACGACGTTCACGATTCGCTGCACTCGCTGCACGTGAACGGTGCGCTGTGCTGGAATGGTATCAACGAGATCGTGCGGGAGAGCCACCCCGGCTGGAGCGTGCGGGTGCGTCACGAGACCTGCGCGCGCTTCGACCAGCTCGCGGACGCCGACGGCCGGATCCCGGAAGCACTCGCCCGGCGCGGGCTTGCGCTCGGCAACTACGGGCTCGCCTCGCAATTCGGCGGCGCCCTGTACACGACTCCAGCCGACGCCGTGGTCCTCTCGCTGCAGCCCGACCTGTACATCCGTCTCGCGCGTCATCGCGCGGGAGGCTTCCTCTTCTTTCCGGAACACCGGCAGCACTGGCCGGAGGCCGATCGGCGCTGGTTGCACGACGAGTTCGAGGTGTCGCCGCTGACCGATGCCGCAGCGTCGATGCGCAGCCTGGAGGCCATCGTCGCGCGCTTGCGCGCGCACCGCGCCGTGCCGGTACTCGTGTACAACCTGTCGTCGGTGGTGCCGGGCGATACGGTGCATTGCTACGCCGGCCTTGGCGAGACGCTCTCGCTGCGCATTCGTCGCTTCAATGTCGCCTTGTGCGAACTCTCGCAGCGCATCGGAATCTCGGTGATCGACGTCGATGCCATCGTCGCGCAGGCCGGCGTGGCGGTGGCCAAGCTCGATACGCGCCACCTGCGCGCCGAAGGCGCGCGTCGGGTCGCGGCCGAAGTGGTACGGGTTCTTGCCGATCTCGGTTGCTTCGAGGCGCGCACCGCGATGGATGGAGCATGCGCGTGATGCGCGCGAGCGTCGTCATCCGCTCCAAGGACGAGGCCGATCGCCTGCGCCTCACGCTCGCGTCGCTGGCGCGGCAGACGGTGCCCGTGGAGGTGGTGGTCGTCGACGATGGCTCTTCCGACCATACCAGCGCTGTCATCGCCGCGGCCATGGCGGACATGCCGATCGTTGCGCTCCACCATCCGGTGGCGCAGGGGCGCTCGGCCGCCTCCAATGCCGCTGCTCGGCTGGCGACCGGCGATCTGCTCATCTTCCTCGACGGCGACACGCTCGCCGCACCCGACATGGTCGAACGGCACCTGCTGGCGCACGACGCGCAGCCGAGCGCGCGGCTGGTCGGGCGTGGCGGTCGTTTCCACTTTCGCGGCACGCGCTTCCTGCTCGACCCTGACGCGGGCACGCCGCGCCCTGGTGAGGAAGCGCAGGTCGCGCGCTGGTCGGCGACCGAGCGTGCACGCAATGCGGTGACGCTGGCCGAGATCCGTGACGACTTCGCGGGTCTCGCGCAGCGCGCGGGGCCGGGCATCTATCCCGGCGCGGGTCCGCAGTTGCTCGAGCGCATCGAGCTCGACGCGCTCGTCAACCATCCCGATTGCGAGGTGCTGTGGGCGGCCGCCTGCGGCGCCAATTTTTCGGTCCGCCGCGACGCCTTCGTCGAAGTCGGAGGATTGCACGACGACATCGACAACAACGAGCACCGCGCTTTCGCGCTGCGCATGGTCAAGCACGGTGCACGCGTGCTGGCCATCGAGGATGCCCGCGCCTACCACATGACGCACCGCCGCGGCTGGCGCGACCCGTTGCAGAACACCGCCTGGGAGCGCCGGTTCTATGCGCGCTATCCCGAACCGGCCGTCAAGCTCCTCTCCGTGTTCTGGTCGTGCCTCGCTGCGAATGCCCTGGTTCCACCGGCGGCGCGCATCGAGTCGTTGCCCGCGCTTGCCGCCGCCGCACGCGGGGAACATGGCGTCGACTACGACGAGGTGCGGCGCTTGCTCGGCTTGCCACACCTCCCCGCGCCAGCGCAGCCGGCGACGGGACTGGTGACGAAAAGGCCGGTGACGACGAGCGGAGTCTCCTGATGGCGCGCCGGCTGGTGGTGGCCGCTGTCGTCGACGCTTGCGAGGAGCCGGTCGTGCGGCGCGCGGCGGCGCTCCTGCAGACGGCGTTGCGGGCGTGCGGGGACGACGGGGTGGCGGTGGTGCCGCAGTTTGTCGCCGACGTTGCGGCGGTTGCGGCACTGGCCCCGGCGCCCGATTACGCGGTGGCCTCGCTCCTGCCCGAACTCGCGAACGCCACCCCGGTGGCCGCCGTCGAGCAGCGCTGGCGCGAGGCGCTCGCCGCCTGGCCGGCAAGCCTCCCCCCGGCGCTCGTGTGCACGATCTTCCGCCACGTCGATCCGGCGCTCGCCACTGCCGAGCGCGAGGCGCTGCGCGAACGCATCCGCCGTCTCGCGCTGGTGGCGATCGAGATCTCGCATGTCACCGGTGCGCATGTGGTCGATTTCGATCGCACGCTCGCGCACGTCGGCGCGCGTGCCCTGGCGAGCGACTGTCGCTTCGGCAGCGACGCCGCGATCGAGGTGGCTGCGCGCACGCTGGTGCGCAGCATGCTCGCGCTCGCGCGCGACGAGAGCATCACCGCGGAGATGGCCACCTGCGTCGAGGCGCGCCTCGGCCAGCCGTGGGATGCGCTGGCGCCGCCTCGCCCATGATGACGGCCGGCGCGCTCCTGCGCGCGATGCAGCGCATCCGCGCCTTCGAGGAGGCGCTCGCCGGACGCCCCGATCATGGCTTCCAGCTCTTCTCGATGGGACAGGAGGCGGTGGCGGTTGGCGTGGCTGCCGCGCTCGGCGCCGACGACCAGCTCCTGACGAGCGGGCGCTCGATCGCCGCCGCACTCGCGCGTGGTGTCGATGCCGGGGCGATCATGGCGGAGCTGCTCGGCAAGGAGGCGGGCACCAATCGGGGTCGTGGCGGGCGCGGCCACCTCGCGCAGCCGGCCGCGGGCTTTTTCGGCGCGCACGCCGTGGTCGGTGGGAACCTCACGATCGCCGCCGGCGTGGCGCTCGCGCTGGCGACCCGCGGTCGCGGGATCGCGGCGTGCATGTTCGGCGACGGCGCCTGCGGTGCGGGTGCGCTGCACGAGACGCTGAACGTCGCCGCCGTGTGGCGCCTGCCGCTTCTTCTCGTGTGCGACAACAACGGCTACTCGATCAGCACCCCGCAGGCGATGGCGCTCGCGCCGCAACCGCTCGCCGCGCTCGCCCAGCCGTTTCGCATCCCGGCAGTGACCGTCGACGGCATGGACGTCGAGGCGGTGCGCGAGGCGGCGGTGGCATTAGCCGCGCGCATCCGCAACGGCGAGGGACCGGCGTTTCTCGAGTGCCGCTCGGCGCGCTTTGCCACCCACTCGACGTCGACTCGCGAGACGCGCGCGGCCGACGAGCTCGCCGCCGATCGCGCGCGCGATCCGATTGTCGCGCAGGCGCGGCGGATGCAGGCGCGCGGCGAGCTCGATGCGGCGCGCCTCGCCGCCTGGGACGAGGAAGCGCGCGTCGCGGCGGTGGCCGCGCTCGCATTTGCCGACGCCGCTGCATATCCCGCAAGCGGATCGGTGCTGGAGGACGTGCAGTGAGCGGCAGCGCGGCGGCAACGCGCGTGTACTTTCGCGAGGCGATCGCACGCGCGTTGAGCGAGGAGATGGCGCGCGATCCGGCGCTCGTGCTCTTCGGCCAGGATATCGGCCGTTTCGGTGGCGCGTATCGCGAATTCACCGGACTCTTCGAGCGCTACGGCGCGCAGCGCGTCCGCGACACGCCGGTGGCCGAGGCGGCGATGATCGGCGTCGGCGTCGGCGCGGCGGCGGCCGGGCTGCGGGCGCTCGTCAGCATCACGTACATGGATTTCCTGATGCTGGGCCTCGATCCGCTCGTCAACTACGCGGCCAAGGCGCGCTACAAGACGGGCGGCCAGTTGCGCGTGCCGCTCGTCGTCAAGGCGACCGCGGGGGCGCGCGGGCAGGGGGTCGCGCATTCGCAGTGCATCGAGGCGTGGCTCATGAGCGTGCCCGGGCTCGTCGTGGTGGCGCCCGCCACGGCGGCGGATGCGTACGGACTTCTCAAGTCGGCGCTGCGTCACGATGGTCCCGTGCTCTTCGTCGATCACAAGCGCCTCTATCCGACGGCGGGCGAGCTGCCGGCGGAGGAAACGCTGGTGCCGTTCGGCCGTGCGCGCATCGCGCGTGGGGGTAGCGACGTGACGATCGCCGCGCACGCCTACACGGTGCGCGTGGCCCTTGCCGCCGCCGAGGAACTCGCGCGCGAAGGCGTCGACTGCGAGGTGATCGACCTGCGCAGCCTCGCGCCGCTCGACGTCGATACGCTGGTGATGTCGGTGGCGCGAACCGGCGCGCTGGTCACGGTGGAGGAGGGGCAGGCGACCTGCGGCGTCGGCGTCGAGGTGGCCGCGCGCGTGCGCGAGGCGCGCGACGGGGAGCCCTTTCGCGTCGCCCGCGTCGCGGCGCTGCCGGCGCCGGTGTCGTCGAATCCGGTTCTCGAGGCGGCGTGCCTGCCCGACGCCGCCCGCGTCGGCGCGGCGGTTCGCGCGCTGCTATCCTGAAGATCTCTTTTCCTGTCGAGTGATCCCGATGCTCTACCAGCTCGCCGTACCCGGCCCCATCGATGACGTCGAGGAGCTTCGCGTGCTCGAATGGCACGTGGCGCCCGGACAATCATTCGCCGCCGGCGACCTCGTGGTCGAACTGGAAACGCACAAGGCGGTCGTCGAGGTGCGGGCGGCGCGTGCCGGTATCCTGCGCAGCGTTCTGGCACCGGCCGGCGACTGGCAGCGCCTCGGCCGTCCGCTCGCCATCGTCGGTGACGATTCCGACGAGCCGCTGCCCGCGCAGGCCGACGATCTCGCCGCGATGCTCGTCGAGTTCGAGGTGACCTGAGGGCTCCCGCGCCTTGCTCCCGCGCTCAGCGCGACCGCGGCACGAATCCCGGCACGCCGGCCTCGTGGAGAATGCGCACGATCTCGTCGCGCGTGGCCTGCTGCAGCGCGCCGCTCGAGTGCACGCGATCGGGAATGTGCTGCCGTCCGCCGAATTCGGCAGCGAGTGCGTCGTTGTCGACGATGCGGATGCCGTGCGAGCGGGCGAGGTCGTGCAGCATCGCATTGGTTTCGCGCGCCCGCACCGTGCCGAGCGTCTTGCCGAGCGGTCGCGTGAACGGCGCGTAGCACTGCACCTGCTCGGTGCCCAGCGTGGATACGGCGTTGAGCACCAGGATCTCGGTCGTGCCTCGGGCCCGCACCGCATCGGCCAGCAACCCCAGGTCGCGCGCGATGTCCGCGAGCGAGCGGCGCACCTGTTCGAAATTGGCGCGCAGCCACGCGTGGAATGCGGGTCCGGTCTCGCTCAGGCGATAACCGTGAACCTGCATCCAGTAACCGAGCCGCTTGTGTCGCAACAGGAGTGACGATTCGGACAGGACCGACAGCAGCACGGCGTCGGGACGGCTCACCGTTGCGGCGCCGGCCTGCGAGGTGACGGTGAGCGCCTCGGTCAGCGGCGAGCGGACGAGCGCATTGACGATCGCCCCCAGCATCATGAAATCACGCCCACCCGGCGCCACCGGTCCGCTGCCGAAGGTGCGCGCGATGTCCTCCTCGATCGCCCGGCACTCCGCGGGTGTCCGCGTCATCTGCTGCACGAGGAAAGGCGCTGCCGGCACCAGCGCGTCGTCGGGATGGTGGACGACGTGCGCCGGTCCGCGTACGGCCGCGAAGAGTTCGAGGAAGGCGCCCGCTTCGCCGCGCACGATGCTGCGCTGCTCGCAGATGCCAAGACAGGCGAGCGTGCCGTGCGGCGCGTCGGCCGCACCCCACCACACGCGTGCGCGATCGTGCCAGCCGGCGAAAAGGCCGGTGCGGACCTCGGCAATGTCGAGCGCACGATGGCCGGCGAACACGAGATGCTCGAAGCTCGCGCCGGGCGCGCTGGCGCCGTCGTCGAGGTCGAGCGTGCCGATCGCATCGTCGTCGCGCCAGCTGTCGTAGTACTGCATCTGGTCGAGGAAGCCGCCGCGCGAGGCACTCGCCGCGCGTCGCACGATGCCCGGCGCGGTAACGGCGAGGGCGACCTGCAGGTCGCGCTGTTCTCCGGCGAGCGAGCCTTTCAGGAGCGGGTCGCTGCCGCGCATTCCGATGTTGCAGTACGCAATGACCTCGCCGGCGCGGCAATGGGCGCCGTCGGCCACGAGCCAGCGCATCCCCGAGCGCTGGAGCACGCTTGCCGCCGGCAGCAGACGGCCGAGCGTGAGGGCGATGCGCTTCACGATGCCTCCATCGCGTCGCGCCGGACCACGGTCACCATTCGATTTCGGGTCCGACGATGCCCACGATGGTCAAGCGCGCCGGACGCGCCGGATCGCCCGTCGCGGCTTCGTCCGCCGCCGTGCTCGCCAGTCCGAGCCGCGCGCCGGGCGCGAATTCGCTGCCTTCGGCGGCGTTCAGCGCGCGCAGCACGCAACGCTCGCCACAGACGACGCGGAACCACGATACCGGCGGGCAGTCTTGCGCGGCCGCATCGCTCAGATCGACGCGCACGTCGACCAGTGGCGTGCCCGGCGCCAGCATGGTGCCGGGCGCGGCGTGCACCGCGGTGACCACGCCGGTGGTCATGAGCTCGTGGAGACGAGGCAGTTCGATGGCGAGCAGCAAGATGAAGCATCCCGGGAGGCAGCGCCGCGAAGACGAGGCCGACGCGAGTCGTCGAAGGTTATCATGCGTGAATGTCCCGATCGGTGTCCGATTTTTCCGCGCAATCCCGATTGCGCAGCATTCCCGAGTCGCGGCTCGTGACGAATTTCGTGTTCCATCACTGGTCACGTGCCGAGCGCGCGCGCGATCCGGAAGCGGCGCGGCGCACCGTCGTCGAGGCATTCGTGCGGTGGCGCGCGCTCGGCCTGCCTTTCGGGCACGACGCCCAGGGCGAGCGCTGTTACGATCCTGCCGAGGTCAATCTGTGCATGCGGCTGGGCGGCTACCAAGGGCGCGACCCGTACTGGCGCGAGCGCCACGTGCCGAGCCTGCGCTCGCGCATCCTCTCCCTGCATCCGCCCGACACGCCGATTGATCGCGCCCCGCGGGCCGCCGAGCTTCCCGGGCGCCGCATGACGGTGATGATGCGGCGGCGTTTCAATCCCGAGTACCTCGCTAAGCAGGGGCGCCTGCGGATCCCGGTGCCGCAGATCGATGCGTCGACGCGCCACCTCGACGTCGAACTCGATCCCGTGACGGGGGATCGAGGCAGCGTGCGCCGCACGCCGGACTACATCGAGTTGCGCCTCGCCGGCACGCCCACCGAGCCGATCACCATGGGTGCGCGATTCTCGTTCGATGCGTATCCGTCGGTGCCCGACGCCACGGTGACCCTCCCGTCGGCCGAACGTGAGCGCTGTCTGCGTCCATCGGAAGACCTGGTCCAGGTCACCCCGGGCATGGTCGCGCTCGCGCAGTCGCTCGCGCGCGGCGCGCCAACGCCGATCGAACAGGTATACCGCTTCTACCGTCACGTGACGAAGCGGCTCGATCTCGGACCGTTTCCTCACGAAATCCTGAACCTCACGCCCCCCGACCACTATCCCGCACAGATGGGCTGGTTCGACTGCCGCCGGGTATCCGCCTTCCTCGTGTCGCTGTGTCGTGCGAACGAAATGCCGGCGCGACGCGCGACCGGCTATGTCCTCTATCCGGCGGGAATGGCCTACCATCACTGGGTGGAGGTGTGGATCGACGGTATCGGCTGGTATCCGCTCGACCAGTTGAGCGCGGAGCCCGCTGCGGCCGGACTGGATCCGCTTTGGCGCGATGCGCTGGTAGGGGCGGTCGACTATCGCATGAACATGGGCTACATGCCGCGCGCCTTCAACGGCTCGCCCGGCGTGCAACTGCCCGCGGCGTGGACGAGCCTCGAGTGCGACGCGGCGGGCGCTTCGCAGACCGACATCATCGACCTGTCGAACAACGCGATCGTATGGACGGACACGTTGCGCGTCGAATTGGGCGAGATCCTGGCCGCGTAGCCTGCACCGAGCCGTCGGCCACGGCGCAGCCCCATGCTTCCCTTCGCGACCGATCCGCGCTTGCGCGGGATGCCCGAGACGCGCATCGTCGACCATCTGGTGTTTCACGGCTGGCGGCAGGCGGCGCGGCGCAGCGATCCCGAGGGGACGCGGCGCGTTGCCATCGAGGCGCTCGCGCGCTGGCGCAGCCTGGGACTGCCGGCACGGCGCGACGACGACGGCAACTGGCGCTACGATCCCGCCGAGGTATTCCTGTGCATGCGCTGGTTGGGTCGAGCGCTGGACGATCCCTTCTGGCGCGAGCATCACGTGGCGATCGAGCGCGCTCGGGTGCTGTCGTTCCACGCTGCACGCAGCGTGCACGATGCGCCGCCGTCGATGTCGGCATTGCCGCCGCGCCGTTTCGTGATCACGCTGCGCCGTCGCTTTCATCCCGCGTACCTCGCGGCGCCCGCCCGCGTGCGGCTGCCGTTGCCGCACGCCGACGCCGCATTGCGCGATCTCGAGATCGTGCCCGAGGCATTCGACGGCCGCGAATGCAGCCTCGCGCCGGGCCACGCCGAGTTGCGCCTGGTCGAGGTGCCGGATCGGGTGGTGACGCTCGGCGCGCGCTGCAGCTTCGTCGCCTACCCGTATGCGCCGCCGCGTGAGGTTGCACCGCTGCCAGCGGCCGAACGCGAGCTCTATCTTCGCCACGCCGAGGATCTCATCCAGGTGACGCCTTCGCTGGTCGCGCTCGCCGCGGACCTCACCCGCGACGTCGCGTCGCCGCGCGAGCAGATCCACCGCTTCTTCGATTTCCTGATGGATAGGCTTGCGGTGGGCCCGTTTCCGTACGAATGGCTCGCCGCCCGCGCGCCGCTCGATCTGCCGCGGGAGGGCGGGTGGTTCGACTGCCGGCTCGGCAGCGCGCTCGTCGCGGCGCTGTGCCGCATCTGCGGCATTCCGGCGCGCCAGGTGAGCGGCTATCTCGCCTATCCGGAGTGCGCCGGCTACCACTGGTGGCTCGAGGCGTGGCTCGACGATGCGGGGTGGATACCGATCGATACGTGGGCCGCGGACCTGTCGGCCAACGGCACCGATGCGCGCTGGCGCGACGTTTTTTTCGGCGCGCTCGACTACCGGATGAAGTCGGAGGTCCTGCCGCGGGTGTTCAATCGTTCACCCGGGGTTCGCCTGCCCCCGGTGTGGCGCATCCTCGAGCGCGACGTCGACGACGGCGCCACCGAGATCGCAGTGGTCGATGCCGCCACCAATGATGACGTGTGGGTGGACACGATCCACATCGAGATGGGCGACGTCCTCGCCCGCTGACGCTGCTTCCTGCGCCGGCCGCTAGGCGGGTCGCGATAGCCACGCGACGAGCGCCATCCGCCCTGCCCCCCGGTCGCGGCGCCACGAGAAGAAGCGCGCGGCATCGGTGTGGGTGCACCAGGTGCCGCCGGCGGCGGCGATGCCGAGCCGCGTCAAGCGTCGGCGGGCGAGTGCGGGCAGGTCGGCGAGCCACTTGCCGTCGCGCCGGGTGGCGAAGTGCGCGGCGGCGCCGGCGTCGTGGTCGCAGTACGCGTGATGGACGTCGGCGCCGACCTCGAAGGCGGTGGGACCGATCGCCGGGCCGAGCCACGCGACGATGGCCGGCGCCGGCACGGCCATCGCCGCGACGGTCGCTTCCAGGACCCCCGCGGCGAGTCCGCGCCATCCGGCGTGCGCGACGCCGAGCACCGTGCCTTCCCGATCGGCGAAGAGCACCGGCAGGCAGTCGGCGGTGCGCACGGTGAGCACGATGCCGCGCTCGCGCGTGACGGCGGCGTCGGCCGGCGGGGGCGTTGCGCGCAGCGTCTCGACGTTGGCGGCGCTCACGCGCACGACGGTGGCGCCGTGGACCTGCGCGAGCCACACGGGATCGGCCGGCAGTTGCGCGCGCAGGCGCCGGCGATTCTCGCCGATGGCGCCGGCGAGTTCCTCCGGCGCGGGCTGCGCGGGGCCGAGATCCATCGTCGCCGCGGAACCGGTCGACACGCCGCCGTGACGCGTCGTGAAGAACGCGCGGACGTGCCGTGCTCCGTCCCATCGCGGGACGAGCCAATCGGTGTCGCCGATGCCGGGTCGCCTCAACGTGCACCCCGGCGCCCGGGACTCGGCAGCGCATCGTCGGGGGCGAGGCGCGCGCGCAGCGCGGCGAGGAGCGCCGCCAGGTCGTCGGGCAACGGCGCTTCGAAAGCCAGCGTCTCGCCGCTCACCGGATGCACGAGCCCGAGTCGTTGCGCGTGCAAAGCCTGGCGGCGAAATGCTTGCAGCGCGGGCAGCGCGTCGATCGCCTGGCGTCGCCGGCCCCCATAGGTGGGATCGCCGAGGAGCGGATGGCCGATCGCGGCGAGGTGCACGCGGATCTGGTGCGTGCGGCCCGTTTCCAGTCGGCAACGGACGAGCGTGGCATCGCCAAAGCGCTCGACGGGTTCGACCTGCGTGCGCGCCTCCTTGCCGCTGGCCACCACGGCCATCGTCGTGCGCTGCACGGGATGGCGTCCGATCGGCGCATCGATCGTCGTGGCGCGCGCCACGTCGCCGCGAACGAGCGCCGCATATTCGCGCTTGACGGTGCGCGCGGCGAGCTGGCGCACGAGACTCGTCTGCGCTTCCGACGTCTTCGCCACCACCAGGAGACCGCTGGTGTCCTTGTCGAGGCGATGCACGATCCCGGCCCGCGGCAGCGTCGCGAGCGCCGGCGCATGGTGCACGAGCGCGTTCTGCAGCGTGCCGTCGCGATTGCCGCTCCCTGGATGCACGACGAGGCCCGCGGGCTTGTCGACGACGAGGATCGCCGCATCCTCGTGGACGATCGGCAGATCGATCGCCTGCGCCGCGACCCTGTCATCCGTCGTCGCTGCACCTTCGGTGACCAGCAGCGCCTCGCCGCCGCCGAGACGATGCCGGGGAACGACGACGACGCGGTCGTCGATGCGCACGAGTCCCGCCTCGATCCATGCCTTCATCCGGCTGCGCGAGTGCTGCGGCAGGAGCTGCGCGAGTACCTGGTCGAGTCGTTGTCCCGCGGCATCGGCGGGAACGGCGAGCCGGTGCAGGCGAACGCCTGGTACCGGCGCCGACGCCAGAGGCGCGAGGGTATAATTTGGCGCGGAGGTAGGCACGTATGCACCGTTTCGATTCGACGCCGGCGCGTGGTGTGCGCAGCTGGTTCCAGCTCGCCGCGCGACTTGTCGCGGTGAGCGTGCTCGCGCTCGCGATCGGCGGCTGCGGACTCTTCCCCGAGGTCAAGGACGAGACCGCGGGATGGTCGGCGGATCGACTCTACCAGACCGCGCACGACGCGATGATGCAGGGCAATTACCAGCGCGCGATCAAGCTCTTCGACCAGCTCGAGGCGCGCTACCCCTACGGCCGCTATGCGCAGCAGGCGATCCTCGAATCGGCGTACGCGAACTGGCGCGGCAACGAGACCGAGGCGGCGATCGCCGCGGCGGATAGGTTCATCCGCACCTATCCCAATCATCCGAACGTCGACTACGCGTACTACCTCAAGGGCCTGGTCCATTTCCGCGAGGACCAGGGACTCATCGGTTACGTCTACGAGCTCGAGCTGTCCGAGCGCGATCCCAAGGAGATGCGCAGCTCCTTCGCGGCATTCAAGGAACTGACGACGAAGTTTCCCGACAGCCAGTACTACCAGGACTCGCTGGCGCGCATGCGCTACCTCAACAATGCCATGGGAACCTACGAGTACAACGTCGCGCGCTACTACTTCAATCGCGGCGCATACATAGCCGCCGCGAATCGGGCGCAGGGCGTGCTCGTCAATTTTCCGCAGACGCCCGCCAACGAGAGGGCGCTCGACCTCCTGTATCGCAGCTATGCCAAGCTCGACTTGACGCAGCTCGCCGACGATTCGCGGGCGATCCTCGCCAAGACGTATCCGGAGAGCCCGTTTCTCACCGGCGTCAAGGACCGGGCGTGGTGGGAGTTCTGGAAGAAGGACGAGGCGAGCTTCGGCGTGCAGCCGACCGGGCAGCTCGCCGAGAAGCCGTGGTGGCAGTTCTGGTAGTGCCGCGCCCGACTTATTGAGGCCCCCCAACATGACTACGTCCATCGCGCCGACCAAGGTTGGCTATCCCGTACGACGGCTGACGACGCTTGTCAGAACGTTGGCATTGGCGGCGGTTGCATTGCCGGTGTGGACCAGCGCCCAAGCGCTTACGTTCAGTTTGGCGTTGTTGCCGGCGACGCCGGTGGAGTTCGAGTCCGTAACCGCTCGCATCGAAGTTTCGGACTTCTGTTTTGTGGATCCCAGGACGATCGAGATTGCGCAACCGCAGACGCGGCCCGGAGTCATCCGGATTGCCGTCGAGCCAGACTATAGTTGCGTGAACCTGAATCGGAGATGGCACTTCGATGTTTCCATCGGGAGCCTGCCGGCGGGCACCTACCTGGTTGAGCTCGTGTACCACGGTGTCGACATGGCGGCTGTGCCACTGACGGTCGCGCACAATCCCGCCCGGAGTTCCGGGAAATCGTTTCCGCTCCTCGACTACACCGACAGCTGGTGGAACGAGAATGAGTCGGGTTGGGGGCTCTTCATCGTGCAACATCCGAGCAATCAGGTGTTTGCGGGATGGTTCGTCTACGATGCCGACGGCGAGCCCCTCTGGTTCACCATGGTGCCCGGCGAATGGACCGCCAGCGGCTCGTTTACCGGGCCGATCTATCGCACCACGGGTCCTTATTTCGGCGGAACGTTCGACCCCGCAAAGGTCACCCGCACGATCGTGGGGCAGGGAACGCTGGGGTTCCGCGATCGCAATACTGGAACGTTCACGTACACCGTCGACGGCGTGACCGCCACCAAGACGATATCGCGACTGCCGTTCTGACCTATCTGAACGCGACCGGCAATCGCCCGACCCATTGAGGCCCTTCGAGATGACGACGTCCATCGTTCCGACCAAGGCTGGCGATCGCGTACGACGGCTGACGAGGCTTGTCAGAGCGTTGGTCGTGGCGGCGATCGCATTTCCAGTCTGCGCAAACGCCCAGATCGTTCCCTTTTATCTCACTTTGTTGCCGACGACTCCGGTGGAATTCGAACCCGTAACTGCTCGCATCGTAAGTGTGAACGGGTGTTCTGTGGATCGCAGGACGATCGAGATAGCGCAACCGCCGGCGCGATTCGGGGTCATCCGGATTGCCGTAAAGGCAAACCCTGATTGCATCAGCATCGGTGCGATGGGGCGCGTGGATGTCTCCATCGGGAGCCTGCCGGCGGGCACCTACCAAGTCGAGGTCGTGGACGCCAGGGGCTACATGGCAGCCCAGCCACTGACGGTCGAGCACAATCCCGCCCGGAGTTCCGGGAAGCATTTTCCGCTCGTCGATTACACCGACAGCTGGTGGAACGAAAACGAGTCGGGTTGGGGGCTCTTCATCGTGCAGCATCTGAACAATCAGGTGTTTGCGGGATGGTTCGTCTACGATGCCGACGGCGAGCCCCTCTGGTTCACGATGGAGCCCGGCGAATGGCGCTACTACAACGTCTTTACCGGGCCGATCTATCGCACCACGGGTCCCTATTTCGGCGGAACGTTCGACCCCGCAAAGGTCACGCGCACGATCGCGGGGGAGGGAACGTTGACCTTCAGTGATCGCGATACCGGAACCTTCACCTACACCGTCGACGGCGTGACCGCCACCAAGACGATATCGCGACTGCCGTACTGAGCCATCCGCAAATGGGGCCGACGCGTAGCGAGACGTTGCGGAAGGTGACGACGGCTCGGGGTGCGAGCGGGCGGCGACCGCGCTGCGTGCCGGGTCAGCGCGGCGCCGGCGTGCTCTCGCGCAATCCCTCGAGAAAGGCGACCGTCACCGCTTCGTCGCGAGTGCGCGCCATCGGCGGCAGGCTCTGCCAGATGCGCCGTCCGTAGGGCTTGTCGATCAGGCGCGGATCGCAGATCGCCAGCACCCCGCGATCGGTTTCCGCGCGGATGAGGCGTCCCGCCCCTTGCTTGAGGCTGATCACCGCCTGCGGCAACTGCCAGTCCATGAAGGGATTGCCGCCGCGCTCGCGCAGGCGCGCGAGGCGCGCCGCGAGCAGCGGATCGTCGGGCGGCGCGAACGGCAGCTTGTCGATGACGACCAGCGACAGCGCATCACCCGGCACGTCCACCCCTTCCCAGAAGCTGGCACTGCCCAGGAGCACGGCATTGCGCAGCGCGCGAAAGCGCACCAGCAACTCGGAGCGCGAGCCCTCGCCCTGCACCAGCAGCGGATAGTCGAGGCCGCGCGCAGTCAGCGCCGCCGCGAGCCGCTCGCGGGCGCGGGAGACCGCGCGCAGCGTGGTGAAGAGCAGGAAGGCGCGGCCTTCGCTGGCAGCGACGAGCTGTACGGCCGCGTCGACGACGGCGTCGGTGTGTTCGGCCGAGTTGGGCAGCGGCAGGTCGCGCGGGACGTAGAGGAGCGCCTGTGTCGCGTAGTCGAAGGGACTCGACCATGCCTGCGTGGCTGCGTTCTCGAGCCCCAGTTGCGCGGTGTAGTGCGAGAAATCGCCACCGACCGCGAGGGTGGCCGAGGTGAAGATCCACGCCCGGGCGCTGCCTTCGACGCGGCGGCGCATGAGCGGCGCGACCGACAGCGGCGACGCTTCGAGGGCGAAACCGTGTGGGGTCACGTCGATCCAGCGCACCCAGCCGGCGTCGTCGGTGGACGACTCCGGTGTCGCGTCGGCCGCGTCGCGCCAGCGGGCGACGCGCTGCGCGAGATCGCCGGCGCGTGCGGCGAGCGCGGCGAGCTCCTCGCTGCGTTCGGCGAACTGGCCGAGCCCGGCGGCCAGCCGGTCGAGCGCTGCTGCGAGCGCATCGAGCGCCGTGGCAAAGCCGGGGCGCGCGAGCGCGGCGTCGCGGGTGAACTTGCCGGTTGCCTCACCCGCGGCCAGCCGCAACTTGCGCACGGCGGGCAGCACGTCGGCGGCGACCGCGGGCAATCCCTCGACGTCGCGGGCGACGCTGCGTGCGGTCAACTCGGCATCGCGCGCGAGATCGCCGAGCGCGCCGGCCGCGACCTCGTCGCCGAAGAAGAGCGTGGCGGTGTCGGGGAGTTGGTGCGCCTCGTCGAGGATGACCGTGTTGCAGTTGGGCAGGAGCTCGGCCACACCCTCGTCGCGCAGCATCACGTCGGCGAAGAAGAGGTGATGGTTGACGACCACCACGTCGGCGTCGAGCGCCTCCTTGCGCGCCTTCAGCACGAAGCAGGCGTCGTGGTGCGGGCAGTCCTGACCGAGACAGTTGTCGCGGGTGGAGGTGACGAGCGGCCAGATCGTGGCGTGCTCCGGCACGTCGGCGAGTTCGGCGCGATCGCCGCGCTCGGCGGTGCGCGCGAAGGCGACGATCTTCGCGAGGTGGCGCGCGTCGTCGCGCGACGGCAGCCGATCCTCGCGTACCGCGCGCTCGAGGTGGTAGTGGCACACGTAGTTGGCGCGCCCCTTGAGGAGCGCCGTGGTCACCGGGACGGCGAGCGCGTCGCGCACCAGCGGCAGGTCGCGCTCGTAGAGCTGGTCCTGCAGCGTCTTGGTGCCGGTGGAGACGATCACCTTGCCGCCGTAGAGCAGCGCCGGGACGAGATAGGCGAAGGTCTTCCCGGTGCCGGTGCCGGCTTCGGCGACGAGCGCGCCGCGCGCCGCGATCGCCTGACCGATCGCCTGCGCCATCGCCACCTGCTGCTCGCGCGGGCGAAAGCCCGGGAGTGCGCGGGCGAGCGTGCCGTCGGGACCGAAGGCAGCGGCGAGTTCGGCGTCGCGCTCGGTATCGGCGGACGGCGCGGGGTCCGGTGCCGGATCGGCGCCCGGAAGATCGGCGAGGCGATCGACTGCGGCCTGCGCGCGCGCCACGCTGGGCTACACCGCGCGTCGCATCACGGCTTCTTCCGCGCGACCGCCTTGGCCTTCGGCGCGGCCTTGGGCGCCGCTTTCGCGGCAGCCGGCCCCTTGTCGGCGGCATCGGGCGGCGTGGTGAACGCCACGCGCACGTCGTCGACCTGGTACGACAGCTCCTCGAAGACCTTGTCGACGCGGTACTCGTAGTCAGCGCCATCCTCGCCGTCGCGCCAGCGGAGGTTGGCCATCGAGTCGAGCCAGTAGGCTTGCAGCGTGCGCAGGTGGTCGACCACCTCGCGCCACGGCGTCGCGTCGTGGAGCGCCGCCTGATACGGCCGCACGATGTTGATCTTCTGCTTGTCGACGCAGTACTCGCTCTTGGCGCCGTTGACGCCCTTCTGCGCGTCGGCGTAGCCGAATTCGATGATCTCGATGCTCTTCACGTGCCGGCACATGCGGTACAGGTGCACGACGGCGTCGAGGTAGCAATCGAGCGCGGAATCCTCGCCATTGGGGCAGATGTACGGGCTGCCGGGCTGGAATCTCTGGGCCTGCGCGGGCGCGGGCAGGAGGAGGGCGGCGGCCAAGGCGACGAAGGCAAGACGAGCGAGCATGGCAGTCAGTCAGGGACTCGGGTGAACTCGATATGCTACCGCGGCGCGCGGCAGCCCGAAAGCGGAAGGTGGCCGGCCCGGTTCCACGACCCGCGACGCCACCGCAGCACCGACCACGCGAACGGCCGATCGGTTCCCGTTGCCGACGCCAGAGACGACAACGCCCGCCAGGCTCGGGGCCCGCGGGCGTCGGCGTGTGAAGGCAGCGTCAGATCGTGACGCCGCCTGAGACCTCGATGACCGCACCGTTGATGTACGAGGCTTCGTCGGAGGCGAGCCACGCATAGGTGTTGGCGATTTCTTCCGGGCGTGCGAGGCGCCCCATCGGAACCCGGTCTTCCATCATGCGCACGACCTTCTCGGGCATCGTGGCGAGGATCGGGGTTTCGACGAAGCCGGGGCAGATCGCGTTGGCGCGGATACCCTTGCGGCCGAGCTCGCGGGCCCAGGTCTTGACCATGCCGATCACGCCGAACTTGGTCGCCGCGTAGTTGGTCTGGCCGAAGTTGCCGTAGATGCCGACGATCGACGACGCATTGAGGATCACGCCGGAGTTCTGCTGCAGCATGATGTCGACCACCGCCTTGGTGCAGTTGTACACACCCTTCAGGTTCACGTCGATGACGCGATCGAACTGATCTTCGCTCATCTTCTTGAACTGCGCGTCCTGCACGATCCCGGCATTGTTGACCAGGGTGTCGATGCGCCCCCATTTGGTCATGACGCCCTGGATCATGGCGGCGATGCTGTCCTTGTCGGTGACGTCGACCTTGAAGCCGATCGCTTCGCCGCCCATTTCCTTCACCAGCCGGACGGTCTCGGCGACCTTCTCCATGTTGATGTCGCAGACCGCGACCTTGGCGCCTTCCTTGGCGAACTTGAGCGCCGTCGCCTGGCCAATGCCCTGGCCGGCGCCGGTGATGATCGAAACCTTGCTTTCGAGACGCATGTGTTGACGGTCCTCGCGGTCGGGATGGTGCTCTGCGAACCTCGAAACAAGGCGGATCGCGGTAGCGGGCTATTTCAATATAGCCGGACTTGATGCGTTGCACAAGGCATTGTTGCAGCGCGGCCACCGTGGCGCGTATGCCTGTGGCGAAAATGTTACGCGTTGATTTTTAAGGGATTATTTCCACGTTCCGATGCTGCACTGCGGCTATCGGCGGCGTTTTTGAGGTACGAAGCGGGGCAGGGTGGTGCGGCGCCACGACCGCCGGTCAGTGGCGATCGGCCCCGATCGGCGTCGAATCGGGGCGCTCGCTACGCCATCGGGCGTCGCTCGGCGGGCGATCAGGGCGAGGGCGCAGGCCACCAGTGCTCGATGGTGAGTTCGAGGGCTTCGGCGCCCTGCCAGGCATTGACCTCCGGGCGGTACGCGGCCCGGAGGCGATCCGGGAGCGGACCCGCGTGCCGGAACAGGATCGCATTGAAGCGCTCGCCGCCGCGTTCGAGCACGAGCTTGGTGTGCGCGCCGCCGACGACGCGGGTGGCGCGCACGTCGAAGACGTCGTCGAAGGTCGGTGCTGGCATGCCCTGGCCCCAGACGCGCTCGCGCAGGTCGCGGGCGAGGGCGAGTTGGAGTTCACCGGCGGCGAGCGCGCCGTCGCTGGCCACGGTGCGCGCAAGCTGGGCCGTGGTGAGCGATTCGCGCGCCACCGCTTCGAAGGCGTCGCGGAAGGCCGGCAAGGCGTCGGCGGCGAGCGAGAGACCAGCGGCGTAGGCGTGACCGCCGAAGCGGATGATGATCCCGGGCGCGCGCTTGCTGACGAGGTCGAGCGCATCACGCAGGTGGAAGCCGGCGATCGAGCGCCCCGAGCCGCGCAACTCGCCGTCGTTGGCCCGGGCGAACACGAAGGCGGGGCGGTGGAAGCGGTCCTTGAGTCGCGAGGCGACGATGCCGACGACGCCCTGGTGCCAGCTGTCGCGGTGCAGGCACAGCGTCAGGCGATCGTCGTCGGCGTCGACGTCGCCCAAGTCGGCGAGCGCCTCGTCCTGCATGCCGGCCTCGACCTCGCGGCGCTCGCGGTTCAACGCATCGAGGCGCTGCGCACACGCCATCGCCTCGGCCTCGTCGTCGGTGACGAGACAGCGGATGCCCAGCGTCATGTCGGCGAGCCGCCCGGCGGCGTTGAGACGGGGACCGGCGACGAAGCCCAGATCGAAGGCGGTGGCCGCGCGCACGTCGCGGCCGGCGACGGCAAAGAGCGCGCGCACCCCCGGATGCGCGGTCCCGGCACGCATCCGGGCGAGGCCCTGGGCGACGAGAATGCGATTGACCTGGTCGAGGCGCACGACGTCGGCGACCGTCCCGAGCGCCACGAGGTCGAGGAGGCGCGCGAGGTTGGGCTCGGCGCGACCCGCGAAGATGCCCTCGGCGCGCAGGCGGGCGCGGGTCGCGAGCAGCACGTAGAACATGACGCCGACGCCGGCAACGTGCTTGCTCGGGAACGTGCAGCCGGGCTGGTTCGGGTCGACCACGATCGCCGGCGTCGGCAGGACCGGCCCCGGCAAATGATGGTCGGTGACGAGCACGTCGATGCCGCGCGCGGCCGCGGCGGCCACGCCGTCGACGCTCGCGATCCCGTTGTCGACGGTGACGATGAGCGCCGGCGCCTGCTGCGCGGCGAGGGCGACGATCTCGGGGGTGAGGCCGTAGCCGAATTCGAAGCGATTGGGCACCAGGAAATCGACGGTGGCGCCGAGTTCGCGCAGCCCGCGCAGGCCGACCGCGCAGGCGGTGGCGCCGTCGGCATCGTAGTCGGCGACGATCACGATGCGCTCGCGCCGTGCGATGGCGCGGGCGAGGCGGTCGGCGGCGGCGTCGATGCCGCGCAGCGAGGCGTAGGTCGGCAGCGCGGCGAGCGAGTGGTCGAGTTCGGCGATGCTGCCGATGCCGCGCGCGGCGTAGATGCGCGCGAGCACGGGGGAGAGTCCGCTCGCCATCAGCGCCGCGTGCGCCGCGGGTACCTCCCGGCGGACCAGCGTCGTCACCGCGCGGCTCCGCTGCCGCGTAGCCGCGCCCGCAGGCGGGTCAGGAGCGACGGCCGCGTGGCCGACCAGCGCCGCACGTCGCCCTTGCCGTCGCCCAGCACGACGAGTTCGGCGAGCGCACCGCGGTCGAGGGCGGC
>JBDHRR010000059.1:0-22237 GCA_039807685.1 Burkholderiales bacterium
TGTCGCTGCGTCGTTGTCCGGCTCGACGAGTCCCGTACCCGCTGCCGGTGGCGCGGTGGTCGTTCACTGGGCCCCCTTGAGCTTGTTGTCCGCGACCACGCCCGCCCAGCGCTTGCTTTCGGCGGCCACCATGGCGCCCAGTTCGGCGCCGGTGCTCGCCACCGGCTCGGCGCCCGCCTTCTGGAAGACCTCGCGCACGGTCGCCGTGGCGAGCGCTTTGCGCAGTGCGCCTTCGAGCGCCGCCTGCACCGGTGCGGGGAGCCCTGCCGGCGCGAACAAGGCGTGCCAGTTGTCGATGTCGAAACCGACGAGCCCCACCTCGCTTGCGGCGGGAACATCCGGCATCGCCGGCGAGCGCTTCGGCGCGGTCACCAGGATCGGCACGACCTTCTTGCCTTGCGCGAGCCCCGCCGCTGCCGGGATGCCGGCGAAGGCGAGTTGCACGTCGCCGGCGGCGACCGCGGTCATCGCCGCGCCGCCGCTCTTGTACGGTATGTGCACGAGCCGCGCACCCAGCGGATGCTGGAGCAGCACGCCCGCGAGATGCTGCGGGCCGCCGACCCCGGGCGATGCGTAGTTGATGCCGTCGGCAGCGGCCGCCGCCGCTTTCGCCTTCAGCTCCGCGAAGGTGCTCGCCCCGAACTTGGGCGAAACCACGAGCACGAGCGGCACCGAGGCCACCATGCCGATCGGGGTGAAACTCCGGTTGGGGTCGTACTTGATCGGAAAGAAGTGCGGCGCGAGCGCAATGTTGGACACCGTCCCCATCAGCAGCGTGTAGCCGTCGGCCGGCGCCTGCGCCACGAAGGTCGCGCCGATCGTGCCGGTGGCACCGGCCTTGTTCTCGACGATGACCGCCTGGCCGAGCAATGGCCCCATCTCCTGCGCGACTGCGCGCGCGAGCACGTCGGGGGCGCTGCCGGCCTCCGATCCCACGACGATCTTGACCGGGCGTGCCGGAAACGCGTCCTGCGCGCTCGCGGCAGCGATGCCGACGGCGCACAGCGCCGCGAACAGGAACGACTGGCGGACGAAACGGGGAAACGGCATGGAAGCCTCCTGGCAGGTTCGATTCCGCGCGGCGGGTGCTGCCGGCCACCACCGGAACCCTGGTGCATTCGCGATCCATCATGCCTCAGTAATCAATTCCAAAAAAATAGATTCTCTTGATCATTTCATAACTGGTGGATATCGTTCTCGGATGCAACCGCGCGCCACCTCGCCGATCCTCAACCGGCTGCGTCTGCGGCAGATCGCATTGCTGCTGGCGATCACGCGTGCCGGCACGCTCGGCGCCGCCGCGCGTGAGATCGGCGTCACCCAACCCGCGGCGACCAAGATGCTCGGCGAACTCGAACACGCGCTCGGCCAGCGCCTGTTCGAGCGGACCGGAAGGGTGCTCGTGCTCAATGCGGCCGGGGAGCGAGCACTGCTCGCCTTTCGCGGCATGCGCGGCACCCTGGAGCAGCTGCTGCGCGATCTGCACGAACTTGCCGCAGGCACGGCGGGCAGGATCGCCGTCGGCAGCATCATGGCGGCTTCGCCGACGTATCTCACCGGCGCGCTTGCCGATCTCAAGAACCGCTTTCCCGGACTCGCCGCCAGCATCGAGGTCGGCACCAACGACCGGCTGATGGCCCTGCTCGACGATGGCGCGCTCGACGTGGTGATCGGACGCGCGCCGGCGGCTGCCGGCGAATATCGATTCCAGCCACTCGCCGACGAAGCGCCGGTCGTGATCTGCGCACCCGCGCACCCTCTCCTCGCGGTACGTCGCCTCACGTTTGCACACCTGCACGACTGCTCGTGGGTGCTGCAACCCGCCGGCAACCCGATGCGCGACGTCGTGAATCGCGAATTCGAGGCGCAGCGCGCGGCACTCCCCGACGGCCTCCTCGAGACGGCATCGACGATGATCACGATCCACCTCGTCGTCCGCACCCGGATGCTCGCCGTGCTGCCCGAATCGGTCGCCTCGGGATTTGCCCGGCACGGCATGCTCGGCGTGCTGCGTTACCGGATGCGCAGCCGCCTCACGTCCTACGGCAGCATCGTGCGCGCCGATCGGCCGCTGTCGCCTCCCGCCAGGCAGTTCCTGCGGTTGCTGCACCACGACGCGGCAATCGCCTGGTAACCGGCGCCGCCATCGGAGCGCGCTCCGTCCATGCGCGCTACTTCCCCGCCTGCTGCCGCGCGCTATCGACGTCGAGGAAGCGCCATGGCGTCGCGCGGACGCTGTCCTTCACGTAGCCGCGCACCCACGGCTTGGCAAGCGTGTTCTCGATGCGGTAGATGCCGCCACCGAGCGGTGCGTAGGCATTGAGGATCTCGGTCATGCGCGCGTAGACCTTGTCGCGCTCGCCCTCGAGCGCGAGCGCACGCGACTTGCGGAAGAGCTCGTCGTATTCGTCGTTCCGGAAGAACGACAGGTTGGTCTGCCCGGCGCTCGGCCCGTAGCCCAGTTCCATGTACGAGTCGGCGGAATCCGCGGTCCAGCCGACGCTCCACATCTGGAGCTGTCCGGCGCGCGCCATCTTGAGGAGATCCGGCCACTTCTGCTGCTGGAATTCGATGCGCACGCCGATCGCGCGCATGTTCTTCAGCCACAGTTCGTCGCGGATGCGATTCTCGCCGGTGGGCGCGCTGCCCATCGTGAGCGTCAACGGCCGGCCGTCGGGGAGTTCGCGAAAACCGTCACCGTTGCGGTCCTGGTAGCCGAACTTGTCGAGGAGCGCACGGGCGAGCGCCGGATCGTGCGGCGTCGAATTCCTGATCCCGGCGACGTGCCCGGGCACCGAAGGCGGGATCGGCTGCGTGGCGACGCGGCCCTGACCCTGCAGTCCGACGCGAATGAGGTCCGCGGGGTCGTAGCCCATGAGGATCGCGCGGCGCAGCGCGATCTTGTCGGGCGTGTAGCCGCCGACGACGGGATCGTTCATGTTGAAGTACGCGAAGAAGGCGAGGCCCGCTTCCTCCGCGCGCTGCAGCGTCACGCCGGCCTTGGCATACGCGGGCTGCAACTGGTTGCGCTCGTCGAGCACGCGGGTGACGAGGTCGCGCGGCACGTCCATGAGATCGAGTTCGTTGCCGTTGAAGGCGAGAAGCCGCGGATTGGATTCCTCGATCACCGCGACCTCGATGCGGCCGATCTGCGGCAGCTTCTTGCCCTTCATCGCGTCGTAGGCCGCCTTCGCGTAGGTATCGGCGTTCGGCGGCAGCGCGGGGAACGTCTCGTCGCGATAGCCGGGATTGGCCTCGAGCACGATGCGCTGCGCGCGGCGCCACTCCTTCAGCCGGTACGCGCCGGTGCCGACCGGATTGGCCATCGCCCAGCCGGAGGCATCGCCGTAGGCCTCGATCACCTCGCGCGCGACTGCCGCGGTCTGCGTCGCGGTGAGCTTGGGGAGGAACGTGTAGTCCGGTCGCGCGAGCTTCAATTGCAGCGTATGGCGACCGGTCGCACGCAAGCCTTCGATCTCGCGGTCGTAATCGAGCTTGCCCGCGCCACGCGCCGCCTGCACTGCCTCGTCGAGGCCGACGAACATGCCGTTGACGAGGAACGCATTGGGTGAGCGCACCTTCGGATCGACGAGCCGCTTCAGCGAATACACGAAGTCCTGCGCGGTCAGTTCGCGGCGCCTCCCCTTGAACGCGGGGTCGTCCGCGAAGTAGATCCCCTTCTTCACCCGGATCGTCCAGGTGAGGCCGTCGGCGGAGATCTCCGGCATCGCCTCCGCCACGCGGGGCACGATCCGGCGCGGCCGGACGAGGTAGTCGTACTCGTAGAGCGGATCGAAGATCGCCTGGTTGATCGTGTTCGAATAGAAATCCTGCGCGGCCTGCGGATCGAAGCCGGTCTCGGCGATGATGAGAACCGTGCGCAGCAGCTTGGCGGGATCGGCGCGCGCGGATCCGCCGGACGGCGCCTGCGCGGCGGCGGTGCCCGCCGCGAATACCGCCAGCAGCAGCGCCGCGATCCGGGTCACTGCACGGTCTTGCGCGGACGCGCGAGGTCGATGTCGAGGTATTGCCATGGGTGCTGGTTGAAGGGGTTGTACTTGAAGCCGACCACCCACGGGTAGACGACGATGTTCTCGATGCGGTACGCGGTGAGCTTCCACGGCGCGTAACCCGCGACCATGCGCGCGAGGTCGCCGATCATGCGATTGCGCTCGGGCCCGTTGGGCACCCGGCGCGCTTCGTCGTAGAGCTTGTCGAACTCGGGAAGGCGGAAGCGCGCGAGGTTGGACAGCCCGGCGTTGGGCCCGTAGAGGAGCCCGTAGACGCCGAGCCCCTCGGTGCTCGTGGCCGTGTTGGCGAGCTGCCAGATCTGGATCTGCCCGCCGCGCGCCATCTTGAGCATGTCCGGCCACTTCTGCGAGACCATCTCCATCCGGATCCCGATGGCCGCCATGTTGCGCGCCCACAGCTCGTCGTACTGGCGCTCGAGCGCCGACGGCGAGGTGCCGCGCTTCAAGACGAGCGGCCGCCCGTCGGGAAGCTCGCGAAAACCGTCACCGTCGCGATCCTTGTAGCCGAAGCGATCGAGGAGCGCCTTCGCGCCTTCGGGATCGTAGCCGCTGTTGGCGACGAGCTTCGGATCGAAGCCCGTCGTTCCGGGTGGCGAAGGCATGTTGGCGAACTGACCCTGGTTCTGGCGGATCACGCGGATCTCCTCCTCCGCGTTGTATCCCATGCCGATCGCGCGGCGCAGCGCGATCTTCTCCTTGGTGTAGCCGCCGACGACCGGGTCCTCCATGTTGAAGTACGTGTAGACGATCGAGGGCTGCAGACCGCGTTCGAGCAGCACGCCTGCGGCCGCGAAGCGCGGCGTCAGCTTGCCGTCGGGCGTGATCACCTTGGGAATGAAGTCGGTGGGAACGTCGAGATAGTCGACGTCGCCCTTCTCGAAGGACAGCATGCGGGGCTGCGACTCCTCGAGCACGTACAGCTCGACGCGTCCGATGAGCGGAAAGACCTTGCCCTTGAACCGCGCATTCAATTCGCGATCGGCGGGATCGTTGCTCGGGGTGAACGGCAGCCCGCGAAAGGTGGGATTGGCGTCCAGCACGATCTTCTGTCCGCGCTGCCAGTGCGCGAGGCGGTACGGGCCGGTGCCCACCGGATTGGCCATCACCCACCCGGAGGCATCGCCGTACGCCTCGACCACCTCGCGGGCAACCGCCGCACTCGGCGCCGACGTGAGATCGGCAAGGATGTCCCACCATGGGTAATTGAGCTGCAGCCGGATCGTGTAGCGATCGATCGCCTGCAGGCCCTCCACCGGCGCGTCGTAGTCGAACCGGCCCGTTGCCTTCGCGCGTTCGACGACCTTCTCCATGCCGACGATCTTCCCGTCGAAGAGCTCGAGGTTGGGCGAGCGCAGCTTCGGATCGAGGATCCGCTTCCACGAGAACACGTAATCCGCGGCGGTGAGCTCGCGCTTCTTCCCCTTGAACGCGGGATCGTCGGCGAAGAAGATGCCGGGCTGGATGCGGATCGTCCACGCCTTGCCGTCCTTCGACTCCGGGATCGCCGCCGCGGTATTGGCGACGATCGCATGCGGACGCGCGAGATAGTCGTAGCGGAAGAGCGGATCGAAGATGCCGCGCACCACGTAGCCGGAGTACAGGTCGCTGTAGACCTGCGGATCGAATCCCGTTTCCGCCGCGCGCAGCGTGACGCGCAGCACCTTCTTCGGATCGGCCTGCGCGTGCGCGAGCGCTGCCGACAGCAGCAGCACACAGCCCAGCGCGGCGGCCACCGTGCGGGCAGCCGCCGCGAAGCGCGCCGGCATCAGAGCGCCTTCTCGACGTCGGCAGCGATTGCTTCCGGCGTGTCGGTGGGCGCGAAGCGGGCGAGCACCTTGCCGTCGCGGCCGACCAGGAACTTGGTGAAGTTCCACTTGATCGCCTCGCTGCCGAGAATGCCGGGTGCTTCGGCCTTGAGGTAGCGGAAGAGCGGCGCCGCATCGCTGCCGTTGACGTCGACCTTGGCGAACATCGGAAAGCTGATTGCATAGTGCAGCTCGCAGAACTGCGCAATCTCGGTATCGGTGCCAGGCTCCTGTCCGCCGAACTGGTTGCAGGGAAAACCCAGGATCTCGAGCCCCTTCCCGTGCAGCCGCTCGTAGAGCGCCTCGAGCCCCTTGTACTGCGGCGTGAAGCCGCACTTGCTCGCCGTATTGACGACGAGCAGCACCTTGCCGCGGTACTTGCCGAGTTTGACTTCGTTGCCCTTGATGTCCTCGACGCTGAAATCGTAGATCGACGCCATCGCGTCCTCCGGGAGTGCGCTTGAAGAGGGCGGATTATGCGATGGCGGACCCGGTCGCGCCACCTCGGGCCGCCGGCGAGCCTGCGGCGACGTCACCCCGGCGCGCCGAATCCCCCGCCGCCCGGCGTCTCGATCACGAAGACGTCACCCGCCGCCATCTGCGCTTCGTGCGTCGCGCCGAAATCCTCGCGCTGCCCGTCGGCACGCTCGATCCAGTTGCGGCCCACCGCTCCCGGCGCACCGCCGGCGAGCCCGAACGGCGCCACGCGCCGGCGGTTGGCGAGGATCGCCGCGGTCATCGGCGCGAGGAAGCGGATGCGCCGCACCGTGCCGTCGCCGCCGCGGTGCGCGCCCGCGCCGCCGCTGCCGCGGCGGATCGAGAACGAGTCGAGCCGCACCGGGAAGCGCCACTCGAGGACCTCGGGATCGGTGAGGCGCGAGTTCGTCATGTGCGTCTGCACCGCGCTCGCCCCGTCGAAGTCGGGTCCCGCGCCGGCGCCGCCGGCGATCGTCTCGTAGTACTGGTAGCGGGCGTTGCCGAACGTGAAGTTGTTCATCGTCCCCTGCGCGGCGGCGAGAATGCCGAGTGCGCCGTACAGCGCATCGGTGATCGCCTGCGACGTCTCGACGTTGCCCGCGACCACCGCCGCCGGGTAGCGTGGCGCGATCATGCTGCCGTCGGGGATCACGATGCGCAGCGGCCGCAGGCAACCCGCATTCATCGGGATGTCGTCGTCCACCAGCGTGCGAAAGACGTAGAGCACCGCCGCCTTGCACACCGCCGCCGGCGCGTTGAAACTGTCCGCGCGCTGCGGACTCGTCCCCGTGAAATCGATCGTCGCCTCGCGCTGCACCCGGTCGATGCCGATGCGCACGACGATGCGCGCGCCGCTGTCCATCTCGACCTCGAAGCTGCCGTCGGTGAGCACGCCGATCGCGCGACGCACCGCCTCCTCGGCGTGGTCCTGCACGTGCCCCATGTAGGCACGGACCACCGCGAGGCCGTAGTGCTCGACCATCTTCGCGAGTTCGGCGGCGCCCTTGGCGCAGGCGGCGACCTGCGCGCGAAGGTCGGCGAGATTCTGCTCGACGTTGCGCACCGGATGGCGCCCGGCGGTGAGGAGCGCGCGCATCCCGGCGTCGAGAAAGCGCCCGCGATCGACGAGCGGCACGTCGTCGAGGAGCACACCCTCCTGGTCGACGTGCGTGGAGGCCGGCGGCATCGAGCCCGGCGTGATGCCACCGATGTCGGCGTGGTGGCCACGCGCGGCGACGTAGAACTCCGGAGCGTCGGCACCGAGGAAGACCGGCGCGATCACCGTGACATCCGGCAGGTGCGGCCCGCCGCGATACGGCGCATTGAGCGCGAACACGTCGCCGTCGCGCAGGGTCCCCGTGCGACGGTCGATGACGGTGCGCACCGCTTCCCCCATCGAGCCCAGGTGCACCGGCATGTGCGGGGCGTTGGCGACGAGGTCGCCACGTCCGTCGAAGAGCGCGCACGAGAAGTCGAGGCGCTCCTTGATGTTGACCGAGTATGCGGTGTTGGCGAGCGTCACCCCCATCTGCTCGGCGATCGCCATGAAGAGATTGTTGAAGACCTCAAGCAGCACGGGATCGACGCCGGTGCCGATCGCCTGCGCGCGTCGCGCCGGCTCGATCCGTTCGAGGATGGCGTCGTCGCGCGCGGTGAGCGTGAGCCGCCAGCCGGGTTCGACGATGGTCGTCGCATTGGGCTCGTGGACGATGGCGGGGCCCGCCACGGCATCCCCCGGACGCAGGTCGCCGCGGGCGTACACGGGGGTATCGTGAAAGGCCCGCGCCATGTGCACGCGCCGGTGCGCTACGGCGGCGAGCGGTCCCGCGCGCGGCGCGAAGGCCGGGATGGCGTCGGTCGCTGCCGCATCGTGGCCCCCCGCCTCGACCGCCACGGCCTCGATCACCAGCGCGCGACCGGGCATGAGGAAGCCGTAGCGCTGCCGGTAGCGCCGCTCGAAGTCGGCGACGAGCGTCGCCGCATCGGAGGTCAGCGCGACTTCCAGCATCGCATCGGTTCCGTCGTACTTCACGTGCACCTGGCGCGTGCAGGCGATCCGTTCCGGCGCGATCCCCTGCGTCTCGATCTCGCGGCGGGCCGTCGCCTCCAGCCGGGCGCCGGCGGCGCTCGCGGCGGCGAGCGAATCTTGCGAGACGACCGCCTCGAGCGCCTCCTCGCGCAGGACCCGCACGTCGGCGAGTCCCATGCCGTACGCCGACAGCACGCCCGCCAGCGGATGCACGAGCACCCGCGTGACGCCGAGCGCGTCGGCGACGAGGCAGGCGTGCTGCCCGCCCGCGCCGCCGAAAGCGCACAGCGTGTACTCGGTCACGTCGTGGCCGCGCGCCACCGAGATGTGCTTGATCGCATTGGCCATGTTCTCGACGGCAATCGCGAGGAATCCCTCGGCGACCGCTTCCGGGGTCTGCGCCACGCCGGTTGCGGCGGCAACCTCGGTGGCGAGCGCGGCAAATCGTGCGCGCACCGTCGCACCGTCGAGCGACTCGTCGCCGCCAGGGCCGAAGACCTGCGGGAAGAATTCGGGATCGAGCTTGCCGAGCAGGACGTTGCAGTCGGTGACGGTGAGCGGCCCGCCGCGGCGATACGCGGCCGGACCGGGCACCGCGCCGGCCGATTCGGGGCCGACGCGAAAACGCGCACCGTCGAAGCTGCAGATCGAGCCGCCGCCGGCGGCGACCGTGTGGATCGCGAGCATCGGCGCGCGCAGGCGCACGCCGGCAACCTCGGTGACGAAGGACCGTTCGTAGTGGCCGGCCCAGTGCGTGACGTCGGTCGAGGTGCCGCCCATGTCGAAGCCGATGACCCGCGTGAAGCCCGCGCGGCGCGCCACCTCGACCGCGCCCACGACCCCACCGGCCGGACCCGAGACGATCGCATCCTTGCCGCGGAACCGATGCGCGTCGGTGAGCCCGCCGCTCGACTGCATGAACTGGAGGTGCACGCGCCGCGCGGCGCCGCCGAGCGCGCGTTCCACCTGCGTCACATACCGGCGCAGGATCGGCGAGAGATAGGCGTCGACGACGGTCGTGTCGCCGCGCGCCACGAATTTCATGAGCGGGCTCGCCTCGTGCGACAGCGACACCTGCGTGAAGCCGATCGCGTGCGCGATCGCGCCCAGCGCGCGCTCGTGCGCCGGGAATCGATAGCCGTGCATGAGCACGATCGCCGCTGCGCGAATGCCGTCGGCGTATGCCGCCCGCAGCGCCGACTCCGCCCCGGCGAGGTCGAGAGCACGGATGACCTCGCCGCGGGCGGCGATGCGCTCGTCGATCTCGACGACGCGTTCGTGGAGCATCGTCGGCAGCTCGATGCGGCGCACGAAGAGCTTCGGCCGCTGCTGGTAGCCGATGCGCAGCGCGTCGGCGAAGCCTCGGGTGACGACGAGCACCGTGCGCTCGCCCTTGCGCTCGAGCAGCGCATTGGTCGCCACCGTCGTCCCCATTCTCACCGCCGTGATCGCCGCCGGCGGGAGCGGCGCACCCGCGGCAAGACCGAGGAGGTCGCGTATCCCCTGGACCGCGGCATCGTCATAGCGCCCCGGATTCTCCGAGAGCAGCTTGTGCGCGACGAGCGAGCCGTCGTCGCGAATAGCGACGAGGTCGGTGAAGGTGCCGCCGCGGTCGATATGGAAGCGCATCGGGATCCCGGGTAACCAAGGTGACGTCGCGAGCGCCGTCGTCTCGCGTATCATAAGGACTCGGTGAATTCCCAAGCCACTTCCGCGGAATCGCACATCGCGCGCTTGCGCGTGCCGTTTGGCGTGCTGGAGCTCGTGAGCGACGGCCGCGCGCTCACGCAGGTCAACTTCCTGCCGAAGACCGCGTCGGCCAAGGCGCCGCCCGATCGCATCACGGCGCAGGCCGCACGCGAGATCGGACACTACCTCGCCGATCCGCGCTTCCACTTCACGGTGCCGCTGGCGCCGCACGGGACGCCGTTCCAGCAGCGGGTATGGCACGCGCTGACGCAGATCCCCGCCGGCGAACTGCGCACCTACGGCGACGTCGCGCACACGGTCCATAGCGCCGCCCGCGCCGTCGGCCAGGCCTGCGGCGCCAATCCGATCGCGCTCATCGTCCCCTGTCATCGGGTCGTCGGGGCGCAGGGCTCGCTCGGCGGCTTCATGAATGCCGACGAGGGTGATCCGCTCGCCATCAAGCGCTGGCTCCTCGCCCACGAGGGCTCGCGTCCGCGCGCCTGACGTGGCCGCCGATCGCACGTCGGCCGCCGAAGGGGCGCGGCACGCGCTGATCGACGCCTTCTGCGACCAGTTGTGGCTGCGCGACGGACTCGCTGCGAGCTCGCTCGCGAGCTACCGCCGCGACCTCCAGGCGTGGGCGCGCTGGCTCGGCCCGCGCGACCTCCTCACCGCCACGCGCAGCGACGTCGACGGCTGGCTCGCGCAGCAATTCGCGGAGCAGGCCAAGGCTTCGTCGATCGCCCGCCGGCTATCGGCGGTGAAGCGCTTCTATCGCCTGCAGGTCGACGGCAACGCCATGCGGGAAGATCCGACCGTTCGCGTGCGCGCACCGCGGGCGCCGCGGCGGCTGCCGAAGCTCCTCTCCGAAAAGCAGGTCGAGGCGCTGCTGAGCGCACCCGACGTCGCCACCACGCTGGGGCTGCGCGACCGCGCGATGCTCGAGACGCTCTACGCGACCGGCCTGCGCGTCTCCGAGCTCGTCGGCCTGCGCCTCGCCCAGGTGTCGCTCGATGCGGGCGTGGTGCGCGTGCTCGGCAAGGGCCGCAAGGAGCGGCTCGTGCCGCTCGGCGACGAGGCCGTCGCGTGGATCGAACGCTATCGGCAGGAGGCCCGCGCGGAACTGGCCGGCGCGCTGCGCGACGACCACCTCTTCCTCACCGCACGCCGCGCACCGCTCACCCGCCAGGGCTTCTGGGCACTCGTCAAGCGCTACGCCGCGCGCGCCGGCATTCCCGCAGCGGCCCTGTCGCCGCACGTGCTGCGGCACGCCTTCGCGACGCATCTGCTCAATCACGGCGCGGACCTGCGCGTGGTGCAACTCCTCCTCGGCCACGCCGACATCGGCACCACGACGATCTACACGCACGTCGCGCGCGAGCGGCTGAAGGCGCTGCACGCGCAACACCATCCGCGCGGCTGACGGCATGAAGGAGAAATTCCCGGTGACCCAGGCCGTGCGCGTGCTGCGCGAGCACGGCGTCGCCTTCACGCACCATCCGTACACCTACGAGGCGCGCGGCGGCACCGCGGTATCGGCGCGCGAACTCGGCGTCGACGAGCACGCGGTCGTCAAGACGCTCGTCATGGAGGACGACGCGCACCATCCGCTCGTCGTCCTCATGCACGGCGATCGCGAGGTCTCGACCAAGAAGCTCGCCCGCGCCCTCGGCGTCAAATCGATCGCGCCCTGCGACCCGGCCACCGCGGATCGGCACTCGGGGTATCAGGTCGGCGGCACCAGCCCGTTCGGCATGAAGCGGTCGATGCCGGTGTACCTGCAGCGCACGATCGCGGACCTGCCGCGCATCTACATCAACGGCGGCAAGCGCGGCTATCTCGTCGGCATCGACCCGGCCGACCTCGTGCGCGTGCTGCGGCCGGTCGCCGTCGACGCCGAAGCGTAGCGGTAGCGCGGTCCCGCCGCGTCAGCCGCGATCCGCGGCTAGTCGAGCTTCGCGCCCGAGCGCTTCACCACGTCGGCCCACTTCGACCGCTCGCTCTTGAGGAAGGCGGTGAACTGCTCCGGTCCCAGGACCCGCGGCTCCGCGCTCTGCTCGGCAAAGCGTTGCAGCACGTCGGGGTCCTTCATCACCTGTGCGAGATCGCCGGCGACCCTGTCGATGACGGGCTTCGGCGTCCCCGCCGGCGCGAGCACGCCGAAGAACGCGTAGACATCGAATTGCGGCACACCGCTCTCCTGCATGGTCGGCACGTCGGGCAGCGACGGCAGACGCTTGGACGAGGTCGTCGCCAGCACGCGCAGCTTGCCGCTGTTCACGTGCGCCATCACCTCGATCGGCGTGGCGAACATCATGTTCACCTGCCCGCCGATGAGATCGGTGATCGCCGGGCCGCCGCCCTTGTACGGCACGTGGACGATGTCGATCTTGGCATTGAGCTTGAAGAGCTCACCCGCCAGGTGCGGTACCGATCCGCTGCCCGCCGAGCAGAAGGTGAGTGCCCCCGGCTTGGCGCGGGCGAGGGCGATGAGCTCGGCGACGTTCTTGACCGGCAGTGCGGCATTCACGACCAGGATGAACGGCGACACCGCGAGCAGCGATACCGGCGCGAATTCCTTGTCGGCGTCGTACGGGAGGTTCGGATACAGCGCCTGCGTGATGACGAACGGCGTCGGCGCGAAGAGCAGCGTGTAGCCGTCGGGCGCCGCCTTGGCCACGGCAGCGTTGCCGATGGTGGTCGCGGCCCCCGGCCGGTTGTCGACGACGACCGGCTGGCCGAGTCGATCGCCCAGCTTCTGCCCGACGAGGCGGCCGATGATGTCGGTAGCGCCGCCGGGCGCGAACGGAATCACGAGGCGCACCGGCTTCGTCGGCCACTCCTGCGCGTGCGCCACCGGCAAGGCAAAGGCAAGGCCGGCGATGATGGCAGCGAGCCACCGCCCGCCGCGGCTGCAGATCCCACGTTCCATGAAGAGGCTCCTCCTGTCGTATCGACGCCGCCGCGCGGCGCGCTGACGTCCGCGTCAGGCGAGGCCAATTGTATAGCTAAGCAGACAACCGTCGTGGATGTGGTGGAGCTGGTAGCCGGGCATCTCGGCCGCCGGCGCGAACCGGCCCTCGGTGCGCAGATCGACGACGAACTGGTAGAAGACGCTGGGGCAGGTAGTGACGACGGTGCCCGCCCACGCCGCGTGCATCGCCCGGTGGACGTGGCCGCAGATCACGCGTTCGATGCGCGGGTGACGACGCAGGACGGCGGCCAGCGCCGCGCCGTCGAGGAGACGCGAGCGATCGATGTGCGTAGCGCCGGTGATGAGCGGGGAATGGTGGACGAAGACGATCACCGGGCGGTCGCGCGCGCGCTCGAGCTCGGCGGCGAGCCAGGCGAGACGCGTGGCACAAAGGTGCCCGCTCGGGCGTCCCGGCTCGAGTGAATCGAGCATCAGGATGCGCCACTCGCCGGCATCGAAGCCGTACTGCACGAAGCCGCCCGGCGGCCCCAGGTAGTCGTGCTCGGGAAATGCCGCGCGCAACGCGGCGCGCTCGTCGTGATTGCCGGTCATGAGATGGACGGGCATCGGCAGCGGTGCGAGCAGCGTGCGCAGCAGCGCGTACTCGTCGGGCGTCCCGGCCTCGACCAGGTCCCCGCTCACGACGACCACGTCCGGTTGCCGGTGCAGCGCGAGGAGCGCCGCCACGGCGCGGGCGAGCGTGGCCTGCGGCGACATGCCGTGCGGCTTGCCGGCGGCGGTGGCGCCAATGTGCGGATCGGAGAGCTGGGCGATCAGCATCCCGGCTTCGTTCCGCGCTCGATCTCGATGCCGATCTCGCGCACATCGGGGAGCGCACCCAGCTTGGCGGCGCGAACGCGCACCCAGGGTGCGCCGAATTCGCCCTGCACGAGCTCGGCAATCCGTTCCGCGAAGCGCTCGAGGAGCGGCGGCGGCGACTGCGCCGCAAACGCCTTGAGACGCGCGACCACCTGTGCATAGTCGAGCGCATCGGCGATGCGTCCGGTCTGGAACGGTAGCGGCGACGGGGTGGCGATCACGAGGTCGAGCCGCACCGTCTGCGGCAGGTGCGTCTCCCACTCGTACACGCCGATGCGCGCGGCGACGCGTAGATCGTGGATGAAGATGCTGTCCATGGCGGGTGGCAAGGGTTCGCTGCCGGCCGTCGCCCGCCTGCTACCCTATCGCCTTCGCGATTCTAGCGCGCGCCTGTGGCGCGCCCGCTCCGATGCTCACCGCCTTGCTCACCGTCGTCGGCGCCTACCTCGTGGGTTCGGTTTCGTTCGCGATGGTGGCGTCACGCGCCTTCGGCCTGCCCGATCCGCACGAATACGGTTCGGGCAGCCCGGGTGCCACCAACGTGCTGCGCACCGGCAACAAGGCCGCCGCGCTCCTGACGCTCGTCGGCGACGCCGCCAAGGGCTGGGTGGGCGTCGAACTCGCCCAACTCGTCGCCGCGCACAGCGGCGCGCCGACCTGGATGGTGCCGGCCGCGGCGGTCGCCGTGTTCCTGGGGCACCTCTATCCCGTCTTCTACGGTTTTCGCGGTGGCAAGGGCGTGTCGACGGCCGCCGGCGTGGTCTTCGCGCTCGACTGGCCGCTGGGACTCGCCCTGCTCGTCGTCTGGGCGGTGATGGCCTTCGGCTTCAAGATCTCGTCGCTCGCCGCGCTCACCGCCGCCACGCTGCTGCCGCTCGGCGGGTTCTATGTCTTCGGCAATACGCTGCTCGCCTGGGCGCTCGCCGCCATCAGCGCGCTCCTCTTCTGGCGCCATCGCAGCAACATCCGTCGACTGTTGAGCGGCACCGAGACCGTGATCGGCCGCTGAGAACGCTGGCGCGATCACGCGGCGGGCGGCAAGCTCCCGGCACTGACCTCGGCGAGCGGCCAGCGCGGGCGGACGCTGAAGGCGCGGTCGTGCGTGCCATCCTGCGCAAGCCGCAGCGCGCCGACCAACGCGATCATCGCGCCGTTGTCGGTGCAGAAGACGAGTTCGGGAAAATGGACCTCGCCGCCGCGCGCGGCGGCGTCGGCCCGCAGGCGCTCGCGCAGGCGACGGTTGGCGCCGACACCCCCGGCGATCACGAGCCGCCGGCGGCCGGTGCGGTCGAGCGCGGCAATCGCCTTGCCGGCCAGCACGTCGACGATCGCGCTCTCGATCTCGCGCGCGATGTCGGCCTTGCGCGCGGCAGGCAGGTCCTCGGTGGCGCCGCCGTGTGCTTCGCGCCGCGCGAGCGTCAGCACCGCCGTCTTGAGGCCGGAAAAGCTGAAGTCGAGATCGCCCGACGTGAGCATCGGCCGCGGCAGGCGCACCGCGCCGGCGGTTCCGCTCGCCGCGAGTTCCGCAAGCGCGGGCCCACCCGGATACGGCAAGCCCAGGAGCTTGGCCGTCTTGTCGAAGGCCTCGCCGGCCGCGTCGTCCTGCGTATCGCCGAGCAGGCGATACTGGCCGACCCCGGTCACGTCGAAGAGCTGGCTGTGCCCCCCCGAGACCAGCAGTGCGACGAAGGGAAAGGCCGGGCGCTGCGCGGCCAGCAGCGGCGACAGGAGGTGGCCTTCGAGGTGGTGGACGGGCACCACCGGAATGCCGAGCGCGTACGCGAGCGCCGTTGCCACGCCGGCGCCGACGAGGAGCGCACCGGCAAGCCCGGGGCCCTGCGTGTAGGCGATGCCGTCCAGATCGCGCAACGTCGTCCCGGCGTTCGCCAGCACCTCGTGGACGAGCGGCACCACGCGCCGCACGTGGTCGCGCGAGGCGAGTTCGGGCACCACGCCGCCGTAGTCGCGATGCATGGCGACCTGCGAGTGGAGCCCGTGCGCGAGGAGTCCGGCGCGGCTGTCGTAGACGGCGACGCCGGTTTCATCGCAGGAGGTTTCGATTCCGAGGACGCGCATGATGTCGGGCAGATGGGGCAGGCCGGGAGCAATGCAACCGCCCGCCGGGCGCGGCGCGCGGCCGCAGCGGGGGGCACCCCCGCGACCGCACACGTCGATTTGCTGTGGCCCCGAAAAGAGGGTATCATTTCGGGTTCGTCGCGCCGCCTGCCGGGCGCATATTGCGTTCGTGGACGACCGGAACCGTGGAAAACCGCGCGGCGCCCGGGGGCCTGAACGACGCGACCCTCCCGACATCCCAAGGAAAGCAGGAAAGCCGCCCATGCCGAGCGTTCGAGTTCGTGAGAACGAGCCTTTCGAGGCCGCCCTCCGCCGTTTCAAGCGCACCATCGAGAAAACCGGGCTCCTCACCGAGTTGCGCGCACGCGAGTTCTACGAAAAGCCGACCGCCGAGCGCAAGCGCAAGAAGGCGGCCGCGGTCAAGCGCCACTACAAGCGCATCCGCAGCCAGCAGTTGCCGCCGAAGCTCTTCTAGGAATTTCGTGGCGCGCACGACGAGGGGCGAGCCGATCGCCCCTTTTTCGTTGCCGCGGCCCGCGCCGCTCACCCCCAGGATCCGCACCGACCCCGATCGATGACGCTCAAGGTTCGCATCAGCGAGGACATGAAGGCCGCCATGCGCGCCAAGGATGCGGCGCGCCTGTCGACCATCCGCCTCCTCCTCGCCGCCATCAAGCAGCGCGAGGTGGACGAGCGCCGCGAGCTTGCCGACGCCGACGTACTGGCGGTGATCGAGAAGATGGTGAAGCAGCGACGCGACTCGATCACCCAGTTCACCGCCGGCAAGCGCCCCGACCTCGTCGCGATCGAGGAAGCCGAACTCGCGGTGTTGCAGGGCTACCAGCCTGCACAGTTGAGCGACGAAGAGATCGACGCCGCCATTGCCGCCGCGATGGCCGCGACCGGCGCCGCCGGCCCGGCCGGCATCGGCAAGGTGATGGCGGTCCTCAAGGGCACCCTCGCCGGCCGCGCCGACATGGCAGCGGTGTCCGCGCGCGTCAAGGCGCGGCTCGCTCCGTAGGGGCAGCGCAGCGACCTTGCCGGGTGCCATCGGCACGCCGGTGGCGGCCAACCCCGTCGCCACCGCAGCCACTGCGGCCGGCCCGCGGCCGAGGGACTCGCGCCCTTCCCTCTGCGCGGTCGTTGCCTATAATCCAAGAGTCCCCGCTGCACGCCCTTGCGCGACCGGCCGGCCGGCTCGCCGGCGGTCGTGCCGCTGCCGCACCGCCTCGCCATGATCCCGAACGATTTCATCCAGACGTTGCTCTCCCGCGTGGATGTGGTCGCGGTGGTCGATCGGCACGTGCCGCTGCGTAAGGCGGGCGCCAATTACGTTGCCTGTTGCCCGTTCCACAGCGAAAAGACGCCGTCGTTCTCGGTGAGTCCCAGCAAGCAGTTCTATCACTGCTTCGGCTGCGGCGCGCACGGCACCGCGATCGGCTTCCTGATGGATTACGCCGGCAAGTCGTTTCCGGAAGCGGTGGAGGAACTCGCCCGGGATGCCGGTCTCGAGGTGCCACGCGCAGCACGGGCCGACCCCCACGCGACAGCGCCGGTGACGCCGCAGGCCAGCGACATCCTGCTGACCGCCGCGCGCTTCTACCGGACGCGGCTGAAGGAAGCACCAGCGGCAATCGCCTATCTCAAGGCGCGCGGGCTTACCGGGGAGGTCGCAGCCCGCTTCGGCATCGGCTATGCGCCGGACGCCTGGCAGGGACTCGCCGCCGCGGTGCCGGATTACGACGACCCGGCGCTCGAGGCGGCCGGCTTGGTCATCACCGGCGAGGGCGGCAAGCGCTACGACCGCTTTCGTGATCGCGTCGTCTTTCCGATCCACGACAGTCGCGGGCGGGTGATCGGGTTCGGCGGCCGCGTGCTCGGCGCCGGCGAACCAAAATACCTCAATTCCCCGGAAACTGCGCTCTTCTCCAAGGGAAGAGAGCTCTATGGTCTTTATCTCGCACGAACGGCGATTCGTGATGCCGGCCTCGTCGTGGTCGTCGAGGGCTACCTGGATGTCGTGGCGTTGGCGCAGCACGGGGTCGGCCATGTCGTGGCCACGCTCGGGACGGCCACGACGCCGATCCACGCCCAAAAGCTCTTTCGCCTCACCGATAACGTCGTCTTCTGCTTCGACGGTGATGCCGCGGGGCGCAAGGCCGCGTGGCGGGCGCTGGAGAATGCGCTCCCCGTCGTCGCCGACGGCAAGAATGCGCGCTTCCTCTTCCTGCCCGACGGCGAGGACCCCGATGATTTCGTGCGGCGCCGGGGCAAGGCCGCCTTCGATGCCGAAGTGAGCCGCGCCCTGCCGCTGTCGGAATTCCTCGTTGCCGAACTCATCGAGCGGCATCCTCCCGATTCCGCCGAAGGGCGCGCCGCACTCGCCGCGGCCGCCCGGCCCTATCTCGCCCAGATCACCGCGCCGGTGCTGGCAGCGCTCCTGCGCAAGCGCATCGCGGCCGTCACCGGGCTCGACGACGCCGAAGCCGACTCGCTCCTCGCCGGACCGCCTCGGGTGGATGGACCGGGAGGCGCCGCGCACGATGCCGTGCCCTCCTCCTTCCCGCGGCCGTCGCGGTCCCCGAAGCCACGCGTGCCGGTGCGCCGCCCGCCGTCGCTCGTCCGCCAGCTCGTGCGCGGCCTTCTGCTCCTGCCTTCGCTCGCCCGCAGCCTCGAATTCCCGACAGACGACGACTCGGGCACCGAAGCCGCAGCGCTGACCGTGCTCGCCCGCTTCTGCACCGCGGGCGCCGAACCGCCGACGACAGCCGGCGTGCTCCAGGCATTCGCCGGCACGCCGCACGCCGACCTCTTCGCGGCGATCCTGGGCGCCGACACCAACGAAACCATGGACGATCTCGCGCTCGAGACCGAGATTCGCGAAGGACTCGCGCGCTGGCGGCTGCGTGCGCGCCTCGAGGGACGCGCGGGCGAAGCGGACCCCGCGACGCTGCCGGCGGCGGAAGCACGCCGCATCGCGCAACTTGCCTACGTGCAGCGCGCACAGGGCGGTGGCATCGTGCGGGCCGCAGGGGACGCACCCAGCGGCGGCGGCGATCCGGAAGAGGGGCGCGTGATATGATTTGAGGTTTTCCTCGCCGACCCCATCTCCTGCTACGCGGCAACCCGGGAGCGGCGAAGAAAACTGCCGCAAATCGACGCTTGCAAGACATTTCTTGCGGACGTTCGGCGCCGCAAACAGCAATCCTGTCCGTCGCCGACTGACGTCGTACCGCTTTTTCGCACAAGGATGATCATGGCCACCAAGCTCGTCAAACCCGCCCGCAGAACCAAGTCCAAGGCAGCCTCGACCAGCAAGGCGCGGGGCGCGGGCGCGGTGTCGAGTCGCAAGACGGTGCGTCCAGCGGCGACCAAGTCCGGCGCGCGCGCCGGCGGCTCGGCGGCGCCGAAGAAGCCGCTCAAGGCAAAGACCGTCGCCAAGCCGGCGTCCCGCAAGCCGGCCGCCACCTCGGCCGGCAAGGCCGTCGCCAAGGCATCGCCGAAAGCGCCCGCGCGTACGCCGGGCAAGGTCGCGGTGAGCAGCGCCGCCAAGGGCACCGCGAAGGCGCCGGCGAAGGTGATCAAATCCGCTGCCAAGCCCGCCATCCCGGCGAAGGGCGCGGTCGTTGCAAAGGGTGCGCTAGCCGCGAAGACAGCACCTGCGGGAAAGATTGCGCTCGCCACGAAGGCGGCGGTGGCGACGAAGCCCGCCGCCGGGAAGGTTGCGGCGATCGCCAAGGGATCGCTCGCCGTGAAGAGCGCAGTGACCGCGAAGAGCGCAGTCGCGGCGAAGGGCGTCCCACCGGCGGGCAAGCCGTCGGCCGCCGCGACGCCGCTGCCGGCGAAAGCGCCGATCGTGGCAGCTCCCGCGAACGGCAATGGAAGCGGTAACGGCAACGGCAGCACCGCCCCCAAACCCACGGCGAGCGAAATCGCCGCCAGGCTCGCCGGCAAGCGCGCCGAGGACGCGGCGAGCAAGAAGGGCAAGGGCAGCCGCCAGACGGAAGCGGCGCCCCGCGAACTCACCCCGGCCGACGTCGAGGCACGCAAGCGGCGCCTGAAGACGCTGATCGTGCTCGGCAAGGAGCGCGGCTACCTCACGTACGGGGAAATCAACGATCACCTGCCCGACGACATCCTCGACGCCGAACAGATCGAAGGCGTGATCTCGATGATCGGCGACATGGGCATCCAGGTCTACGACGTCGCCCCCGATGCCGATACGCTGCTGATGGCGGAGACGCCGGCGAGCGTGCCGGCCGAGGACGTCGAGGAAGAAGCCGAGGCCGCAGCGTCGACGCTCGACAGCGAGTTCGGCCGCACCACCGATCCCGTGCGCATGTACATGCGCGAAATGGGTTCGGTCGAACTCCTGACGCGTGAAGGCGAGATCGAGATCGCCAAGCGGATCGAGGACGGTCTGAAGCACATGATCCACGCGATCTCGGCATGTCCGATGACCGTGCAGCAGATCCTCGACATGGCCGAGCGCATCGGCAAGGACGAGCTCAAGATCGACGACCTCGTCGACGGTCTCGTCGATTTCAACGAGGATCTCGCGGCGATGGAGGAAGCCTCGCCCGCCGAGTCCGAGGAGGAGACGGACGAAGACGAGGCGGCCGATGCCGGCGCCATCGCCAGCGAGAATCTGGAGCGCCTCAAGCTCGCCGCGATGGAGCACTTCGCCGTCGTCCGCAAGCACTTCCAGCGGATGCTCGTCGTGCTGCAGAAGGAAGGGCACAAGGCGCCGAAATACCTCGAGCTGCAGAAGAAGGTCAGCAGCGAGCTGATGCAGATCCGCTTCTCGGCGCGGCAGGTCGAGCGCCTGTGCGACAGCGTGCGCAGCGAGGTCGACAACATCCGCCAGATCGAGCGCAAGATCCAGGACCTCGTGGTGAACAAGGGCGGCATGCCGCGCCCGGATTTCATCAAGATGTTCCCGACCAACGAGACGTCGCTGCGCTGGATCGATCGCGAGGTAAGCGCACGCCACCCGTACAGCGAGCAACTCGCCAAGTACCGGCAGGCGATCGTCGAGTTGCAGCAGAAGCTCATCGACCTGCAGACGCGCGTGATGGTCCCCTTGCGCGACCTCAAGGAAATCAACAAGCAGATGTCGACGGGCGAGGCCAAGGCGCGCAAGGCGAAGCGCGAGATGACCGAGGCCAACCTGCGTCTCGTGATTTCGATCGCCAAGAAGTACACCAACCGTGGCCTGCAGTTCCTCGACCTCATCCAGGAGGGCAACATCGGCCTCATGAAGGCGGTCGACAAGTTCGAATACCGCCGCGGCTACAAGTTCTCGACGTACGCGACGTGGTGGATCCGCCAGGCGATCACGCGATCGATCGCCGACCAGGCGCGCACCATCCGCATCCCGGTGCACATGATCGAGACGATCAACAAGATGAACCGCATCTCGCGGCAGATCCTGCAGGAGACCGGTCAGGAGCCCGATCCGGCAACGCTCGCCGTGAAGATGGAGATGCCCGAGGACAAGATCCGCAAGATCCTCAAGATCTCCAAGGAGCCGATCTCGATGGAGACGCCGATCGGCGACGACGATGACTCGCATCTCGGCGACTTCATCGAGGACCAGTCGACCGTCGCGCCCTCGGATGCGGCCGTCAACGCGAGTCTGCGCGACGTCTGCAAGGACATCCTCGATACGCTGACGCCGCGCGAGGCAAAGGTGCTGCGCATGCGCTTCGGGATCGAGATGAACACCGACCACACGCTCGAGGAAGTCGGCAAGCAGTTCGACGTCACCCGCGAGCGCATCCGCCAGATCGAGGCCAAGGCGCTGCGCAAGCTGCGCCACCCGTCGCGGTCCGAGAAGCTCCGCAGCTTCCTCGATGGCGAATGAGCCGACGCCGGGCGACCCATCCTCCTCACGCAAAGGATCTTTGCATGCTGCTCCGCCATCTCGCCATCGTCGCCGTCACGGTCGTCGCTGCGGCCGGTTGCACCACGCAAGAGCCCAAGCCGTTCGCCAACGCAACCGAATGCTTCTTTCCCGCCTGCGCGATCGACGTCGCGGTCGTCGACGACGGGCGCGGCGGCAAGAAGCTATCGCTCGCCGACGACGGCAACGTGCAGATGGGCACGCGGCAGAAGGTGGTCGCCATCGTCTGGAATCTGCGCACGCCGGGCTACGAGTTTCGCATCGACAGCCTGGGGCCGCACACCCGGCGCGCGGCACCGGGCGCGCCGATGACCGCCAGCGGCGTGTGGGCGCAGGAAATCATCCCGCACGCTGTCTGGTCGGACAACATCTCGGTCACGAACATGAACAACGAGCGTCGTGCCCTGTACTACGACCTCACGGTCTATCCGA
>JBDHRR010000060.1:0-22183 GCA_039807685.1 Burkholderiales bacterium
ATGGCGCGTGGACGTCGTTCCTTGCCGATCCCGAGTGGATCGAGATCAAGCGAGTGACGCAAGCTGCGCACGGTCGACTGGTCGGGCGCATCGAAGACCGCGTGCTCGTGGCGGCCGGTGCTGCGGGCGCGCTGCCCGGAATGTAGCGATGTGAACCACGGCGCGGCCGCCATGTCCGGCAGCGCGTCGGGCGGCGGCAAGGCCGCGGCAGCAGTGCCCTGCACGGAGGAAGACGTGGATTTCAGGTCGGCGGTGAAGGCATGCGAGGCGGCCGGCGAAGCGAGCCGGGTCGAGGCGATGATCGACCGCGGCGCGATCCCGGAGCGGGTGCGACGCGAAGAGCGTCGCGGCAACCGCGCGCTCGTCTTCGACCACGTCGAGGATACGGCCGCGCGCATCGTCGGCAACCTGTACGGCTCGGCTCGGCGGGTGTGCCGTTCGCTCGGCGCGCCTGACTATGCGACGCTCTTCACGCGGCTCGATGCGGCGATCGCCAATCCGGCGGCGCTGGCACGCAGCACCGCCGCAACCGGCGATGTCGACGTGATCGCCTCTCCCGACCTCGCGCGACAACTGCCGGTGATGCGCTACAGCCAACACGATGCCACGCCGTACCTCACCTCGGGGATCCTGCTCGCGCGCGATCCGGCATCGGGCGCGCATCATCTGTGTTTCGTGCGGATGGCGATCGTCGGCGGCAACGAAGTCCTGGTGAATCCGGCGACCGCGCGCATCCGCCGGATCGTCGAGACCGCATTGCACGGGGGCGACGCGTTGCCGGTGGCGATCCTCGTCGGCGCCCCGCCGCCGATCACGCTGCTCGCCTGCGTGAACGTCGGCAGCGACGTCGACAAGCTCGCGGTCGCGCAATCGCTCGCCGGCGGCGCCCTCACCTTCACCGGCGACCCGCTGCCGATCCCCGTCGGCTGCGAATACGTGCTGACCGGACGCCTCGTCCCCCGCTACGCGCGCGAGGGACCGGTCGGCGACCAGAAGGGACTTTACTCGCTGCGCGAGCGCAATCCGACCTGCGTCGTCGACGCGCTCCAGGTGCGGCGCACACCCTGGTTCCATTCGATCTCCGGCGGCGTCTCGCGCGAGCATGTCGAGCTCATCACGCTCGGCCCCCGCGCGGTGCTCGAGCGCGTGAAGCGCGACACCCCGGAACTGCTGCGCTACGACCTCCCGCACTACGCCGGCGGACGTCTCGCCGTGCTCGTCGTCGCGGAAGGCTACCGACCCGCTGCGCTCGCCGAGCACCTGTGGGGCATCTCCAGCGTGCGCGGCTTCGTCGCGGTCAACCGGGACGTGGGCTCACGCCTCGCATCGGACGTGCTCTGGGCGATCGTCGAGCGCGCGCGTGACGCCGATCGCTTCGCCTTCTCGGACGACGCCGCGCCCGGCCGTCGGCCGGGGAAGTTCTTCGTCGACGCCACCGCCGACCTCAGCGACTGGAACCATCGGCGCGTCGAGATCTATCGCCCCGGCACCGAAGCGCCGGAGCGATAGCCGCAGCCGTTCAGGCGCCGCCGCGCGCGGCGTGGAAGGCCGCGATGCCCGCTTCGGCCACCGCATGATCCTCGTCGGCTGCACCCGAACTCACGCCCACCGCGCCGACGATCTGCTGGTCGACCATGACTGGAATGCCGCCCCCAAGGATCGTGAAGCGACCCTGGAACTGCGTGTGCAGGCCGAAGGCCGGGCCGGTCGGACCGGCGACCGCCTTGTAATCACGCGTGGCGCGGCCGCCGCCCGCCGACGTGAACGCCTTGTTGATCGCGATCTCGACGGAGGAAAACTTGGCGCCATCCATCCGCCGGAAGGCGATGAGATGGCCGCTCTCGTCGACGACGGCGATGTCCTTCGGGGTACCGACCTCGATCGCCTTCTGTTCGCAGGCGTCGAGAATGATCTTGGCATCGGCGAGGCTCAGCCTCATGACGTTCAGCACGCGATGTCTCCTTGCAAATGGTGCATGGCAGGTGGAGTAACGGCACGCGCGACACCCCCTGCCGGGTGCCGCGCACGCTGCACCATGCCGGATGGCATGGGCTGCATTCGTTCAGGGTAGCGAGATGCCGCCGTCGACGTTCCACGTCTGGCCGGTCACCATGGCGGTCCGGCTCGACGCGAGCATCAGGACGACGTCGGCCACGTCGGCAGCGGTGGCGACGCGGCCGAGGGGAATCGCGGCGTTCTTGGCGGCCTCGTACGCCGGATCGACAAAGAGATCCTCGGTCATCGCCGAGCGCACCGCAGTGGGCGCGACCGCGTTCACGCGCACCGTCGGCGCGAGTTCCAGCGCGAGGATGCGCGTGAAGTGGATGAGCGCCGCCTTCGACACGCCGTAGGCCGCACCGGTCTTCGCGGCGAGGATTCCGTTGATGCTCGCGATGTTCACGATCGCGCCACCGTTCGCGCGCATCGCCGGCCCAAAGGCGCGGCACAGGCGCCAGCAGCCGCCCAGATTGACGTCGAGGATGGTCGACAGCATCTCGTCGGTGCAATCGAGCGCGCTCGCGCGGATCTGCAGCCCGTGCGCATTGACGAGGATGTCGAGCGGACCATCGGCGAGGATCGTGTTCGCCGCCTCGCCGATCGCCGCCGCCGAGCGCACGTCGACGGCAAGACCGCGCACCTTCGACTCCGCGAACTGCGGTGCGGCAAGATCGAGCGCGTAAACCGTCGCGCCCTGCGCGGCCAGCTCTCGACAGAGGAGGCGGCCGATCGTCCCGCCGGCCCCGCTGACCACGGCGCGCTTGCCGGCGAAGCCGAGGTCGAATGGCGCTGCCGCGGGCGCCGGTGCCGGCGCGATCACGACACGACCCTCCGCGGTGACGCGCGCCCGGCCGATGCAGCAGTGGCTCGCCGCGCCGTGCCCACGGCGCCCAGCGTATCGCCGGCGATGAAGCTCGTCAGCAGGCGCTTCATGCCTTCACCACCTCGCGCTCGGCGGCGACGCCGGCAGGTGCCACATCGACCGCCATCTTGAGCCGCGCTCCGAGCGGCAGTGCGCGCACCTCGATACGATCGCCCGACGCCACGCCGATCATGGCGCTGCCTTCGACGCCGATCCACAGTGCATCCTCGGGTACCGTGGCGTCGATGGCCACCCACGCGCGCAGCGGCGCGCCGATCGGCACCACGAGCTCGATCGGGGCATCGGCGACGAGGCTCAAGCGCGTCGCCGTCACCGGATTGAACCGGACGTAGCGCCGGCCGTGCCGGTATTCGTCGGCGGCCAGCGCGTGCGCGGCCACCACGAGACGGGTGCGCCGCTCAGCGAGCGCCGCCCGGCGCGTGCGCGTCGCGACCACATCGACCTCGCCTTGCACGGTGAGCACGACGCCGTACGCCTCGGCAGCGGCATCGACGGTGACGTAGCCGGTGGCCACGTCCTCGCGAACGCGCTCCGGATCACGCGCCAGCGGATCGCCAAAGCCGCCGCCGCCGGCCGAGCGCATCAACACCACGTCGCCGCGCACGAGCTGGCAGCCGGTCGCCTTTCCCGGGACCTTGCCGGGCTGGTATTCGTCGCGACCGCGCCGGTAGGTGAAACTGTTGGGTGCGCCTGCGCCGCCACCATGCACGCCGTAGGGTGGAATCACGCAGCGATCGGACAGCACCGAATACGTCGCGCGATCGGTCGCCACGCGCACGTCGCGCTCGATGCCGAGCCCACCGCGGCTGGTGCCGGCACCGCCGGAATCGATCCGCAACTCCGTCCTCTCGATGACGATCGGCAGCTCGTTCTCGATCGATTCGACCGGCTGGATCGACGAGAAGTCGCCCTCGTCGAACGAGCGGAACGCCGACGAGCCGTCCGCCTCGCGGTAGCCGCCGGTGCCACCCGCCGGATATTCGTAGAAGATGAAGTGGGCGTGGGTGGTCGGATTGAGGCCGCCGACGTAGCAATGATTGGCGGTGCCCTTGACGTCGCCAGCGATCGCGTCGGGCAGGGCGCGCGAGAGCGCACCCATCACCACCGACTGCGTGCGCCGCCGGATTTCGGCAAACCCCCCGCAGGCTGCGGGAAAGCGCGCATTGAGGATCGTTCCCAGCGGTGCGGTCACGGTAACCGGCCGGAACGCCCCCTGGTTGACCGGCAGGTCGGGGTCGAGCACCGTCTTGAGGATCGTGAATACCGCCGTGGTGGTCACCGCCAGCGACGCGTTGATGGGGCCCGCGACCTGCGCCGCGGTGCCGCTGAAATCGACGCGGATGTCGCTGCCGGCGATGTCGATGCGCGCTTTCAGCAGCACCGGATCGTGGCTGGTGCCGGAGGCATCGAGGTAATCCTCGTAGACGTAGCTGCCGTCCGGAATGCGATCGACGAGCTCGCGGATATGGCTCTCGGTGCGATCGAGGATGACGTCGATCGCCTCGAGCAGCGTGTCCATGCCGAACTTGCCGACCATCTCCACGATGCGCCGCTCGGCCGTGCGGCAGGTCTCGAGCATCGCCTGCAAGTCACCGCGGCGTTCCGCCTCGACGCGCATGTTGGCGAACATGAGATCGGCGACGCCGGTGACGAGCTTGCCCCGCTCGTAGATCTTGATCGGCGGAATGCGCACGCCTTCCTGAAAGATCTCGGTCGAGGTCCCCGACAGGCTCCCCGGCGTCATGCCGCCGACGTCCGCCCAGTGCGCCCGGATCGCCGGGAACAGCAGGAGCTTGCCGCCGACGAAGACCGGGCAGATCACCGCCACGTCGTTGAGGTGCGTGCCGCCTGAATACGGATCGTTGATGAGGATCACGTCGCCGGGATGGATGTCGTCACCGAAGCGCGCGATGGCGATGCGCACCGACCACGGCAGCGGAATGATGTGCCCGGGATTGTCCTCGGAAACCGCAACTGCATCGCCGCGCGCATTCATGATCACGCAGGAGAAGTCGCGCGCCTCGTAGAGCACCGACGAATACGCCACGCGGGCGAGCGTGGCGCGCATCTCGCGCACGATGGAGATGAGACGCTCCTGGATGACCTCCAGGGTGATCGGATCGACCATGTCAGTTCCTTTCGTTGCCGATGGTGACGACGAGGTTGTGCTGGGCGTCGATCGTGAAGCTGTCGGTCGGTCCCACCACGGTCGTCGCGCCAAGCTCCTCGACGATGGCCGGCCCATCGACGTGCCGGTCGGCGGCGAGCCGATAGCGGTCGTACACGGGACAGTCGACCCACCCCGTCTGCGCGAAGAACACGCGGCGACGCTCGAGGATGCCGTCGGCGTCCGACTGCGGATTGGCGGGCGGCGGCGAGAGCCGCGCGAGGTCGGCCTTCTCGATCGCACCGGTGGCCATCACCCGCACGTTGACGATCTCGGTGGGCGCCACGCGCCGCTCGTGCCCGTAGCGTTCGGCGTAGACGCGGAAGAACGCCTCCTCGATGGCCGCGAGCGTCAGCTGCCCGCGGTCGACCGGAACGACGAGTTCGGACTTCTGTCCCACGTAGCGCATGTCGGCCGTGCAGGTCACCCGGATGGTGTCGGCCGGAATGCCGTCGTGCTCCAGCTCGTCGACCGCCGCTCGCGCGAGGCGTTCGAAGCGGGCACCCAGTTCGCCGACGTCGACCGTCGAGGTGGGCGCGAGCAAGGTTTCCGAGCGCTCTGCGACGACGTCGGTCACGAGGAGTCCGAAAGCGCAGAGGTTGCCCGGCGCGGGCGGCACCACGACGCGCGGAATCGCGAGGTCGCGTGCGAGGTCGCAGGCGTGCATGGGACCCGCGCCACCGAAGGCGATCAGCGCGAAGTCGCGCGGATCGTGACCGCGCTGGATCGAGATCTCGCGGATCGCGGAGGCCATGGTGACGTTGACGAGCTTCAGGATGCCGTCGGCCATCAGCTCCGGAGCGAGCCCCAGGCGCCCGGCGATCTCGCCGATCACGGCACGGGCGCGTTCGGGCTGGATCGTGATCTCGCCGCCGAGCGCGTAGCTCGACGACAATCTGCCCAGCATCAGGTTGGCGTCGGTGACCGTGGGCTCGTTGCCCCCCTTCCCGTAGCAGGCGGGGCCGGGGTCGGCGCCCGCGCTGTGCGGCCCGACCTTCAGCGTGCGCCCCGCGATGATGCTGGCGATCGACCCGCCGCCGGCGCCCACCGTCTTGATGTCGATCATCTGCGTCTTGACGGGAAGATTGGAGATGCGCGTCTCCGCGGTGCGCGTCACCTTGCCGTCGGCGATGAGTGCGACGTCGGTCGAGGTGCCACCCATGTCGTAGGTGATGAGATTGGGGAAGCCCGCGCGCTCGGCGAGGTGGATCGCACCCATCACCCCGGCGACCGGCCCCGACAGCAGCGTCTCGACCGGATAGCGACGGGCGGTGCTCGCCCGCATGAGTCCGCCGGAGGATTTCATCATCTCGATGGGCTCGTGACATCCCGCGTCGGCGAGGCGCGCCTCCAGCCGGGCGAGGTAGCGATCCATCACCGGCATCACGTAGGCATTGAGCGCCGCGGTCGAGAAGCGCTCGTATTCCTTGTACTCGCGCACCACGTCGGCCGACGTGGTGACGTGCAGTGATGGCGCGACCTCGCGCACGATCTCCGCTGCGCGCTGCTCGTCCGTGCCGTCGAGGTACGAGTGCAGGAAGCAGACCGCGACCGCCTCGACGCCGGCAGCGACACAGGCTCGCGCCGCCGCCCGCACGTCGTCCTCGTGCAGCGCGACCGCCGCCTCGCCATTCACGAAGCGGCGCTGGCGGATCTCGAAACGCAACGGACGCGCGACGAGCGGCGCCGGCTTCGCGAGCTTGATGTCGTAGACCTTGCTGCGATTGGTTCGGCCGATCTCCAGCAGGTCGCGGAAGCCGGCGGTCGTCAGGAGCGCCACCACGGCACCCTTGCGCTCGAGCACGGTATTGGTCGCCACCGTCGAACCGTGCGCGAAGCGGTCCATCTTCCCCGGATCGACAGCGAGCCGCGCCAATCCGTTGAGAATGCCGATCGACTGGTCCTTGGGCGTCGACGCCGTCTTGGCGACTTCGACCCGCCCCGCCGCGCGGTCGAGCAGCACGACGTCGGTGAACGTGCCGCCTACATCGATTCCGATTTCGATCACGGTTCCTACCTCACAGGTTCTGGAGCACGGCGTCGAAGCGGTCGACGAGCGCATCGACCGTCGCCGTGGTGTGCTGCAAGCTCACGAAGCCGCGCCCGCCGGTGATATGCACGCCGCGTGCGAGGAGGCCATCCCACACCCGCTTGCGCATCGCCTTGTCCTCACCCAGCGCATCGCGCGCGTTGGCCACGTCGGCATCGTCGAAGTGCAGGTGGAACAGCGGCCCGACGCCGAATACGCGCCCGGGAATGCCGCGGCGCGTGAAGGCCTCGCGCAGGCCGCCGCGGGCGCGTTCGCCAAGTGCGAACAAGTGCTCGTACGCCCCCGGACGCGCGAGCAGTTCGAGCGTCCTGGCCCCACCCGCCGCCGCCACCGCCTGCCCGGCGAAGGTGCCGGCCAGGTAGACCGGCGCACGCGCGCCCTTGCCGAAGAGCGCTTTCATGATCGCTGCCGACCCGCCGATCGCTCCGTTGGGGTAGCCCGCGCCGATGATCTTGCCGAGCGTGGTGAGGTCGGGACGCACGCCGTAGTGTTCCTGCGCGCCACCCAAGCCGAAGCGAAAGCCGGTGACGATCTCGTCGAAAACGAGGAGCGTGCCATGTTCGGTGGTGATCTCGCGCACCGCCTGCAGGAAGCCCGGCTGCGGCGCGATGAAGCGCTGGAACGGCTCCATGATCACGCAGGCGATGCGGCTGCCGTGCTCGGCCATGATGCGCCGCAGCGCGTCGGCATCGTTGAACGGGGCAATCAGACACAGGTCCTGGATCGCCTGTGGGATGCCCGGGCAGTCCGGGATCGGCCGCGTATCCGGAGTGCTGCCCCGATCGGCAGGGCCGAGCGGCGCCAGCTTGTTGCTGAGCGACACCATGTCGAGGTGCCCGTGGTAGGCACCCTCGAAGCGGACGATGAGATCGCGTCCCGTGTATGCGCGCGCCATGCGAATCGCGTGCAGCGTGGCCTCGGTGCCCGACACCACCAGCTTCACGCACTCGACCGACGGCACCGCGGCGACGATGCGCTCCGCGAGCTCGATCGCGGCGACGTTGAGCGCACCGAAATTGCCTCCGGCCTCGACCTGCTGGCGCAGCGCCGCCTGCACTTCCGGGTGCGCGTGACCGGCGACCAGCGCTCCGGAGGAGAGGTGGAAGTCGAGGTACTCGCGCCCGTCGACGTCGTGGATCCGGTCGCCGGCGCCGCGCGCCATCACGAGTGGGATCGGCCGCGTATCCGCGGCCGTCAGGCGGGCATCGGGGAAAACCGCAGCGGCGCGCTGCCCGAGTGCTGCTGACCGTGGGCCCGCGGCATGAACCGCCGGAACCTTCTCGCTTTCGGTGCTGGTTGTCATGGCTCCTCGGCGCGACGGTCGCGCCGCGCAATGCGTATGTATCGTGAATAGAACTTATGTTGTTCTATTGCGAATACTAATTCGCGGGCGCCGCCTTGTCAATACGGGTCCGCCCGGCAGCGGCGACCGTAGCGCGACGCGCGGCGCGAAAGCCTGCGCGCCTGCCGCCGCCGGCATGCGAGAATCGGCGCTCCACCGATCGCACCCAGGTCCCGGCAGGCTTCCGATGGCGAACCACAAACCGCGTGCGACCAAGAGCGCACGTCGCGCGACGCGGCGGCGTGCCGCGTACGATGCAGCGCCCGCGGGACGCGCGTCTACGCGGTCGCGAGCGGCGCCGGCTGCGCGGCAGCAACTCGTCTCCGACGTCGTCCCCCGCTACTACCAGATCTACTCGCTGCTGCGCCAGCGGCTTCTCGCGGGTGTCTGGCCACCCGACCGGGCGATGCCGACCGAGGAAGCGTTTGCGGCCGAGTTTGCCGTCGCCCGCGTCACGATCCGCAATGCGCTGCGCCTGCTCGAGCAGGAAAAGCTCATCATCCGAACGCGCGGCCGCGGAACGTTTGCGGTGGCGACCAGAGCGCCCGAGAAACTCAATTTCGGCGGCCTGCTCGAGGCGGTCGCCGATGCCGAGCGAACGACCCACGTGCGCCTGCTGTCGTTCGAGCGCCTGGCGCTGCCGGCGGAGGTCGCGCAGCTCCTCGATTGTCCGGTGGGGTCGATCGGCCTTGCCATCGAACGCGTGCGCTCCGATCGCAAGGGTCCGTTCTCGTACACGCGCTGCTTCCTGCGCGAACCGGAGGCTGCGCTCGTCGATCGCCAGGCACTCGGCAACCGCACCGTGCTCGCGACGCTGGTCGCCGCGGGCGTGGAAGCCGGCACCGCCGAGCAACGGGTGAGCGCGACGCTCGCCGACCTCGAGGTGGCGCGATTGCTGCAGATCGACGTCGGCGCCCCGCTCGTCGAACTCACCCGCATCGTGCGCAATGCCGACGAGCGCCCGATCGAATTGATCCAGGGCCTGTATCGCCCCGATCGCTACGAATACCGCGTGAAGGTATCGCGCAGCACCGGTGGCGAGACGCCGCAGTGGGTCCTCAAGTAGCGGCCGCCGTCCGCTACCGACCGGCGATGCGATGACAGTGCGGGCCGTGGCCCGCGCGACGTCAGTGACTGCGCCGCCAGCTGTCGATCTCGCGTTCGATCGCCTCGGCGACGTAGGCGCGCAGGAGATCGCCCACGTGCTGGTTGATAGTGGCAACGAGATCCGCGCTCGCGCGATCGACGATCGGCTGCAGGCGCGCGGCGAGTTGCTCTCGCAAGCCCGTGTCGGTGAAGATGTCGATCCGCTGCAGGACCTGCATGCGCACGTCTTCGGCCACGCCCTGCCAGTAGGCGTCGTCCTGATTTGCTGCGGGCACCGGAGCGGCGGGCATGGCGGCCGCGGGAAGCTCGAGTTCCGCCGCCGATCCGGAAGGCGCCCCGGCTTCCGCTGCGGCCATCGCGACGGGCAGTGGGTCGGGCACCGGCATCGCGACCACGTCGATCGACGGTGCACTCGGCGCGGGTGCCGATACGGCACCCGCCGACGAGGCATCGTCGTCCGGCTGCAGCAGCCAATCCGACGGCTCGCCGTCGGCGTCGACCACCGTTGCGCCCGGCGCGTCGACGCCGGCCGTGGCCACCGGCGCCACGCGCTCGGTCAGCGTCGGGATCGAGTCGCCCTCCTCCGATGGCATCCAGTCATCGTCGGCGGCAGCGATGATCGAATCGCCCTCGTCGACGGTCGGGATCGAGTCCTCCTCCTCGGCGGTGGCGGCCGAGTCCCCTTCGTCGGCAGCGATGATCGAGTCGCCTTCGTCGGCGGTGCCGACCGAGTCGCCCTCGTCCGGTGCGATGAGCGAATCCGCCTCGTCCGGGTGCGGAGCGACAGGTACCGGCGTGCGTGCTTGCGCGCCACGACCACGCAGCACGCGTGCCTCTGGAAGCACCTGTGCGACGTCGGTGAGTACGGGAATGTCGTCGACCTGCCCCGCGCGATTGCGGCGCATCAGCGCGTCGGCCTGGTCGAGCAGTTCGCGTGCGGTCGGCATGTCAGGGTCCGCTCATGCCATGGACAGGGACATGCATCCTAGTCGTATTTCCGGGCATCGTGGGCGCGCAATTCGTACCCTCGCTCGCGGTAGTAGCGGAAGCGCTGGCGTCCGGCGAGGACATCGGCCTCTTCGCCGGTCACCACCTCGATCAGCCGCTCGAAGCGGCTGAAAAAAGGCGGCGGATCGGCGCACAGGTTCACGAGGATGCTCGCCGGTCCGGCGTGCTCCAGTCGATGGTCGATCCACACCGGGGTCGCCGCCGCGAGCGGGCTGTCCATCCGGCAATGCGGAAGGAAGCCCGTGGGTGGTGCCTGCCACAGGATTCGATCGACGCTCTCCGTCGTCCCGGCGTCGGGAGTGAGAATGCGCACCGGCGTGCGGGCGGGAGCCTCCTTGGCAACCAGCCGCACCACCACCGCCAGACGGTCAGCCGCCGAGTGATAGAAGTCGATGACCGTCATCGCCCACGGATTCGCTAGGCGACGGCGCTCTGTCGCGTGGCCAGCCAGGTGGCAAGCAGCGCCACCGGCCGCCCGGTGGCCCCCTTCTCCTTCCCTTCCTTCCACGCGGTGCCGGCGATGTCGAGGTGCGCCCAGTCGTATTTCTTGGTGAAGCGCGACAGGAAGCAGGCGGCGGTGATGCTGCCACCGGGGCGTCCCGCGACATTGGCGAAATCGGCAAAATTGCTGGTGAGTCCTTCCTGGTAGTCGTCCCACAGCGGCATCTGCCAGACCCGGTCGTGCGCGTCGTCGCCGGCAGTGAGCAGTGCGCGGGCGAGCGCCTCGCTGTTGCTGAACAGCCCGCTCGCGACGTGGCCCAGCGCGATCACCATGGCGCCGGTGAGCGTCGCGATGTCGACGACGGCCTCCGGCTCGTAGCGCTCGGCGTAGGTCAGCGCATCGGCGAGGACGAGCCTCCCCTCGGCATCGGTGTTGAGCACCTCGATCGTCTGTCCGGACATGCTCGTGAAGATGTCGCCAGGCTTCGTGGCGCGGCCCGACGGCATGTTCTCGCACGCAGGAATGAGGCCGACGACGTTCACCGGCGCCTGCATGCCGGCGATCGCGCGGAACGTCCCCAGCACCGACGCCGCGCCGCACATGTCGAACTTCATCTCGTCCATGCTGGCCGCCGGCTTGATCGAGATGCCGCCGGTGTCGAAGGTGATGCCCTTCCCGACCAGCACGCAGGGCTTCGCCTGCTTGCGCGGCGCTTGCATGTACTCCAGCACGATGAACCGCGGCGGCTCGTCGCTGCCGTTGGTCACCGAGAGGAACGAGCCCATCTTGAGCTCCTCGATCTCCTTGCGCTCGAGCACCTTGCACTGGATGGTGGGGAACTCGGCGGCAAGTTGCTGCGCCCGCTCGCCCAGGTACGTCGGCGTGCACACGTTGGCGGGCAGGTTGCCGAGATCACGCGCGAGGTCGATGCCCTGCGCAATCGCCATCCCCAGCGCCGCCGCCTTCTCGCCGGCAGCGAGGTCCGAGCGCTGCGGCACCGACAGCGTGAGCTTGCGCAGCGGCCGCCGCACCTCGGTGGGCTGGCTCTTCATCTGCTCGAAGCGGTACACGGTCTCCATCGCCACCACGACCGCGTGCTCGACGCGCCAGACGACCTCGCGCCGCTTGACCTTCTCCTCGGTGAGATAGATCACCGCCTCATAGGAGCCCGTCTCGTTCAGGAGCTTTACCGTCGACCGGATCGCCGACCGGAACTCGCGGTCGCGGAAGTCGCGCTCCTTCCCCAGTCCGACGAGGAGTACGCGGTCGGCCAGCGTGCCGCGCACGTTGTGCAGCAACAGCGTGGCGCCCAGCTTGCCTTCCATGTCGCCGCGACGGATGATTTCGCTGATGTAGCCGTTACTCGCCCGATCGATGAGCTCCGCCGACAGCGACAACTTGCGGTTGTCGAAGACACCGACCACGACACAGGCGCTGCGCTGCTTCTCGGGGCTCCCGCTTTTTATGGTAAATTCCATTGCGCTTCCTCGTCTCCCGCCGATCTTTTGTTAGGGTTACACGTCGTGCCGCGCATTATCGGCAAAACCCTAAAAAAAAGTCAAAACTTTTCCCGGCGTCATGATCTTCCGCCGTAGCCTCGTCCGGGAGCTGACCGCAACCGCGATCGGACTCTTCGTCGTCCTCCTCGCGATCCTCTTCACGCAATCGGTGATCCGCATTCTCGCCCGCGCTGCGGGCGGCGCCGTGGCGACCAACGGCGTGCTGGCGTTGATCGGCTTCAACGCCATGTTCTATCTGAACATCCTGCTGGCGCTGGCGCTGTTCCTCACGGTGCTCCTCACACTGTCGCGCTGGTACCGCGACAGCGAGATGGTGGTCTGGTTCACCTCCGGCGTATCGCTCGCCGCCTGCCTGCGCCCGATCGTCTATTTCTCGGCACCCTTCCTGGTGGCGGTCGTGCTGCTGTCGCTGTTCCTCTCGCCGTGGGCCGAGCAGCGCAAGCTCGAGTACGAACGACAACTCGAGCAGCGGGAAGAACTGTCGATCCTCTCGCCCGGACTCTTTCGCGAATTCCGCCGCGCCGGAATCGTCGTCTACATCGACAGTTTCAATCCGGTCGACGGTCGGATCCGCAACGTGTTCCTGCACTCGGTGGACGACGGCAAGGATACGACGACGGTTGCCCGTCTCGCGCATCTCGTCGAGGAACCCAACGGCGATCGTTTCGTGGTCCTCGAGGATGGTCGCCGCTACGAAGGCAAGGCCGGCACCGCGAATTTCCGCCTCATCGAGTTCGACAAGCTCGGGCGGCGGATCGAGGCCGCCGAGGTCCGTGCGATCCCGGTGTCGAACAAGGCAATGCCGACGGCGGCGCTCCTCGTCAGCGACGGACGCGGCGAGCGCGCGGAACTCTTCTGGCGCATTTCGGTGCCGATTCTCGCCGTCGTGCTGACGCTGCTCGCCATTCCGCTCGCCTACGTCAATCCGCGCATGGGCCGCTCGTTCAACCTGGTCGCCGCAGCGTTCCTCTACATGCTCTACACGAACTGCATCAACATCGTGCAGAGCATGATCGCGCAAGGAACGATCGGCCTGTGGACGGGGCTCGCGATCCCGCACGTCACCGCGCTCGTCGTCGTGCTGCTCCTCTTCCGGCACCAGATGTCGCTGCGCGGACTCTTCGGGCGCCTGCGCCCACGCCGGGGCTGACGTGCGCATCCTCACCCGCTACATCGGGCGCGAAGTCCTGCTGACCACGCTGCTGCTGTTCGTGGCGCTGATCGGCCTCTTCACGTTCTTCGATCTCATCAACGAGATACGCGACGTCGGCCACGGCGGCTATACGATCAGCACCGCACTGCTGTACGTCGCGCTGCACGTCCCATCGCGCGTCTACGAGCTTTTTCCGGTGGCGGCGCTCATCGGGACGCTGTTCGCCATCTCGCAGCTCGTCGCCAACTCCGAGTTCACCGTCATGCGGGCGTCGGGGGCGTCGATGAAGCAAGTGAGCTGGGCCGTGGTGCGCGTGGGCATTCCGCTCGCGCTCGCCACGTTCCTCGCCGGCGAGTACGTGGCCCCGCCCGCCGAGCGCCTCGCGCAGACGGTGCGGGCGGCGGCGATGGGCAACGCCACCGGGGTCGTCGCGCAGCAATTCGAGAGCGGCTTCTGGTTCAAGCAGGATCTCACCTTCGTGAACATCCGTACCGTCCTCGCCGACATGACGCTCGTCGGCGTGCGCATGTACGAGTTCGACAAGAACCTCCGCCTCACGACGGTGCGCAGCGCCGAGTCCGGCCGCTACGCGGGAGACGGTCGCTGGCGCCTCGAGAAGGTGCAGATCACCGAGTTCGGTCGCGACGAGGCCAAGGCGTCGACCCAGGACCAATGGCTGTGGGCGTCGGTGCTGCAGCCATCGATCCTCACCGTCTACCAGGTGGCGCCGGAGCGCCTCGCGCTGTCGACGCTCTGGGACAACATCCAGGTACTCGGCACCAGCGCGCAGAAGACGTCGCGCTTCGAGATCGCGCTGTGGTCGAAGCTCCTCTACCCCGTCGCGGTGCTGGTGATGATGCTGCTCGCGCTGCCGTTCGCGCAATTCCAGCGCCGCCAGGGCGGCGTGGGTTTTCGCATCTTTGCCGGCACCATGCTGGGGCTCGCGTTCTGGCTCATCGAGCGACTCTTCTCGTATCTGGGCGTGCTCAACGACTGGTCACCACTGTTCTCGGCGGCGTTCCCCCTGGCCGCGTTCGCATTGCTGGCGGTGGGGATGCAGTACTACATCGAGCGGCGGTAGGGCTCCCCGTCAGCCGCACGGCTGCCGCGTCGACAGCATCATTCGAAATAGTCCGGGTGCCGCCCCGCGAAGACTCGCGCAAGGTCGCGATTGCGGCCGAGATGGGTGGCCAACCGCCGGTACGCGAGATCGCCGTTCCCGGTTCGGATGGCGCGCACGATGCCGCGATGATCGGCGAGCGCCGTACGGGCATTGGGACCTTCCGGTGCCGCCAGCGCCCGCACGCGGTGATGCAGGTCACGCGCCTTGCCGATCACGTCCCACAGGCCCGGCCGTCCGCTCGCCTCGACGAGGGCACGATGGAATGCGGCATCGGCCTCCAGCGTCGCTGCGATGTCATCGCGATCGATCGCCTCCTCGTGCCTCGCGACGAGGCCGCCGAGGTGCTCGGCGAGGGCAGCGTGATCGTCGCGAGCCGCAAGCTCGCGCAAAATGGCGCCTTCGACGGCAATGCGCACGAAGAGCGCTTCCTCGAGCCGATCGAGACGGATGCGCGAGACGTAGGTTCCGCGCTGTGGCCTGATCTCGATGAGGCCTTCGTCCGCCAGACGCAACAGCGCTTCGCGCACCGGCGTGCGACTCGTGCCGAACCGCGCCGCCATCTCGCTCTCGGCGAGGACCGCCCCCGGCACGAGCGACACTTCGAGGATCCCCTGCCGCAGCGATGCATACACGCGGATACTCTCGGAGGGACGGCCGCGTCCACGATCCGCAGCACCCGGCAGCGGCAGGGCTCGCATCAGGGAAGCCGACGCTGTCACGACGCCCGCACTTCGCGAAGCATGGCGAGCTTGCCGTCGGACAGATACCCGTAGCGATTGACCCACAGCGACAGGCCCGTCGACTGCGCGAGGGCGATCCTGGCGCGGACGTCCGCAAGTGGGCCGTAACTGTGCGCGAAGGCGATCACGGGTACCGCTCCCGCTGCCTCGGTCGCCGACTGCAGCTTGGCGACTTGCGCGCGGCGGCCCGCCGGGTGTGCCTGTAAAGGGCCCGGATAGTGCAGCATTGCCCCGTCCACCGCCCCGTCGACGAGTCCCAGGCGCTGCGCCACCGCGGCGGTGACCGCGTCGTGGGCGGCAGGTGGCGCGACCCCGAGAAGGTCCCGCGCCCAGTAGCGCGCGATCATCGGCCAGTGCATCGTATATAGTTTGACGCCGACGCGATCGACGAGCCCCTCCAACTCTCGCATGGGGAAACCGGAGATCGCATCGAACGGCGGCGGGAATACCTGTGGCTCGAGGCGGCGCCGCCTCCCCGGGACCGCATCGAGCGCTGCCCGCACCTCGCGGAGCAGCGAACGCACCGCGTGCCGCTTCGCTGCAAACAACGCGCCGAGGGCACCGTCGCGGCCGAAGAGCGAATTCCATCCCGCCGCATCGAGCGCCTGGCCGACGGCGTCGACGCCGCGCGAGGCAGCACCTCGGGCGGCTGCCGCCAGCCCGCTGCGCCACGCGAGCACCTCGCGCGCGATGGCAGCCGGGTCGTGCCCAGCATCGCGCAATAGCGCACAGGCGGCGGGGTTGAAGTCGAACAGCGCACTCGTGAAGTCGTACGGCGGATACTCGGGCCAGTCGAGCCGAATTCCCGTCGCGTCTGGGTAGCGGGTCGCGAGTTCGGCAACGAGTGTCGCGATGTATCGGGTGACATGAACGCTCGCCAGCGAGGCATTGCGATCGACCCGCGCATCGTGACGGGCGAGATCCGGACCGAGGCATTGGTCCTCGTCGATCGCACCCGAGAACTGCACACGATAGCCGGGCGGGCTTGCTGCCATCACCTGCAAGTAGACGTCGATCCCGCGCGTGCGCGCCGCAGCGATGGCCTTGTCGAGCAGATCGCCGTGCCTCCAGGTAAGCGCCGATGGCGGTGATGGCTGATAACGCTGGCCGGCGTAACGGGAACCATCGTGGGCGAACGACGGCGCTGTGCGTACCCACAATTCCCGGCGACCAAAGAGCGGGCGGTCGAGCGGGCGCACCTTGCCGGCCTCGCCGTCCGGCGGCGGCTCGCGCCCGCCCTCGCCGTCGGCGGCCACCTCGAGCACGTAGGGGCTCGTCACGATCGCCGTCGCGCCGGTGCGCTGGATGCGATCGAGGACCCCGTCGACACCCTCGCACTGGAACCACTCCGGCATCACGGTAATGCCGAGCGTGGATGGGGTACGTGCAATCACGGGTACGCCTCCAAGAAATGGCAAGGAAGAGCCGACGACGCAAGCGTCCGCATCGTCGACCGCGCCGGACCTTGTGACGGCGGACACCCGGGTGACGAACGCGACACCGGCAACGCGGTCCGGCGCTTGCGGCGCGCACAGCTTGTCGACTAGTATATTAGCTCCTCAAGGAGGCGCCAATGTCCGGACTCTTGCTTGCATTCTTGCGTTGCGCCGCGGGCGCGAGCGTGGTCGCCACGTGCGCGCTCGCGGCGTCGGGTGCGATGTCGCAGGGAACGTTCCCCTCGCAGCCGGTACGGCTCATCGTGCCGGTCGCCGCCGGCGGCGGCATCGACACTGCCTTCCGGGCGATCACGCCGGCGTGGAGCGAGGAACTCGGCCAATCGGTCGTGGTGGAGAACAAGCCCGGCGGCGGCCAGATCCTCGGGAGCGATCTCGTCGCCAAGGCCAAACCGGATGGCTACACGCTGCTCGCCCCGGGAGTTCCGATCGCGTTCAACACCGCGCTGGGTCGCAAGCTCCCGTACGACGCGATCAAGGACTTCACGCCGATCTCGCTCGTCGTCACGCAACCGCTCCTCGTGGTCGTCAATCCTGCGGTGCCGGTGAAGTCGATGGCCGAACTCGTCGCCTACGCCAAGGCGCAGTCGCAGCCGCTGCAATACACGTCCGGCGGTATCGGCAGTTACGGGCATCTGTGGTGGGAAATGGTCCGATCACAGCAGGGTATTCCCGGCGAGCACGTCGCCTACAACGGGATCGCGCCCGCGCTCAAGGACGTCATGGGTGGTCAGGTACCGTTGCTCATCGATGCCATCGTGCCCTCCGGCGCACAGGTGCAAGCCGGGACGGTCCGCGGGATCGCGATCGTGTCCGGGCAGCGCGCAAAGTCCCTCCCCAACCTCGCCACACTCTCGGAGCAGGGCTTCAAGGGCTTCGATGCTGCCCCGTTCTACGGTGTGCTGGGACCCGCCGGCATGGATCCGGCCGTGGTGCAAAAGCTCAACAGCACGCTGGTGAAGGCGCTGTCGCGCGCCGACGTGCGGGACAAGCTCCAGGGGCTTGGCTTCGACGTGATCGCGAGTTCGCCCGAGACTTACGCCAGTCTCATCCGCGACGAGATCGCCCGCTGGTCCAAGGTCGTCAAGGAACAGAACATCAGGGTCGAGTGAGCGAGGCGCACCCGGCGCAGCCGGGTGAGGCCGCAGGCGCGTCGCCGAGCGAGCGAGCGGCGACCGACGCGCCGATCTCCCTTCCGACGCCGCCGATCCAAGGAGGGAGCGAGTGAGCGAGGCGCACCCCCTGCCCACCGCCACTGCGCGACCAATACGGTCGCGAGGGTCGCATTCCGTGCGGCGAAGCGTCCCCCCTCGGCGCCCCTCCACTACACTGTCGCCTCCGCACCCGTCGTCCGAGGAGATTCCATGAACATCCAGCGCCTGCCCGTCGAGCCGAAAGTCCAGGCGGGCTTCCCCGTCGAGCAACTCTACAGCGTCGACGGCAAGTCGCTGCGCGTGGACATCGAGTGGACGCTGGTGGAGACCGTCCTCGCCGGCGTGACCCCCACCGTCGATTCGGTGCAGGCCGCATTGCGCACCCACCACGAGGCGATCGAGCGTGCGGTGAAGGCTCGCCTCTTCGCGCAGGGTTTTCCGCTGTCGAACGACCTCGTGCTGACGCGCGCCGACTTCAACATCGGTCAGCCGACGTAGCGCCCGCCTCGGCGCCAGGTAACTGGACGCGTCGATCGCGAGCGCACCCAGCAAAAAGCCCGGCGCGCGGCCGGGCTTTCGCTGCGTGGTATTGCGTTCGTTCAGGCGGCCGGGGCTGCCTCGACGACGTTGGCGAACTTGTCCTGCTTCGCGCCGCGAACGCGAAACTCCACCTTGCCATCGACGAGCGCGAAGAGCGTGAAGTCCTTGCCCATCCCGACGTTCACACCCGGGTGGATCTGCGTGCCACGCTGGCGGACGATGATCCCGCCAGCGCGGATCGCCTCGCCGCCGTACACCTTCGTGCCCAGCCGCTTGGCCTGTGAGTCCCGGCCGTTGCGCGAACTGCCGCCTGCCTTCTTGTGTGCCATGGTCGTGTGCTCCTGATTAGCCGGCGATCGCGTCGATCTTGAGCTCGGTGAAACCCTGCCGATGCCCCTGATGCTTCTGGTAGTGCTTGCGCCGGCGCATCTTGAAGATCTTCACCTTCTCGCCGCGGCCGTGTGCGACCACCGTTGCCGTGACCGTCGCACCCGCGACGATCGGTTGCCCGAGACGGACGCTCTCGCCTTCGCCGACCATGAGAACCTGATCGAGAACAACTTGTGCGCCCACGTCCGCCGGTATCTGTTCTACTTTGAGTTTTTCGCCGACGGCAACCTTGTACTGCTTGCCACCGGTTTTTATGACCGCGTACATGAGTGACTCCAATGGGGACCCGTTCGATACCGCGTGGCGGGCAGGATGGTGTCCGCTGCGGTGTCTGGCGCCGGCGTCACCGTCGCCACCTTCCCGGCCGGGAGAATTCGGGAAAGCCTTGAATTGTAATGCGGATTCACTTGAATTGTCAAAACCACCCGCGAGGCACGCGTCCCTGCAGCAGCGGACGCGAGGGTAGCGCCGCGCCCCTTCGAAAACGCCGAAACCGCCCCCGGGCCGTCGCGTAGAATGGCGGGCCGCCCCATCGCGCGCGCCGTGTTGCGCAAGCTCCACTTCCCGCCCTCCGCCCCTGGTGACCATCGAATTCCTCGCTCCGGTGATCGGTGCCGACATGGCAGCCGTGGATCGGGTCCTGCGCGCCTCGCTCGACTCCGACGTCCTGCTCATCCGCCAGGTGGCCGATTACATCATCGGCGGTGGCGGCAAGCGGCTGCGTCCGGCACTGCTCCTGCTGACGGCCGGGGCCACGGGCTATCGCGGGACCGACCACCACACACTGGCCGCGGTCGTGGAAATGATCCATACGGCCACGCTCCTCCACGACGACGTCGTCGACGAATCGTCGCTGCGTCGTGGGCATCCCACGGCCAACGCCGAGTTCGGCAATGCCGCCTCGGTGCTGGTCGGCGATTTCCTCTATTCGCGTGCGTTCCAGATGATGGTCGCGGTCGGCCGCCCGCGCGTACTCGAAATCCTGGCCGAAACGACCAACACGATTGCGCAAGGCGAAGTGCTGCAGCTCATGAACGCCGGTGACGCCGATCTCGACGAGGCCGCATACGTCAACGTGATCCAGCGCAAGACCGCGCGCCTCTTCGAAGCCGCGGCCCGACTGGGCGCCGTCCTCGGGGCGAGCGACGCCGCGACCGAGGACGCCCTCGCCCGCTACGGCATGCACCTCGGCACCGCGTTCCAGCTCGTCGACGACGCGCTCGATTACTCCGGCACGGCGGAGAGCATCGGCAAGAACATCGGCGACGATCTCGCCGAGGGCAAGATGACGCTCCCGCTGATCCGCGCACTCGCTGTCGGCACCGCCGACGAAGCTGCGATCATTCGCCACGCGATTACCGGGGGCGGGCGAACCGACTTCGCGCCCGTGGTCGCCGCGCTCCAGAACACCGGCGCGCTCGCCTATACCCTGGAACGCGCGATCGCCGAGGCGGATCGCGCGGCGGCGTGCCTCGCTGTCGTCGCCGATTCTCCGAGTCGGGAAATTTTGCTAGAATTGAGCGCTTTCGCTGCCCGGAGAACCTACTAGCGCGCTGCAGTTCGGCGCCAGGTGCTCGTGGCGCAGCAGCGACGATCCGCGATCCGCCCGGTGGTCCTCGGGCATTCCCGCGCGGTGACGCCATGAGGCCAATGGATCGGCTGCGCGGCGTCGACGTCGCCACCGATACATCGGGGTGTAGCTTAGCCTGGTAGAGCGCTACGTTCGGGACGTAGAGGCCGGAGGTTCAAATCCTCTCACCCCGACCATTCCCGCGCCGCCCCCGGGACCTTGTCCCGGGAGAGACGCTTTGGTCGTCGCATCCATCGAGGCCGTCTGCGGCTCGCGGTCAAGAGCGCTCGATCCGGGTCAACGCGCGCGCACGGTCCCGACAGAACGAAGTACAACGCTAGTACAACATCCGGCAAACAGGCTTACACATATTATGGCTCCAAGTAGGGAGCCAAGAGGGTGGTGACGAGTTCGGCGGTTTGCTTCATGTCGGCTGCGGAACCCGGTAACGGCTCCCAGCGGCCAGTATGGCTGCGAAAGGCGGCAATGTATCTGTCGCGACTAACCGCAGTCAGGCGCGCCACGGTGTCGATGCTGTCGTCGCGGTGCATCTGGATCAGCAGATGCTTGCCGTAGGGCCGTACGTGGGCCGCGGTGTGGCCGGTAAGATCGGCGAGGCGGCGCTGCAGTTCAGCGGCGTTGGCTTGGGCGAGAGGCGCGGGCATGCGGGGCGAACGTCTTGGGTTCGCCAGTTTGCAGCTCAAAGCCGGCGAACGTCCACTTGAACGGCCGCAGTGCGGCATTGCGCTGGGTGATGAAGGCCTCGGTGCGCTGGCGCAAGTGCGCGGTGGAAGTATGGCTGGCATGCCGAAGCACGCGGTGCGAGTAGATGCTCTCTCGGAGCGCGGCGGGGGCACCGGTTCATCCCCACGCGCGTGGGGAACACCGCTTGATCCTGAACTCGGCTGCCTTGCCAGGCGGTTCATCCCCACGCGCGTGGGGAACACGTTCTTGAGGAAATCGCCCCGCTGCCCGGCGTCCGGTTCATCCCCACGCGCGTGGGGAACACTTGGGAGCGAAAAGTCACAAGCAGGCAATTTCCGGTTCATCCCCACGCGCGTGGGGAACACTGCCGCGTAGTGGATCGGCACTTCCTCGGTGCCGGTTCATCCCCACGCGCGTGGGGAACACCCGGTCAGGTCGGGGTGAGCGTCCGCCTCCTTTGGTTCATCCCCACGCGCGTGGGGAACACTGCACAAACTCTGGCAACGTCGGCGGGAATGGCGGTTCATCCCCACGCGCGTGGGGAACACGTTGAAGCGATGAACTGGTACGCGCCTGCTGCCGGTTCATCCCCACGCGCGTGGGGAACACCAGCTGCCGGCGAGCGCGACGAGAAGGTTGTCGTAGTGCAACTGGATCGTCCAGCCCGGGTGCTCGCGGTACTGCGCGATCAACGCCTCGGCCGTGACCGGCGACAGACTCGGGAAGCGCCCGATGTTCGCGCGCACTCGGTTGCGCAGCGCCGCCACCGGATCGGCGGCGGTGCGCGCGGCGTAGTACCAGCGCTCGAGGGTCGAGACGGCGAAGCGCGTGTCCCGT
>JBDHRR010000193.1:0-4399 GCA_039807685.1 Burkholderiales bacterium
GCGTGATGATGAGATCGAAATTCAGCCCATCCAGATCTTCGAGTTCCTCGAAGGTGCGCGGCCGATGCTTGCTGAGATCGATGCCGATCTCGTCCATGACCGCGACCGCGAACGGATCCGCCTCGCCTTTGCGCGCGCCGGCCGAGCGCGAATAGCTCATCTGGCCGAACAGCCGCCGGAACATCGCCGCCGCCATCGGCGAGCGCACCGCGTTTTGCGCGCAGGCAAAAAGCACCGCGTGGGGAGGCCCAGCGCGGGTCGGCGCGTCCATTCCGCTCAACCCTTCCAGTGCAGCACGGTGATCAACGTGAACAGCCGACGCGCCGTGTCGAAGTCGATGTCGATCTTGTTCTTCAGCCGCTCCATCAGGAGCTCCGTGCCCTCGTTGTGCAATCCGCGCCGCCCCATGTCGATCGCCTCGATCTGCGTCGGCGTCGCCGTGCGAATCGCTTGATAGTAGCTTTCGCACATCATGAAATAATCTTTCACGAGCCGGCGAAAGGGCGTCAGCGACAGGTGGTGGGCGACGAGCGGGGATTCGTCATCGAGCCGTACGTCGAACACCAGGCGATTGGCGGAATGCAGGAGGTGAAGGCGGTAAGGCCCGCCGTCGTGGCCGACCGGGGCGAACGAGTTGTCCTCGAGCAGATCGTAGATCGCGACCTCGCGTTCGTGTTCGACGTCACGGCTGCCCGGATCGAGCGATTCCTCGTCGAGCGTGACCCCGACGAGTCGTTTCGGCGATTTGCTTTGCTGGACTTCGCCCATCATCGCCGGTTCAGCCGAATTGCGACCGAACGGGCGTGCGCTGCGAGCCCTTCGGCCTCGGCGAGCGCGATCGCCGCCGGCCCCAGCTCCGCGAGCTGGTCAGGACCGCATTTCAAAATCGCCGTCCGCTTCATGAAGTCGAGAACGCCGAGGCCCGACGAGAAGCGGGCGGAGCGCGCCGTCGGCAGCACGTGATTCGACCCGGCGACATAATCGCCGATCGCTTCCGGCGTATGCTGCCCGATGAAGATCGCGCCCGCATGACGTATGGCGTCGGCAAGCTGGTCGGCGTGGCGCGCGACGATCTCGAGATGCTCGGGCGCCAGCGCATCGACCAGGGCCGGCGCTTCATCGAGCCTGCCGACGCGAATGATCGCGCCGTAGTCGCGCCAGGAGGCTGCGGCGATGTCGCTCCGCGGCAGCGTCGCGAGTTGCGCCGCGACCGCGCGTTCCACGTCGGCGGCGAGATCGTCGTCGTCGGTGAGCAGGATCGCCTGCGCGGCGGCGTCGTGCTCCGCCTGGGCGAGAAGGTCGGCCGCGACCCAGTCGGGATTGGCCTCGCGATCGGCGACGATCAGCACCTCGGACGGCCCCGCGATCATGTCGATGCCGACCTTGCCGAACACAAGGCGCTTCGCCGCCGCCACATAGGCGTTGCCGGGGCCGACGATCTTGTCGACGGGCGCCACCGTCGCGGTGCCATAAGCGAGCGCGGCGACCGCCTGGGCGCCGCCGATCCGATACACCTCGTCGACGCCGGCAAGGTGCGCCGCCGCCAGCACCAGCGGATTGACCGCGCCGTCGGGGGTCGGGGCGACCATCGCGAGGCGCGCAACGCCGGCGACCTTCGCCGGCACGGCATTCATCAAAACCGAGGACGGATAGCTCGCCGTGCCGCCCGGCACATAGAGGCCGACGGCGCTGACCGGACGCCAGCGATAGCCAAGCTCGACCCCGATCGAGTCAGTGAACCGCTCGTCCTTGGGGAGTTGTCGCCGGTGGTAGGCTTCGATCCGGTCGCGCGCGAGGCGCAGCGCCGCAAGCTGGCCGGGATCGCACACCGCGAGCGCGCCTTCGATCTCCGCCGCCGGAATGCGCAGGCCGCGGTCCGTGAGGTCGATGCGGTCGAATTTCAAAGTGAGGTCGAGCAGCGCCCGGTCGCCGCGTGCGACGACGTCGGCAATGATCGCGCGGACCATCGCCTCGATATCCTGCGAGGTTTCCCGCTTGGTCGCCAAGAAGGCGCTAAATCGCTGGTCGAAGCCAGGCTCGCGCGTGTTCAGTCGGATCGGCATGGCCTACTGGCATAAAACGAACGCAACACCCAGGTCGGCATACCCAGGCCGTCGCAGCCGTGCTGCAAGACGATGTGGGCTTGATTGCGGCCCGCCGCCGGACCGGTCGGCGCGCTGAGAACGATGGAAGGCTTTACGCGATCGTCAAATCGTCGCCGTGCGCCGGACAGCAGGTCGTATCCCACACCGGGCCGAGGTCGGCAAGCTCCGCCTCCAGGCACTCAACGTCCAGCCGCAACTCTCCCCCGCCGGAGAACAGCAGCATGATGCTGCCGCCGGGAGCATCGGTTTCGACAAACTCGATGGTCAGCAGATTGAGCACCAAGTCTTTGTCCTGCGCCTGCATGTTGCGGCACTTGCAGGCATTGACGCGCTCGAACCGGAGCGCCGTGCGGCGGCGTTGGAAGTGGGGCTGGCCGCACAGGGCGCATTCCCAGTCGAACCGGTTCAGCGCCATCACGAAGCGCTTTTCGGCGGGCCGCCAGTGAATGTCGCCGATCCGGACCACGGCGTCCTGGAGATGGGTCGAAACCACGTCGAGGTCTTCGCGGTCGACCGCGATGAGTTTGAGCGGATCATCCATGGCAGCCCTCCTGCTCTGCCGTAATTAGGGTGCAGGCCGATGCTGTACAAGGCTCGATTGCCGGCGACGTCCGTAAACTTCGACGACTGTTTTCCGGCAGTTCCCTACTGCTTTAGTGAACCATCAGGTGGCGAAGCGGAAATGCATGACGTCGCCGTCGGCGACGACATATTCCTTCCCCTCGAGCCGCAGCCGGCCAGCCTCGCGGGCCCCCGCCTCGCCTCCGAGTCCCACATAGTCATTATAGGCTATGGTCTCGGCGCGGATGAAGCCGCGCTCGAAATCGGTATGGATCGTCCCGGCCGCCTGCGGCGCCCGGGTTCCGCGTTTCAGGGTCCAGGCGCGCGCCTCCTTGGGTCCCGCGGTAAAAAAGGTGACGAGGTCAAGCAACTCGTAGCCCGCCCGGATCAGGCGGTTGAGGCCCGGTTCGCCAAGGCCGATCGCGGCGAGGTATTCGGCCCGGTCGGAGGGCGGAAGCACGGCGATCTCCGCCTCGATCTGCGCCGAAATGACGACCACGCCCTCCCCTTCGGCATGGGCGCGCACCTCGACCCCACGCGAAAACTCGTTGCCGGTCGCCGCCGAGGCTTCATCGACATTGGCGACGTAAAGAACGGGCTTGGCGGTGAGCAGCCCCAGCAGGCTGAAGGGCCTTTCCTCCTCGGGACGGCGCTCGACCAGGCGGGCGGGCTTGCCCGCGCGCAGCAAGGCGAGCGCGCGGTTGACGAGGTCGAGCGTTTCCTTCGCCTCCTTGTCGCCGACCTTCGCCTTCTTCTCCAAGAGGTCGACACGCCGCTCCAAGCTCTCGAGATCGGCCAGCATCAGCTCGGTCTCGACGGTCTCGATATCGGCGATCGGATCGATGCGGCCCTCGACATGGGTCACGTCGGGGTCTTCAAAGCACCGCACCACATGGGCGATGGCGTCGACCTCGCGGATATTGGCGAGGAACTGGTTGCCGAGCCCTTCCCCCTTGGAAGCGCCGCGCACGAGGCCGGCGATGTCCACGAAGGCAAGGCGGGTCGGAACGATCACGGCTGACTTCGCGAGCTGCGCAAGCGTATCGAGGCGCGGATCGGGCACCGCGACCTCTCCCACATTCGGCTCGATGGTGCAGAACGGATAGTTCGCCGCCTGCGCCGCCGCGGTCGCGGTCAGCGCATTGAACAGCGTCGACTTGCCGACATTGGGCAAGCCGACAATGCCGCATTTGAAACCCATGTTGCTCTCGTCAGAATAAACTCTCGGGTGGGCCAAGCTTGAACGGGTTGAGGATCGTCATGCCGTCGATCGTTCGCTCGTGCTGGAGGTCTTCGCTCAGAAAGCCATCACAGCCGGCAAGGAGCGCTGAAGCCAGGAGCAGGCAGTCCCACCATCCGAACGCGCTGGCGTCCTGGACGCGCCAAGCCCGGCGAATGACCTCCGCCCCGAACGGAGCCGTGCAGAACGCCATAAATCCGGTGATGAAGAGACGCGCGTCGTCTTGCGGCATCATTTTCCGCCGCTCGGTGAGGACGCGATAACATTCATTCAGGCTTTGCGGGCTCAGAACCAGCGTCCGGATTTCGATCATCCGCGTCAGCCAGTCCCCCGCGATCCGGCGTTTCTCCGGCTCGGTGGGATCCAAGGTGTAGATCAGCAGGTTTGTGTCGACGAACCAACTCTTCCTCCCGCTCGGCATAGATCTCCTCGCGCGTGGGCAGGCCCTTGCTGATTCCGGGAAAGCCGGGACCGGTGAAAAATGGCTTGAGAA
>JBDHRR010000061.1:0-21798 GCA_039807685.1 Burkholderiales bacterium
CCGCTCACCTGGCCACGCTATGCCGAGTGGGTGCAGTGGATGCAGCGCAGCTTCGGCGAGCGCCTTTTGCGCATGAAGGGCGCGGTCCGCATGGACGACGGCAGCGCCCAGGCGCTGCACGCCGTGCTGCGCCTCTTCAACGCGCCGGCATCGCTGCCGGCGCTGCCGGACGCCTTGGGTCACGGCGTGGTCGTGATCATCGCCCAGCACGTCGCACCCACGCTTCTCGCCGAGGCGATGCAGCGCCTCGGCGATCCCGAATCGATCGTCTCCTCCTGAAAGGAAAACGCAGTGACTTCGTTCCGTGATCCGCGAAACTCCCGCCGAGCCTTCATCGTGGCCGGCTGCCTCGCCGCTGCACTCGCCGTTCCGATGACGCACGCCCAAGGCACGTACCCGGAAAGGCCGGTCCGCCTCATCGTCGCGTTCCCACCCGGCGGCAGCACCGACATCATCGCTCGCCTCGTCGCCGCGAAAGTCGGTGCGATGTGGGGCGGCAAGGTCATCGTCGTCGAGAACAAGCCCGGCGCCTCCGGAACCATCGGCACCGGCGAAGGCATCGCCGCGGCGCCCGACGGTTACACGCTCACCATCGGCAACAGCCAGACGCACGGCACCAACCAGACGCTCTATCCGCAGTTGAAGTACGACCTCGTCAAGGACGTGACGCCGATCGCCATGCTCGCGCGCACCAAGAACGTCCTTGCGGTCTCGGACAAGTCGCCATACAAGACCGCGGACGAACTCCTCAAGGCCGCGAAGGTCAAGCCGCTGTCGTTCGCCTCGGTCGGCAACGGCTCGTCGTCGCACATCATCGGCGAGTACATCAACCGTCAGTTCGGTCTCAATGCCGTGCACGTGCCGTACAAGGGCGGGGCGCCGGCGATCACCGATCTCATCGGTGGGCAGGTCGACTTCATGGTGCCCACCTACGGCAGCGTCGCGCCGTATGCCAAGGACGGCCGCGTGCGCATCCTCGCCGTGTCCGACGACGTGCGCGATCCGCGACTGCCCGGCATCCCGACGTTCAAGGAGGTCGGATTGCCCTCGCTCGGCCTCGACACGACGATTGGCGTCTACGGTCCGGCGCAGCTGCCGCCGGCGGTGGTCGCCAAGTGGAGCGAGGCGATCGGCGTTCTCGCCAAGGACCCGGAGACCGAGAAGACGCTGGAGACCACCGGCTTCGACATCTGGTACAAGCCGGCCGCCGAGATGGCGAAGTACCACCCCGCCGAAGTGCCGCGGCTGGGCAAGATCATCAAGGAAGCGAACGTGCAGATGAATTGACGTACCTTCGCGCGGGGGGCGTGAGGTGAGCACGACTGCGGGCGGCGGGTCGCCCGCACTGCACCTGCTGGCGGCGACCGAACTCGTCGCCGGCTATCGCGAGCGGCGCTTCTCGCCGGTGGAGGTGACGCGCGCCTGCCTCGCGGCGATCGCCGCGCGCAACGGCGCGCTCAATGCATTCCTCGTCGTGCTGGAGGAGAGCGCGCTCGCCGAGGCCCGCGCCGCCGAGGCGCGCTGGCAGGCGGGAATGCCGCAGGGGCCGCTCGACGGCGTGCCGGTGACCGTCAAGGACCTGTGCGCGACGATCGGTGCGCCGGCGCGCCACGGATCACGCACGACGAGCGCGGCGCCGGGCAGCGTCGACGCCCCCTGCGTCGCGCGACTGCGCGAGGCGGGCGCCGTATTCCTCGGCAAGACCGCGATGTGCGAGTTCGGATGGAAGGGCGTGACCGACAGCCCCTTGCTCGGCGTGAGCCGCAATCCGTGGAACGCCGAGCGCAGCTGCGGCGGCAGCAGCGGCGGCGCGGCGATCGCCGCGGCCACCGGCATGGGCGCGCTGCACGTGGGCTCCGACGGCGCCGGGTCGATCCGCATTCCGGCGGCGTTTTGCGGCGTGTACGGGTTCAAGGCGACGTTCGGCCGCGTCCCCGCGTGGCCGCCCGGGCGGATGGCGCTGGGTCATTACGGCCCGCTCACGCGCACCGTTGCGGACGCCGCGCTCATGCTCGATACCATCACCCGCCCCGATGCGCGCGACTGGACCGCGCTGCCGTACGCGGCGGGAACCCGCTACGACGCGGGCCTCGACGCCGGCGTGCGCGGCCTGCGGATCGCCTGGTGCCCGACGCTGTGCGGCGCGCACGCCGAGCCCGAGGTGCTGCGCATCGCGATCGACGCCGTGCAGGCGCTCGCCGATCTCGGTGCGCACGTCGAAGAGGTTGCCTCGCCGCTCGCCTCGCCGCGTGCGCCGTTCGACACGCTGTGGGCGGCGAGCATGGCGCAGATCCTGCGCAAGATTCCGGCGCGCGAGCACGATCTCCTCGATCCCGGCTTTCGCCAGGTGGCGGAAAGCGGCCTTGCGCTGAGCGCCGATGCGCTCCTCGCTGCCATGGGCATGCGCCACGTCGATGGCGCGGCGATGAATGCGTTCCACGAGCGTTACGACCTCCTCGTGACGCCGCAGATGCCGACCACGGCGATTGCCGCCGGCGTCGACGTGCCGCTCGGCAGCGGGATGGATTCGTGGCTCGACTGGAGTCCGTACACCTATCCGTTCAACTGGACGCAGCAGCCGGCGGCGTCGCTGCCGTGCGGGGTCGCGACCGACGGCCTGCCAGTCGCCTTGCAGATCGCCGGCGCTCGCTACGCGGAAGCGCTCGTGCTGCGCGCCTCGCACGCCTTCGAGGCGGTGCGCCCGTTTGCGTTACCGGAGCCCGTCGGGGCCGGGTGACGGTGTGCCGTCCCGGCCGGGCGGCGCGTCGTGCCGCCGGCCCTGACGACTCCGACGTCGAATCGGTAGCGGAGTCGGCCAGCGATCAGGCGAGCGGCGGCAGCGCGCGGCACGCGGCGGCGTCCCACGCCACGGCGAGCGGCGCGCCGCGGGCGAGCGTCGTCGCGTGGTCGCCGGCCGGTACTTTGGCGACGAAGCTCTCGTTGCCGGCGACGGCAAGCCGCAGCTTGCAGTGGTCGCCGAGGTAGATCACCTCGCGCAATTCGCCGTTGAAGCGATTGGCGTGCGTCGAGGCGGCGCCGATGGTGACGCGTTCCGGACGGATCGACACGGCGACCGGCGCGCCGGTCGCGACGTCGGCGTCGATCGTCGCCGCGATCTCGCTGCCGTCGGCGAGGCGCACGCGGCAGGCGGCGCCGTCGCGCGCGACGAGCGTGCCGTCGAAGCGGTTGTTCTCGCCGATGAACGAGGCGACGAAGGCGGTGGCGGGCCGCTCGTAGAGTTCGGCGGGTGCCGCGAGCTGCTGCACGCGGCCCTGGTGGAACACCGCGATGCGGTCGGACATGGTGAGCGCTTCCGACTGGTCGTGCGTGACGTAGACGATGGTGACGCCGAGCTCGTCGTGCAGGTGCTTGATCTCGAGCTGCAGCTCTTCGCGCAGCTGCTTGTCGAGGGCACCCAGCGGCTCGTCCATCAGCACGAGCTTGGGTCCGTAGACGAGCGCGCGCGCCACGGCGACGCGCTGCTGCTGCCCACCGGAGAGCTGCGCGGGCTTGCGATCGCGCAGGTGCGGCAGGCGGACCATGTCGAGCGCGCGCTTCACCTTCGGCTCGATCTCGTTCTTCGGCACGCCGTGCATCTGCAGGGGAAAGACGAGGTTCTCGGCAACCGTCATGTGCGGAAAGAGCGCGTAGTTCTGGAACACCATGCCGATGCCGCGCCGGTGCGCCGGCACGTGGTTGAGTTTCTTGCCGTCGAGGGTGATCGTGCCGGAGGTCGGGTCCTCGAAGCCGGCGAGCATCATGAGCGTCGTGGTCTTCCCCGAGCCGGAGGGGCCGAGGAGCGTCAGGAACTCGCCGCGGGCGAGCGCGAGATCGAGCGCCTCGACCACGCGCGTGCGCCCATCGTAGGATTTGGTAACGCCTTCGAAGGTGACGATGGGATCGCGCATGTTGCGGTCAGTTGGGTTCCGCCGGATCGTCCGGCGCGGTGCGCGCCTTCCCGCGTGCCCGGAAATATTCGTTGGCTGCGAGGAGGAAGAGCGAGCAGACGATGAGGAGCACCGCCGCCGAAGCGATGGTGGGGGAGAGGAACTCGCGCAGCCCGGCGTACATCTGGCGCGGCAGCGTGAACTGCTGCGGCCCGGCGACGAAGATCGCCACCACCAGCTCGTCGAACGAGGTCGCGAAGGCGAAGAGCGCGCCGGTCGCCACCCCCGGCGCGATGAGCGGCAGCAGCACGCGGCGGAAGGCGGCGGGCGGCGGGGCACCGAGCGTTGCCGCTGCCCTGAGGAGCGTGCGATCGAAGGTCTGCAGCGTCGCCAGCACGGTGATCAGCACGTACGGCACCGACAGGATGGTGTGCGCCACGATGAGGCCGGCGAGCGTGTTGTTGAGGCCCACGAAGGAGAAGGCGAAGTACATGGCGATCGCGGTGACCACCACCGGGACGACCATCGGCGTCGCCAGCATCGCGACGAGGAACGCCTTGCCGCGGAAGCGTCCGAGGTAGATCCCGAGTGCCGCGAGCGTGCCGAGAAAGGTCGCGAGGATCGCGGTGGCGATGCCGACGACGAAGCTGTTGCGGGTGGCGAGCAGCCACTTGCTGCTGGTGAAGAAGTCGTCGTACCAGCGCAGCGAGTACCCCGGCGTGGGCAGCGTGAGGAGTTCGCCCGCCGAGAACGACAGCGGAAACACGGCGACGATCGGCGCCAGCAGGAAGACGAGCACGATCGCGGTGAACGTGCGCAGGCCGAGCGCGAGGCCGTTGCCGGTCGTCATGGCGAGACGCTGCCCAGGCGGAAGCCGGGCACGATGAGGCGGGCGACGACGACGAGGATCGCGGTCATCGCAAGCAGGAGGCAGGCGAGTGCCGCCGCCATGCCCCAGTTGATCGTCTGGTTGGTGAAGAAGGCGATGAAGTAGCTCACCATCTGGTCCTCGGGGCCGCCGACCAGCACCGGTGTGATGTAGAACCCCACGGCGAGCATGAACACCATGAGCCCGCCGGCGGCCACCCCTGGCATCGTCAGCGGCAAATACACCCGGACGAAGCGCTTCCACGGCGGCGCACCGAGCGATGCCGCGGCGCGCAGGTACGCCGGGTTGATGCCCTTCATCACGCTGTACAGCGGCAGCACGACGAACGGCAGCAGGACGTGGACCATCGCGATGTAGACCGCGAAGCGGGTGAAGATCATGGTGACCGGCGCATCGACGATGCCGAGGCCCAGCAGCAGCGCATTCACCGGCCCCTCCCGCTGCAGGAGGATGAACCAGGCGGTGGTGCGCACCAGGATCGACGTCCAGAACGGAATCAGCACCAGCGCCATGCCGACGTTGGCCCAGCGCGTCGACAGCGTGGAGAGCGTGTAGGCGACGGGGTAGCCGAGCAGCACGCACAGCACCGTCACCCAGAAGCTGATGACGAAGGTGCGCGCGAAGAGCGCGAGGAAGATCGACTCGTCGGCCGGGGCGGTGGCGATCTTGCCGTCGGGCGTCAGCGTGAGGTCGAGCGAGCGCAGGAGGTACAGCGTCGTCAGCGGTGCCGCGTTGCGCGCGATGAGCCGCCACAGCGAGGCGTCGCCCCAGCGCGCATCGAGTTCGACGAGGGAGGTTCGATACGGTGCGCTCAGCCGATCCTTGGCGCGCGCGGTCTTGAGGAGGAGCGCGCGCAATCCGGGCTCCTCGAAGTTGAGGCGACGCGCAAGAGGTCCGATCGACTGGCTCTCCTGCGCCTGCGCGAGTTCGGCGGCGACGGCGGCGAAGGCGGCCTCTGCCGGCAGATCGCTGCCGTTCCAGCCGCGCAGCGCCGCGGTGGTGCGCGGCAGCGTCTCGCGCACCTCGGGGTTGCCGATCGCGGTCCACAAGGTGACCGCGAGCGGGACGATGAAGCTCGCCACCACCACCGCGAAGAGCGGGGCGATGAGCGCGGCCGCGAGCAGGTTGTTGCGCGAGATCGCCACGCGCGGCCGCCGGCGCTACGCGACTACTTGGCGACCCAGGCGTTGAATTTCGCCTCGAGATCCTCGCCGTTCTGCACCCAGAACTCGGTGTCGATGAAGAGGCCGTCGGCGACGTGGCTCGACAGCATCCCGGGGTTCTTGACGGCGATCTTCGGATTGGCGGCGGCTTCCTTGTTGGCGGGAGACACCGCCCAGTCCTCGGCGAGCGCCAGGAGCGGCTTGGCATCGGTGATCCAGTCGATCATCTTGAAGCCTTCCTTCGCATTCGGCGATCCCTTCACCACCGCCCAGTAATCGACCGAGTAGAGGAGCGTCTTCCACAGCAGCGGGTACTTGTCGCCGTTCTCGGCATTCGCGCGTACGGTGCGGCCGGTGAAGCCCACCGCGTAGGCCACCTCGCCGCTGCCAACGAGCTGCACCGGTTGCGTTCCCGATTTCCACCACACGATCTGCGGCTTGATCTTGTCGAGCTTGGCGAAGGCGCGCTGCTGGCCGGCAGGAGTGGCGAGCACCTTGTAGACGTCGGCCGCCGGCACGCCGTCGGCGAGGAGTGCGATCTCCAGCGTGCCCTTGGGCGTGGAGCGGAACGAGCGCTTGCCGGGAAACTTGGCCGTATCCCACAGCTCGGCGTACGTCGTCGGCCCGTTCTTGATCTTGGTCTGGTCGTAGAAGAGCGACAGGCCCCAGAGCACCGCGCCGGCGCCGCAGGTCGAGGTGCCACCGGGGATGAACTTGTCCTTCTTGACCACCGACCAGTCCATCTTGTCGAAGATGCCATCCTCGCAGCCGCGGACGAGCTCGGGCGCCTCGACCATCACCACGTCCCAGGTCACGTCGCCGGCCTTGACCATCGAGTAGATCTTGGCCATCTCGCCGTTGTAGACGTCGTCCTTGACCTTCACGCCGGACGCCTTCTCGTACGCCTGGAAGAGGTGCTTGCGGGCGTTGTCCTGGAAGCCGCCGCCAAAGCCGACGATCATGAGATCGCGGGCGGTGGCCGCACCGGATACCGCCACTGCCGCGGCAGCGGCGAGTGCCAATAGCGTTGAAGCGAATTTGGACTGCATGCGGAAATCTCCTGGTCTACGCACGAAGAGGGGCCGACGCGGACACGGGTGGTTCGCCGGGCCGCCATTGTCGCCCGAATCGCGGCCCGTCACCCTGGTGACGGACGCGTGCTGCGGGCGGCCCCGGCCATGGTACAGGGCAATTCGTATTAATGATAGTATGACAATACAAATATTCCGCAACTGGTCACAGCCGCCGCGCTGCCGTCGCCGCGGTTCGTCGCGCAAGAAGGGTGCATGATGAACGAAGCCACCACCGACCTCGATGCGAGGCTCGATCCGGCCGACGCCGCGCTGGCGCGCACGCCGCGCGTGAACGGGCGCCGTCGCTACGGACTGTACATCGACGGCGCCTTCGTCGATCCCGCGGGCGGCGAGTGGATCCCGACCGAGGATCCCGTCGCTGGCGCGGTCTGGGCCGAGATCCCGCGCGGCGGCATCGTGGATGCCGAGCGCGCGGTTGCCGCGGCGCATCGCGCCTTCACGTCGGGCCCGTGGCCCGCGCTGTCGGCGTCGGGCCGCGGCGCGCTCCTGCGCAAGCTGGGCGATCTCATCATCGCGCACGGCGAGTGGCTTGCACACGTCGAGATGAAGGACAACGGCAAGCTCCTGGCCGAACTGCGCATGCAGATGAAGTACATGGCCAATTACTACTACTACTACGGCGGCCTCGCCGACAAGATGGAGGGCACGGTCATCCCCTCCGACAAGCCGGGGGTCTTCAACTTCACGAAGTACGAGCCGGCGGGCGTGGTCGTGTGCATCATGCCGTGGAACTCGCCGCTGCCGCTCATGAGCCTGAAGCTCGCCCCCGCGCTCGCCGCCGGCAATACGGTGGTGCTCAAGCCTTCCGAGTTCACCTCGGCGTCGCTCCTCGAATTCATGAAGCTCGTGGAAGCCGCCGGCTTCCCACCCGGCGTCGTCAACGTGGTGACGGGTTACGGCGCCGAGATCGGCGATGCGCTCGTCGGGCACCCGCGCGTCGATCGCATCGCCTTCACCGGCGGGCCCGAGGCGGGCCGCATGATCAACGAGAAGGCCGCGCGCCACATGAAGCGGGTCACGATGGAGCTGGGCGGCAAATCCCCCAACATCGTGTTCGCCGACGCCGACCTCGACGAGGCGGTGAAGGGCGTCGTCGCCGGCATCTTCGCGGCGTCGGGGCAAAGCTGCGTGGCGGGCTCGCGACTGCTCGTGCAGGATTCGATCCACGATGCCTTCGTCGCGAAACTGCGCGCCTTCATCGCCGACGTGCGCTTTGGCCATCCCGCCGATCCGGCCACGCAGATCGCGCCGATCTCGACCCGGCCGCAGCTCGAGAAGATCGCGCGCTACGTCGCCATCGCCACCGGCGAGGGTGCGCGCCTGGTCGCCGGCGGCAAACCGGCACAGGTGCCGGGCTGGCCCGACGGCCTCTTCTACGAGCCGACGATCTTCGTCGACGTCGACAACGGCATGCGCATCGCGCAGGAAGAGGTGTTCGGGCCGGTGCTCGCGGTGCTGCGCTTCACCGACGACGACGACGCGGTGCGCATCGCCAACGACATCCAGTTCGGCCTCGCCGCCGGGATCTGGACGCAGTCGATCGCGCGCGCCTTCGCCATGGCCGATCGCATCCGCGCTGGTACCATATGGGTCAACAACTACCGCATGACGAGCACCACGTCGCCGTTCGGCGGCTTCAAGATGAGTGGCATGGGCCGCGAGGGCGGCATCGCGGGCCTGCGCGAGTACATGGAGATCAAGAGCGTCTGGATTTCCACCGGAGTCGAGTTTCCCAATCCCTTTGTGAGAAGGTAGGCGATGGAGCGCGTCGCTGTCGTCCCGCAATCGATGCAATGGGTCCCCGACGAGAAGGGGTACCTGCCCGCGCTGCGGGTCGGTGACTTCGTATTCTGCGCGGGGCAGGTCGGGCGTCGGGCCGACATGAGCATCGTCACCGGCGCGGCCCCGCAGTTCGAGCAGTGCTTCTCGAACTTGCGTACCGTACTCGCTGCCGCGGGCTGCACGTTCGACGACGTCGTCGACATGACGACCTACCACGTGGCCATCGACGAGCACTGGCCGGCATTCATCGAGGTCAAGAAGCGGATGCTGCCGCGCAGCGCCTTTCCGTGGACCGCGATCGGCGTCGCCGCATTGGCCGATCCGGCGTTCCTCCTCGAGGTGAAGGCGACCGCGTGTCGCTCCCGGTGACGCCCCCGGTCGAGGAGCGTCGGCGGCGACGCTCGATCCGGCGCGACCACGTCGCGTCCGATTTCGTCCCTCGCTACTATCAGGTGTACAGCGTGCTGCGGCAGCGCGTGCACGACGGCGAATGGCCGCTCGACGCGGCGATGCCCACCGAGGAGAGCTTCGCCGCGGCGTTCAACGTGTCGCGCGTCACCATCCGCAAGGCGCTCAACATGCTGGAGCAGGAGAAGCTCATCCTGCGCCAGCAGGGGCGCGGCACCTTCGCGCTGGCGCCGCCGCGGCGTCGCGATCCCGCCAACTTCAGCGGTCTCGTCGAGAACATCGCCGACTTCGAGTCGCGCACCAAGGTGCGCGTGCTTGCCTTCGGCAAGGTCACCCTGCCCGACGATGCGGCTCGCCTCCTCGAATGCGCGCCGGGCAGTCGGGCGTTGCGCATCGTGCGCGTGCGCAGCGACAGCCGCGAACCGTTCTCGTACACGACGTGCTACGTGCCGGAACCGGAGGCCGACCTGCTGACCGCGGCGTCGCTCGGCAATCGCACGGTGAGCCACGCGCTGGAGACCGCGGGCGTGGTCGCGCTCGCCGCCGAGCAGCGGCTGTCGGCTGCGATCGCCGGTGTCGAGGTGGCCGATCTCCTGCGCATCGACGTCGGCGCGCCGCTCATCAGCATGACGCGTGTGATGCGCGATACCGAAGGGCGTCCGGTCGAGGCGCTGCATGCGCTGTATCGCACCGACAAGTACGAATATCGCGTGAACCTGTCGCGCGAGCGCGGCGGCGATGCGCCGCGCTGGACCGTCAAGGACGTCTGAGCGCGCGACGATGACGGAGCGCCGTGGCGCTGCGCCTCGCTTTTCGCGCCGATCGCCTTCCTGGTCCAGCAACGCCTATCCGAAAGCGCGTCCGGCAGGCTGCTAGAATTTGCGCTTCCGCACGTCCGGTGTCCTGCGATGTCGTCGTACCCTCCGCCCCAGCAATTGCAGATCGCGCTGCGCAAGTCGGCGCTGTCGCTGTGCCATGCGCAGTACATCCGCGACCGGCTGCTCGCGCTGTATCCGGACTGCGAGATCGTGCTGCGCGGTGTGACCACGCAAGGCGACCGCATCCTCGACCAATCGCTCGCCAGCATCGGCGGCAAGGGACTGTTCATCACCGAGATCGAGACGGCGATGCGCGAAGGCCGTGCCGACGTCGCGGTGCACTCGCTGAAGGACATGCCGATGGAGGTGGCGCCGGGCTTCGTCATCGCCGCCGTCCCCGAACGCGAGGATCCGCGCGATGCGCTCGTCGCCAATCGCTACACGTCGATCGAGGCGCTTCCCGACGGCGCCGTCGTGGGCACCTCGAGCCTGCGCCGGGAAGCGCAACTGCGCGAGCGCAATCCGCGGCTCGTCGTGCGGCTCCTGCGCGGCAACGTGAACACGAGAGTGCGCAAGCTCGATGAGGGTCTGTACGACGCGGCGATCCTCGCCGCCGCCGGCTTGAATCGCCTCGAGCAGAACCACCGCATCTCGGCGCTCCTCGATCCGGCCGACTTCCTGCCGGCGGTGGGGCAGGGCGCGCTCGGCATCGAGTGTGCCGTCGACCGTCCCGACGTGGTCGCCGCGCTCGCCCCGCTCAACCACCATCCGACGCTGCTCGCGATCACCGCCGAGCGCGCGTTCTCGCGGGCGCTGGGAGGCAGCTGTCACACGCCGATCGGCGGTTACGCGACGTTTCGCGACGGCGCGTTGTGGCTGCGCGGACTCCTTGCCACGCGCGACGGCAGCGAGGTGCTGCGCGGCGAGCGCAGCGCGACGATCGATGCCGGCACGGGGGATCTCGCTGCCGCCGATGCGCTGGGCCGCGCGCTGGCCGACGACTTCCAGGCGCGCGGCGCCTCCCGCTTCCTCGCCGCTGCCGAGCCGGCTGCCACGTAGGCAGGCGACGCACCGCAGCGCGCGCGACAGGATCACCCGCGCCGGCTTGCCGGTTCGTGGCCCACCCGGCGACTGTCTACGGTCGCGGCATGTCGTCGGCGATGTAGGCGCGCACGATCGCCGCGAAGTCGGTGTCCGCCTGCATGCCGATGGCGGTACCCAGCCGCGGCGCGAAGGCGGCTGGCCACGTCGAGACGATGCGGTCGATCGCGGGATCGAGGCGCCACGAGACGCGTGCCGCGACCTCGTCGCCGGCCACCTCGCGCAGCGCGGCGACCATGTCACCCACGGCCACCGTGATGCCCGGTACATTCACCGAGCGCGTGTGCGCGAATGCGCTCGCCGGCGCCTCGTGGCCGGCGATGAGGTTGTCGATGACCGCCCGCGGTGATTGCACCCACATGCGCGTGGTGGGGGCCACCGGGCAGACGGCGGCCACGCCGGCAAGCGGCTCGCGCACGATGCCGCTCGCAAACGACGAGGCCGCCTGATTGGGCTTGCCGGGTCGAACGGTGACCGTGGGCAGGCGCAGCGAGCGACCGTCGAGATAGCCCTTGCGCGTCATGTCATAGACGAGGTATTCGCCGATCGCCTTCTGCACGCCGTAGGAGGCCTGCGGATTGAGTGGCGCCTCGTCGGGAACGGGGTCGGGCAGGGGGCCGCCGAAGACCGCGAGCGAACTCGTGAAGACGACCTTGGGCGGCGCCGCGAGTCGGCGGCAGCGTTCGAGCACCGCGCGCGTGCCGTCGAGGTTGACGCGCATGCCGGTGTCGAACTCGGCCTCGGCCTGTCCGCTCACCACGGCGGCCAGATGGAACACGCTGGCGGTGTCCGGCGTGAGCGCACGTTCCAGGAGCGTGCGGTCGCCGAGGTCGCCGGTGACGGCACTCACGCGCGGATCGCCGGGCAGTCGCGCGGGAACGACGTCGAGCAGCGTGATCGCGCTGATCTCGCGCTCGCGGCCGCCGGCGTCGGTGAGCGTGTTGCGCTCGATGAGCTTGCGGGCAAGACGGGTGCCGAGAAATCCGGCGCCGCCGGTGATGACGATGCGCATGACGATCCTCCGTACGTGTTTGGCGCGCCAAGGCGACGCGCCACGCTCTCCGTGCTCGCAGTCGTGGCAACGACGCTCGTCGCGCCGCGGTGGGACATCATGATAGCGAGTCCGAGCGCCGTCCCCCTGCCGGGCGCGTGCCGCCACGCGTGCTAGAATTTTTCCGTGCCTGCGCCGCGCCGCCTCACCATCGCGACACGCAAGCTCGCGCCGTCCATGTGGCAGGCCGAGCAAGTTCGTGTGCGACTCGCTGCGCACTATCCGCGCACGGCGATCGACGTTCTCGGCATCGCGTCGCGCAGCGACGATGCGACCGATCCGCGCAGCGAGAGCGGCGCCCGAGCGCGAATGATTCGCGATCTCGAAGCGGCGATTGCCGACGGCCGCGCCGATCTCGCGGTGCATTCACTCAAGAACCTGCCGACGACGATCGCGCCGGGCTTCACGCTGGCCGGCATCACCGCGCGCGAGGATCCGCGCGACGCCTTCGTTTCGCGAAAGTTCGCCGCGCTCGCCGACATGCCCGAGGGCACGGTGATCGGGACGTCGAGCGCGCGCCGCGAAGCGCAGCTGCGCGAGCGTTTTCCGGGACTCACCGTGCGCCTGTTGCGCGGCGACGTCACCGCGCGCTTGCGGCTCCTCGACTCCGGCCGCTGCGACGCGCTCATCGTGGCGGCGGCGACGCTACGCCGGTCGGGATACTCGGCGCGGGTCACCGCCTACCTCGCGCCGGATGAGAGCCTGCCGGCGGCAGGGCAAGGCGCCCTCGCGATCGAGTGCCGCGCCGATCGTCCCGACATCGTCGCGGCGATCGCGCCGCTCGCCGATCGGGCGACCACGCTCGCCACGACCTCGGAGCGCGCCTTTGCGCAGGCGCTGGGCGACAGCGCTGCCGCATCGGTAGCGGCGTACGCAAAATGGGAGGAGGGTGCGCTGTGGCTGCGCGGGCTCGTCGCCGGTGGCGGCGGACGCGGCGTGCTGCGCGGCGAGAAGGATGCCACCGTCGCCGACCGCGCGGCGGCAATGCGCCTCGGCCAGGCGCTCGCCGACGATCTCGTCACGCGCGGCGCGGCGCGCCTGCTCGCCTCCTGAGCCGCAGCGCGGACGCCGCACGTGGGAAACGTGTATCCGCTCGACGTGGCGCCGCGCGCGTCCGGTCCGCTCGCCGGTGTCGGCGTCCTCGTCACGCGGCCGGTGCGCCAGGCCGCGGGCCTCGTGCGCGCGCTCTCTGCCGTCGATGCGACAGCGATCGTGTTTCCGGCAATCGTGATCCTGCCGCCGCGGGATACCGCGTCGCTCGCGCGCGTGCACGCGGCGCTCGCCACCTACGATATCGCGATCTTCGTGTCGGCCAACGCCGCCGAGTACGGCGTGCCGCCGGCAGGGACGTGGCCGGTGACGCTGCGCGTGCTGGCCACCGGGCCGGGAACGGCAGCGGCGCTCGCCGCCGTCGGACTTGCCGACGCGCAGGTGCCGGCGACGACCTACGACAGCGAGGGTCTGCTCGCGCTCCCCGAACTCGCCGCGGCGAGCGGCAAGCGGATCGTCATCTTCCGTGGCGAAGGCGGCCGTGACCATCTCGCGCAGACGCTGCGCGAGCGCGGTGCGCACGTCGACTACGCCGAGTGCTATCGGCGCGCGCCGCCGGCGAGCGGTGCAGAGGGACTCGTCGAGGCGATCCTCGCCGGCCGCATCCAGGCCACCACGCTGACCTCGCGTGAGGCGCTCGACAATCTGTGCGACCTGCTGCCCGCGCCGGCGCGCGAGCGGCTCGCTAGCGCCCCGGTATTCGTCCCGCATCCCGCCATCGTGGGGCACGCACGCGCGCTCGGCTTCAGCGCGGTCGCGACCGGCCCGGGCGACGCCGGGCTCGTCGCCGGATTGCTAGAATGGTTCGCACGGCATCCCGCCGCCGCTTCACCGTAGGGACCACCCCATGCCCCCACCCGACATCCTCGTCACGGCGGCGCTGCCGCCGTTCCTCTACGATCCGCTGAAGGCCGATTACCGCTGCCACGACTACTACGTGGCAAGCGACAAGCCGGCCTTTCTCGCCGCGCAGGGTGGTCGCATCCGCGGTCTCGTCCAGGGCGGACACACCCCCACCACGCCGGAGTTGCTCGGCGCACTCCCGAAGCTCGAGATCATCTCGGTGTTCGGCGTGGGTTACGACGGCGTTCCCGTCGATTATTGCCGGCAACGCGGCATCAAGGTGACGAACACTCCCGACGTCCTCACCGACGACGTCGCCGACGTCGCGCTCGCGTTGATCCTCATGACCGGCCGCAACTTCGTCGGCCTCGATCGCTTCCTGCGCGCCGGCGGCTGGCTCGAGCGCGGACCCGCGCTCACCACCAAGCTCGGCGGACAGCAGGTCGGCATCCTCGGCTTGGGGCGCATCGGCAAGGCCATCGCGCATCGCGTCGAGGCGCTCGGCATGGCGGTCGCGTACACCGGTCGCACTCGCCAGGACGTGCCGTATCGCTTCGTGCCGGACCTGAAGACGCTGGCCGCCGAGTCGGACTTCCTCGTGGTGGCGAGCCCGGGCGGCGCAGCGACGAAACATCTCGTGAATGCCGACGTGCTGGCGGCGTTGGGCAAGAAGGGCATCGTCGTCAACATCGCCCGCGGCTCGATCATCGACGAGGCGGCGCTGGTTGCGGCGCTGCAGGCGGGCACCATCAAGGGGGCGGGTCTCGACGTCTTCGCCGACGAGCCGCGGGTGCCGCCGGCGCTCCTCGCGATGGACAACGTCGTCCTGCTGCCGCACGTGGGCAGCGCCACGCACGAGACGCGCCAGGCGATGGGCGACCTGTGCAAGGCCAATCTCGATGCGTGGTTCGGCACCGGCAAGGTGCTGACGCTGGTCCCCGAACTCGCCTGATCGCGCTCCGTCGCGCGGCTGTTGCCATCGGCGCCCCGCGCCAGTCGGCGATGCCGGGCGCGCCGTGGTCGACGCCTATCGGCGATCCACCGCCTACTCCGGCTCGACCCGCGCGACGTCGCCGGAACGCTGGAAGAGCACCGCCGCGAGCGACGCCAGCACGAGCCCCAGCGCCACGAATTCGGCGATCCCCGGTCGCTCGCCGAGGACGATCATCCCCGAGAAGACGCCGACCACCGGCACCGGCAGCGACGACAGCGACGAGATCGTCACCGGCAGGTGGCGCGCGAGGTGGAACCACGTCCAGTTGGCGATGGTGCCGGCGAACACGATGTTGTAGGCGACCGCGAACCACGCGCTCGCCGACAGCGACGACAGGTTCGCCAGCGGATGCGCATCGAAGAGCGGCGCGATGGCGACGAGCGGCAGCGAGCCCAGCAGCATCATCCAGCCCGACAGCGTGGTCTGCGCGATCGGTGGCTTCCACTTGCGCAACAGCACCGTGCCGATCGCCCACAGCGTGGCCGCGGTGAGGATGAGCAGAGCGCCGACGGGCGTCGACCGCACGTAGCGCAGGTCGTCGCCCAGGAGCACGAGCATCCCGAGCATGCCGAGCGCGAGCCCCACGATCTTGCGGCGATTGAGCGGCTCGCGCAGTACCACCATCGCGATGAGCGTCGCCCAGATCGGCATCGTGTAGGCGATGATCGCGCTGCGGCCGGCGGGAAGCTGCTGCACCCCGAAGAGCACGAAACCGTTCCAGCCGGTGATGTTGAAGAGCGAGAGCACGAGGAGGCGCCCCCACCAGTCGCGGGGGATGCGCAAGCGCTCGCCGGTGAGGCGAACGACGACGAAGAGTCCGAGTGCCGCGAACGGCAGCGTGATCGCGCGGAAGGTGAGCGGAGCGATCTCGGTGACGCCGATCTTCAGCACCGGCCAGTTGCAGCCCCAGACCAGCGCGAGGATCGCGATCGGCACGAAGGCGTGGGCGAGCGGGTGCCGCGTGGCCATCAGCGCTCGCGCATCGGCAATGCCTCGCCGTACTTCGACTGGTGCAGCGCGCGCGCCTGCGTGACCCAGGCGTCGCGCCGGATGCGGCCGGGAAATTCCGGAAGCCGTGCCTCGACCTCGTCGATATCGCGCTCGTTCCAGCGCGCGATCTGGCGATAGGTGGTGACGCCCATCTGCTGGAGCATTCGCGCGAGGACCGGGCCGACCCCGACGATGAGGCGCAGGTCGTCGGGCGCGTCCGGGTCCCCGAGGAGCGGCGGCGGCGCCTGGTTCTCGAGGTCGACGACGAGCGCACGATAGCGGGCGGTCTCGGTGCGCGCGGTGGCGAGCGCCGCGAACAGCGCGCGGCGTTCTTCCGCGAGATCGGCGAGGTGGCTTCGCGCCGCGTCGGCGTCGATGAGGCTTGCCGCGAGGCGCGCGTGGTCGGCAACGAGGGGCGCATCGTCGACAGCCAGGGGCGCGGTGCTGGCGGGCGGATTCGGATCCGTCTTCGGCGGCGGCGCGGCGACGACCGCCGGCCGCAAACCCGGACCTGCTGCGGCGCGCTCGGCGCGACGACCGCTCGCGACCCCGGCACGCCAGACGAGCACGATGGCGACGATCGCCGCGAGCAGCGCAACCAGGGTGAGACCGTTCATCGTGGAGAGGGGCAGGAACCCGCCGTGGCCGGCGGTACGGCGTCAGGGCATTGTAAGCGACCGTGGTCGCGGCGGCTCGCGCCGCCGCCGCGTGGGCAGGCTGCTAGAATCGAAACCTACTCGTTTCCGCGCCTCTCACCTTCACGCCATGGACGATCCCGCGATCGCCGGCGGCACTTCTCCTCCCGCGACCGAGCAGGCACGTTCCGGTGTCCCGGCAGGTGCCGTGTCGCAGGCCCCATTTTCGCGCCCAGCGAGTCGCGGCTGGTTCGCGCTCCTCGCACTCGTGCTCATCGCCGGCCTCCTCGGGGGATGGGTGTGGCTGCGCAATGCGCAGCGCGACCTGAGTATCGAGGTCGGCAAGCGCCTGGCCGACGCCGACGCGACGGCAGCGCAAGCGCGCGTCCAGGATTCGGAGATGCGCAACGACTTGCGTGAGACACGCGCCAAGCTCGCGCTGCTCGAGGCGCGCCTCGAGGAGTCGCAGAGTCAGCAGGCCTCGCTCGAGGCACTGTATCGCGAGCTCGCCCCCTCGCGCGACGAGGTGGCGTTGAACGAGGTCGAGCAGGTGCTGGTGCTCGCGAGCCAGCAGCTCGCGATTGCCGGCAACATCCAGGCGGCGCTTGCCGCGTTGCAGCTCGCCGACGCCAAGCTCTCGCGGATGGATCAACCGCAGTTCGTGCCGCTGCGCCGCTCGCTCGCCCGCGACATCGATCGCCTGAAGGCCGTGCCGTTCGTCGACGTCGCCGGGATGTCGCTCAAGCTCGACCAGGCGATGGCGGGCATCGATACCCTGCCGCTCGCGCGGGACGAGCGGCTGCCTGCGGAAGCGCCGATACCGCCGCCCGCCGACGAGTCCGCATGGCGACGGGCGCTGCGTGAAACGTGGAGCGAGTTGCGCTCGCTCGTCCGGGTCGAGGTCGCCGATCGCGCCGCGGCGCCCCTCGTGCCGCCGCCGCAGCAGTACTTCCTGCGCGAGAACCTGCGCCTGCGCCTCCTCGCCGCCCGCGTGGCACTCCTCTCGCATGACGTGCAGGGCTTCAAGACCGACGTCACCGCCGCCAATGCGTGGGTGAAGAAGTACTTCGATACCCGCACCAAGCCCGTGCAGACGCTGGTCGCGACGCTCACCCAACTTTCCGCAACCCCGATGCCGGCCGACGTTCCCGACATCGCCGCGACGATCACCGCGCTGCGCACGCTGAAGGCGACGCGCGATCGGGCCGCCGGCCCCGGACGCTGATTCCTGCCGCCGTGCGTCTCCTTTTCGCCTTCCTGCTGCTGGCGACGCTCGCCGTCCTCGCCGCGCTGCTGCTCAAGCTCAACGCGGGTTACGTGCTCTTCGTGGCGCCGCCGTACCGCGTCGAGTTCTCGCTCAATGCCTTCATCGTGCTGGGCCTCCTCGCCTTCGTCGCCGGCTACCTCCTGCTGCGCGTCGGCCTGCGGGTCGCCCGCTTGCCTGCCGAGGTTCGCGCATCGCGCGCGCGGCGCAACCTCGAGCGCGCGCGCAACCGGCAGGATGCGGCGATCGTCGCGCTGCTCGAGGGGCGTTACGGCAAGGCGCAGCAGTACGCTGCGGAGGCGCTCGCGCTGCCGCAGTCGGGCGGTGTGCCGGCACTGGTCGGGGCACGCGCGGCGATCGACGTGCACGACTTCGCGCCGGCCGAAGCGCTCCTCGCGCGGGCCGACGTCGCAGTGCCGAGTCTTGCCGTGCCGCGACTGATGCTCGCCGCCGACCTCGCACTTGCTCAGGAGCAGCCGGGTGCGGCGCTCGAGAAGCTCGCGCAGTTGAAGCGCGAGGCCGGACTGCACACCGCGGCGCTGCGACTCGAGGTGCGCGCGCTCACCGCGGCTCGCCGCTTCACGGAGATTCCGCCGATCGTCGATCAGCTCGTGAAGCGCAAGGTCTACGACGCGGCACAGGGGCAGCTCGTGCGGGCGAGCGCACACGCCGAGGCGCTCGCCGGTTTGCGTCACGATGCGGCCGGCTTGCGCGCGTACTGGAACAGGCTCGCCGACGGGGATCGCACCAGCACCAAGGTCGCGCGAGCGGCCGCCAGCGCTTTCCTCGCGCTCGGCGGCGATCGCGAGGCCGCCGAGATCATCGTGCGCAGCCTCGACCGCGAGTGGGATGCGGAGCTTGCCGTGCTGTACGCCGAGTGCCGGACCGGCGATCCTACGCGCCAGCTGGAGGTCGCCGAGCGCTGGCTGCAGGCGCACGACCAGGATGCGGTGCTGCTCTACGCGCTGGGACGCCTGTGCGAGCGCGAGTCGCTATGGGGCAAGGCACAGACGTATTTCGAAGCGAGCCTCGCCCTCGACGACCACTGGCGCACGCGGATGGCGCTCGGCGAGTTGCACGCACGGCTCGGTCACGCCGAGGTCGCGAGGACCCATCTTGACGCCGCACTCGCGCGCGCTGTTGCCGCGCTCGAGCGCGGGCGCGGCTAGCGCATCAGGGTGGCGCGGGAGACACCGGAACCGCTCCCGACTGCAGCTTCCAGCGGGGCGCGGTATCGAAGATTCGCGGCCGGGCAAGACCCCAGCGCCAGGCCCGGTAGGCGAGGCTCGTGCGGAGGACGCCGACGCCGTAGACAAGGGAACGGCTGAAGCTGATCTCGCTCGCATCTGGGAAGTAGCGGGCCGGGCAGGAGATCTCGCCGATGCGCATTCCGAAGGCGAGCGCCTGCGCGATCATCTGGTTGTCGAAGATGAAGTCCTGCGAATTGGCAGCGAGCGGCAGCGTCTCCAGGACGCGCCGCGAGAAGGCGCGGAATCCCGTGTGGAATTCGGACAGCCGCGTGCCGCACAGCGCGTTCTGGAAGCCCGTGAGCAGGCGATTGCTGACGTATTTGTAGCGCGGCATGCCGCCCTTGAGCGCCGTCTTGCCGAGCATGCGCGAGCCCAAGGCCATGTCGTAGACGCCGGAGGCGACGAGCGAGGCGAGCGCGGTGATGAGCCGCGGGTCGTACTGGTAGTCGGGATGCAGCATGACGACGATGTCGGCGCCGGCGGCGAGTGCGGCGGCGTAGCACGTCTTCTGGTTCGCGCCGTAGCCGGCATTGACCGCGTGGCGGATCGGCGCGAGCCCAAGTCGCTCGGCCACCGCGAGTGTTGCGTCGTCGCTGGCGTCGTCGACCAGCAGCACCGCATCGACCACGTCGTGCGGAATCGCCTGATAGCAGCTCTCGAGCGTCTTCTCCGCGCGGTACGCGGGCATCACGACGACGAGACGTTGACCGTGGATCATGGCGGGAGGATGGGGCAGCGAATTCTAGTCCGAATCGGTACTGGTCGGCGCGATTGGCGGCCGCAGCCGGGACCGCGGCCGCACGGGCGAACCTGCGCCGTCTCGCGGCCTGCGCCGGGTCGGCGTGCAGCCGCGTCGGGCGCTACGGTCGCGCGTCCACTTCGGCGGCGTAGGTGAAGCTGTCGGCGTAGAACTCCTCGGGCGGCAGCGCGCAGCGCTGCATGAACTCGCGCTTGGCCGCTTCGATCATCGCCGGTGCGCCGCAGGCGTAGACCTGGTAGCCGGACAGGTCCGGGAAGTCGGCCATCACTGCCTGGTGCACGAATCCGGTGCGCCCCGGCCAGCGATCCTCGGCTTTGGGTTCGGAGAGGACGGGAATGAACGTGAAATTGCGGTGCGCGGTCTGCCAGGTCCCGGGGAGTTCCGGAAGGTAGAGGTCGGACAGCGAGCGCGCCCCCCAGTACAGCACCATCTCCCGCTCGACCTTCGCATGCAGCGCGTGCTCGATCACCGCCTTGATCGGCGCGAAGCCCGTGCCGCCCGCGACGAAGATGATCGGCTTGTCCGATTGCTCGCGCAGGTAGAAGCCGCCCAACGGTCCTTCGAAGCGCAGGATCTCGCGGCCCTTGTAGCTCGTGAAGAGCGCATCGGTGAACACCCCACCCGGCACGTGGCGGATGTGCAGTTCGAGAAGTGCGTCGTCGTGCGGCGCGGTCGCGAGCGAGAAGCTCCGCCGCTTGCCGTCCTTGAGGAGGAGGTCGATGTACTGGCCGGCGAGGTACTGCAAGCGCTCGTTGGCCGGCAGCTTCAGGCGCACGATCGCGACGTCGGCGGCCGCGCGGTCGATCGACTCGATGCGGCAGGGCAGCCGTTTGATGGTGATATCGCCGGCGCGGCGCACCTCGCGCACCTCGATGACGAGATCGGTGCGCGGCCTCGCGCAGCAGAAGAGGGCGAGGCCCTGGCGCTTCTCCTCTTCGGTGAGCGTGGCCGCCTGGTGCGGGCCGTAGTCGACCTCGCCGGCGAGGATCTTGCCCTTGCACGATCCGCAGGCGCCGTTGCGGCAACCGTACGGCAGCATGAGGTCCGCACGCATCGCGGCCGCGAGCACGGTCTCGTCACCCTCGCAGGGCAGGCGGTGGTCGCTGGGCTTTATGGTAATCTCGAAAGTCATCAGGTGAAGGTCCGAAGAATCGCCGCGCGCGCCGCGCGTCCTGTGCCGGGTGGAGCGTGATCAGGGTCCTGTTGATCGGATGCGGTGATGTGGCCCTGCGCGCAGCATCGATGATGCGCGGTCGCGCACAGGTTTACGGGGTCGTGCGACGCACCGACAGCGTCGCGCGGTTGCGTGGCCGCGGCATCGTCCCCATCGTGGCCGACCTCGACGATTTTGCCAGCTTGCGCCGTCTCTCGCTCGCGCCGTTCGCCGTCCTGCATTGCGCGCCACCGCCGGCCGACGGCCGCGACGACCCGCGCACGCGCAAGCTGGTGGCCGCGCTGTCGCGCGCGCGAATTATACCGCGCCGCCTCGTCTACATCTCGACGTCCGGCGTGTATGGCGACTGTGCCGGCGCGCGTGTCGACGAGACGCGACCACGGCGGGCACAGACGCCGCGCGCGCGCCGTCGGGTGGCGGCCGAGGACCGGCTGCGCGCCTGGGCCGCGCGCAACGCGGTGACGCTCACGGTCTTGCGTGCCCCGGGGATCTATTCGGAGTCACGGCTGCCGCTCGACCGGCTGCGGTTGGGCACACCGGTGCTCGCGCCCGATGCCGACGTCTTCACGAGTCATGTCCACGCCGACGATCTCGCGCGGGCCGCGGTGCTCGCGATTTTCCGCGGCCTGCCCAGCCGCGCCTACA
>JBDHRR010000194.1:0-4346 GCA_039807685.1 Burkholderiales bacterium
AAACGGGGCGGCCAGGCGGCGCGCTGTCGCGCCACCGGCGATCCAGGGCAAGCCAGCCGACCGGCGCACGTCAGTGCGAATCGGTGACATGGATCCCCACCGTGCGTGCACCGGGCGCGAGGGTGGCGCCATCGTAGCGCTTCTCGAGTGCCGTGGCGGTCTCGTCGAACGCGGTGAAGAGCTCGCCGAATTCGTCCTTGCGCGATTCGCCGATGCGGTAATCGAGCCGCCCATTGGCGAGTTCGCCGAGCGAATTCTTGAGTACCCGGATCGGTTGCGCGAGGCGCTGCGCGAGCAGGTAAGTGCCGCCGGCGACCGCGGCCACGGTGACCGCGGTCAGGATGGCGAGGAGCACCAGCATGAGGTTGGCGACGGCGGTGAGCGGTGCCGCGTAGATGCCGAGGTGAACGTTGCCGATCGTCTTGCCCTGGAACAGCACCGGTGCGGCGAAGTCGAGCACCTCGCGACCATCGGCCATGGCGTGGCTTTGCACCGTCACCTGCGGATCGTTCGACGGGATCGGCGTTGCCTGCGGCGCGACGTACTTCTTGTTGACATCGGCGGCGACGTTCGACGCACGCACCATCCCCTGGTAGTCGACGACGTTCATGTACGAGAAATTCTGCTGCCGGCCGAGCGTCTCCTGGATGAAGACGTCCATGGCCGCCCAATCCTCCGACAGCAGGGGCACCGCGTCCTGCGTGGCGGTGAATTTGGCGAGCGACCCGCCGTAGTCCTTCACCTGGTCCATCATCGCCGCGTACTGCCTGTTGTAGAGGATCGTCGCGGTGACCGTCATGGTGATCGCCACCACCGCCGCCATGGTGAGCGCCCAGCGCAGCGCCAGTGGAATGCCGCCGCGGGTCTTCCCCTTGCGCGCCTCCTCCTCGGCGAGTTCGTGCTGCACGCCGACCAGCGCCTGCGCGAATTCCTCGCCGGTCTGGAAGCGCTTGTCCGGCTGCTTCTTCAGGGCGCGCTCGATCACCCGCCGCAACGACAGCGGCAAGTCCGCGCGCACCTTGTCGAGCGACGGCGGATCGGTCTTGGTGATCTTGTAGGCGACGCTGATCAGGGTGTCGCCTTCGAACGGCAGGTGCCCGGTCAGGAGCTGGTACAGGACCACCCCCGCCGAGAAGAGGTCGGAGCGCGAATCGACCTTCTCGCCGATGACCTGCTCGGGCGACATGTAATGCGGCGTGCCGAGCACGTTGCCGATCTGCGTCTGCTGCGTGGTATCGGAGGCCTCGGTCCCATCGATGCGGCAGATCCCGAAGTCCGCGACCTTGATCGAATTGCTGTCCGCCACCCGCATGATGTTGCCGGGCTTGACGTCGCGGTGGATGATGCCCTTCTTGTGCGCATAGTCGAGTGCGCGCGTGAGCTGGATGCCGATTTCGACGATGTCGCGGGTGGTGAGCGCCTTGCGATTCTTGATCTCGTCGCCGAGCGTACCGCCCTCGACGAGCTCCATCGCGATGTAGGGATGCCCCTGATCTTCGCCGACGTCGAAGACGGTGACGATGTTGGGATGCGACAGCACGCCCGCGCCCTTGGCTTCGCGCAGGAAGCGGTTGCGGTACTCGCCGTCGAGGCGCAACTGCGCCTTGAGGAGCTTGATGGCGAGCGAGCGGTTGATCTCGGGATCGAAGGCCCGGTACACGCAAGCCATCGCCCCTTCGCCGATGATCTCGCGGATCTGGTAGCGGCCCAGGCGTTCCATCGTGGACGTATCGGTCATGGCGCGCTCGGTGCGTGGCGATGAGGGCCGCGCACGATGACCGCGGAGTATGCCAGAAGAGCGCCCCCGGCAACGCCTGCGAAAGGGCCTAGACTTGCCATCGGCGTCCACCTCGACGCCGCTCGCTTCGACCGTGGAGGGTCCATGTACCCGTCATCCGTGCCGCCGACACCCGACTCGTTCAATCAGGTGACCCCGCTCGCCGACGACAATCCGTTCGCGGCCGACCTCGCCTTGCAGGAGGCCGTGATTCGCGAGGGTGGCGCCGACGCACGCGAGTTCCTGCACGCGCGCGGCGCGGAGATCGGCTCGGGCGAGATGCGCCGGCGCGCCGAACTCGCCAATCGCTATCCGCCGCGGTTCGTGCCTTTCGACGGCAATGGCCGGCGGCTCGACGCCGTCGAGTTCCACCCCGCGTACCACGAGCTCATGGACTACCTCGCGCGCCACGGCGTGTCGGCGGCCCCCTGGGCGCGGCCGGGACCCGGTGCCCACGTCGCCCGCGCTGCGCTCTTCATGCTGATGGCGCAGGTCGAAGGCGGCGCGCTGTGTCCGACGACGATGACCTTTGCCGCGGTCTCCGCGCTGCGCTTCGACGCCGGTCTCGCCGCGACCTGGCTGCCACGCATCTTCGCTGCGCGCTACGACGCCCGCTTCGTGCCAGCGCGCGACAAGGCCGGGGTGACGCTGGGAATGGGCATGACCGAGAAGCAGGGTGGCTCCGACGTCCGGGCGAACACGACACGCGCCGAACCCGCGGGTGACCGTCACTACGTCGTCACCGGTCACAAGTGGTTCCTCTCGGCGCCGATGTCCGACGCCTTTCTCGTCCTCGCGCAGGCACCGGGGGGGCTCTCCTGTTTCCTGCTGCCGCGCTTCCGGCCTGACGATACCGTCAACGCCATCCGTCTCCTGCGCCTCAAGGACAAGCTCGGCGATCGCTCGAATGCGAGTGCGGAGGTCGAGTTCGACCGTGCGCACGCGGAGCTCGTGGGGGAAGAGGGCCGCGGCATCGCGACCATCCTCGCCATGGGCCACCTGTGCCGCCTCGATTGCGTGCTAGGTACCGCCGGCCTCGTGCGTGGCGTCGTCGTCGAAGCGCTGCATCACGCGCGCCACCGGCGCGCCTTCGGTCGTCCCCTCGATGCGCACCCGCTCATGCAGACGGTGCTCGCCGATCTCGCGCTCGAGTCCGAGGCTGCCACTGCGCTCGCCTTGCGCCTCGCGCGTGGCTTCGACGACGACGATCCGGCGGCGCGCAGCCTGCGTCGTCTGCTGACGCCGGCAGCCAAATTCTGGATCTGCAAGCGGGGGCCAGCAGTGGCGGCCGAGGCGATGGAAGTCCTGGGCGGCAATGGTTACGTCGAGGAGGCGCCGCTCGCCCGGATGTATCGGCAGCTTCCCGTGAACTCGATCTGGGAAGGCTCGGGAAACATCGTGTGCCTGGACGTGCTGCGCGCGATTGCCCGCGAGCCTGCCTGCGTGGACGCGCTCGCCGGCGAACTGGCGGCTGCGCGCGGCGGTGATGACCGGCTCGACGCCTTTGCGGCGGCGCTCTTGCGCGACCTCGCGCGGGGCGCGGGCGACGAAGCGGCCGGACGCGGGATCACGCAGCGTATCGCCGTCGCCGTGCAGGCGGCGTTGCTCGTCCGGCACGCACCGTCCGTCGTCGCCACCGCGTTCTGTGGTTCCCGACTCGGGTCCGACACGGGCGCCGGCGCTGTGTTCGGCGCCGCGCCGATGCCGGCCGCAGCGGAGATCGTTCGGCGCGCGTTTCCCGAGGCCTGACACGGGTGGGCGGGGTCGGCACCCGCCCGCGCGCCCCGAAGCCTTCGTAAACTGCCTTGCGAGGAAGCCCCTCATGATCGATGCGACCCTCACCGTCGCGCGCGCGGTGCCGCCAGCGGCGTCCGCATCCACGCCCAACCTCGACGGCGCGGCGGCCGCGCTCACCAGCGTGCCCGCCGACATCGCCGGCTTGCCATTCCTGCAGCACCTCGCGCAAGCGCTCCCCGTTGCCGATATCGCCTTCGGCGGCGCGATGCTCATCGTCATCATCCTCATCCACGCCACGGGCGTGCGGACGGTGACCAACATCGTCGCCAAGCGCATGCGGGTGATCATGGCGCACCCGCGCGTCTGGCAGGCCGACATCGTGATGTCGCTGTCGGTCGCCTTGCTGCTCGTCCTCCATCTCGTCGAGACGATGGTATGGGCAAGTTCGCTCGTCTACGGCGGGCTCGTCACCGACTGGCGCGCCGCCGGCTTCTTCGCCGGCAACACGTACACGACGGTAGGTTACGGCGCCTTCGTCCTGCCGCCGGGATGGGAGATGCTGGCGCCGATCATCGCGATGTCCGGGCTCTTCACCTTCGGCTGGTCGGGCAGTGTGCTCGTCACCATCGTCGCCCGCTGCCAGCGCGTCAAGGATCTCGCCTCCGGGAACGATGTTGCGGTCGACCGCGTTGCGACCGCGGAGGAGGTCGACTAGTACAACATCCTCTAAATAGGTTTACATTTAAGGAAGAGCGACGTAGACTCACCACTCGTGAGTCGAGGCCGGCAAGCACCTGTCGTCGAGTTGTCGAAGGAAGAGCGTGATTCGCTG
>JBDHRR010000195.1:0-4323 GCA_039807685.1 Burkholderiales bacterium
GCGGGAGGCGGTGCCGCCACACCGCTGCCGGCCCGCCCGACCCCGGCCGTGCCGGTCCGCGCCGCGCTGCGCGGGCGACCGGCCAACGCGTCGCGCACCGGATCGACGAAGGCCGGCGGCAACTTCTCCTGCGTGGGCGCCTGCTCGACGAACCAGTGCGCGAAGGCCTTGCCGTGCCGGTTGCCGACATCGGGAAAGGCCGCCTGCAGGTCGGGGCGCTGCCGGTACAGTGCCGCCGCGAGTCGGCTCACCCACGGCTGGCGGCCGTACTCCGGCGCGGGACGGGCGAGCCAGTCGAGGAGAAACGCTTCGCCCTCGTCCGTCCACAGGTCGGGGTGCGGATCGTCCCAGGGAAATTGCTCGCGATAGGCGCGGCGCACGAGATCGGGGATCGGTGTTCCCGACGGCAGCCGCCCGAACGCATACGGCAAGCCGCGGCAATCGTCGTGCCCGTTGTCGGCGAGCGCCGCCGCGTAGCCGTCGGTGAGCGCGCGCACCGCGGACGGGAGCGCCTCGATGGTGAAGCGGTCCTGGTGCTTGGAGAGGAGCTTCGCACCGGGCGCAAAGCCGGAGAAATGGAAGAAGAGCAGCGGCGCGCCGTCGACGGTCGTCGCGCCATCGACGGTACGCTCCACGCGCCGATGGTTGAGGTTCCAGTACGCGACGTTCCATCCCGGCTCGCGCACGATCGTCACGCCCGGATACATCCCCGGCACGAGGTCGATCCACTTCTGGTCGGTGAAGAGCCCGCGCGCGATGTCCACCACGCAGTCGCGCGTGAGCTTGCCCTGCCACCACTGCACGAAGCGCTGCGTCGACGGCGTGCGGGACAGCGCGATGAAGCCCAGGTTGTACGAGCCGCTTTGCAGGATCGAAAGCTCGCTCGGATGATGGCCGTCGTCGAGCCAGTCGGTGAGGTGCGGCGTCAGCACGATGCCGGCGGCGTCGAGGCGCGCGAGGATCGGCGCCACGCTGCCGTAGAGCCGGATGTCGGGATCGAAGTAGATGACGCGCTCGTAGCCGCGTGCGAAGAGCGCCGCGATCGCCCACGGCTTGATGGCGGTATTGAGCTCGAGGATCGTGTACTGGAAGCTGAAGCGATCGAAGCGCGGCAGTCCCAGCTCGCGGATGCCGATCTCGGTGTACGCGTCGCGCCCATCGCGCGGACCCGGCAGGGGGTCGTCGCACAGGGCGAGAAAGACGTCGAGCGTCGGATCGTGCGCGTGCACGCTCGCCGCCAGCGTGCGCGCGAAGTGGCGGTAGTTGTTGCTGACGATGGTGAAGATCGCGGTCTTGCTCACGCCGCCGGCACGCTGCACGAATCGTGAAGCCGCGATTCTACCCGGCGCGCGATGGCGCCCCTGCCGCGTCGCGCCGCGCGGTGAGGCGGCGCGCGAGCCGCTGCGCCGGCAGCTCGACGAAGCGATACGACAAGGCGCTGATCGCGGTGACGAGGACCAGCGTGATGGCGACCGCGAGCGGGTATCCGAACGACGGCACGAGCAGCGCCAGCGCGACGAAGCCCAGGCCACCGTGGTTCAGGTAGAACGAGTAGCTGATCCGCGAATAGAAGCCCAGCACGGGGCCGACGCGCAGATGACGGTCGACGAGGAGGAGCGCCACGAAGACGAGCCAGGCGAAGGCGTACGAGACGCCGTAGTCGGTCGCCGTCCACGGCGGCTGCGCGACGTGGCGCTCGACGCCGAGGATGAAGAGACCCCAGAAGAGCGCGGTCATGGTGACGAAGAATGCATTGCCGATCCGTTGCGCATGGCGCAGGTAGACGAGCGTGCCGAGAAACAGGAAGGTGACGTACGTCCCATTGACCGCGAGCAGGAAGACCACCCAATGGCTCTTGGCGACGATGTGCAACACGCCGAGGGCGCCGAAGGCGACGCCGATCGCGACCCGCGGACGGGCGCGCAGGAGCGGCAAGAGCGCGAGCACGCAAAGGTAGAAGAGCACCTCGATGACGAGCGTCCAGGCGACACCGTTGACCGCGGGCGTGCCGACGAGATAGTTGGCGAGTGACAGTGCGAGCGCGATCGACGGCCAGGGATCGTCCTTGGCGATGACCTTGGCGATCTCGTAGTTCAGGAGGTCGGCCGATCCGGTCGCCGCGATCGCCAGCGGAAAGACGACCAGCAGCAGGATGCACGACACCCACAGCGGCGGATAGATGCGCAGCGCGCGGCGGATCGCGAAGGTACGGCCCGATTCGCGCACGCCGACCGCGACGATGATGAAGCCGCTCACCATGAAGAAGAGCGCGACCGCGAAGGCGCCGCCGTGCTGCATCAGCGCGAGCGGCGCGAAGACCCAGCGCTCGACGAAGCCGACGGCGTGCAGTTCGATGCCGTTGCGCTGCGGCCAGACGTTGAAGAGGTGATCCCAGGCGACGAGCAGCGCGGCGATGGCGCGGATGAGCGCGATGCTCGGAAAGAAGCCGGCGGGTACGGCGGCCGGAGCGCCGGTCCCGGCCATTCTAGTCGATGGCGGCGACCGCGAACGCCGCTGGCGGCTCGCCGCGCAGGTGCCGCTCCCACATCGTTGCGTACGCCGCCTCCAGGTGCCGGCAACTGCGCGCGGTGTCGAAGAGCGCGCAGGTCGTGCGTCCGGCAGCCAGCCGCTCGCGGACGCCGGCGAGTCGCACCGGATCGCGGGCGAGATCGAGCGCCACCGCCTCGTAGGCGGCGAGCGAGTCGGTGACGAGATCGGCGAGCCCTGCCGCACGCAGCAGGCTCGCCGCCACGCGGCCGGCAAAGGCCTCGCCCGTGCAGGTGACGACGGGCACCCCGGCCCACAGCGCATCGCTCGCGGTGGTGTGCGCATTGACCGGCAGCGTGTCGAGGAAGAGATCGGCGAGGCGATGGCGGGCGAGGTGCTCGGCCGCGGGAAGCCGGGGCGCGAAGACGAGCCGCGCCGGATCGACGCCGCGGGTCGCGGCTTCGCGGCGCAGGTTGTCCGGGGCGAGCGCATTGCCTTCGAGCAGCCACAGCACGCTTTCCGGGACCGCGGCGAGCAGACGCATCCACACGGCAAATACCGGCGGGGTGATCTTGTAGTTGCTGTTGAACGAGCAGAAGACGAACCCCGCCGGCGGCAGGCCGGCGGCGGCGCGGGTGGGTATCGCCGCGGCAATCTCGCGGCGGTCGTCGTTGGGCTGGTAGCTACCGGGCAGGGTCGCCACGCGCTCGCTGTACCACGCGTGCGCCGCGGGCGGGATCACCGTCGCATCGGCGACGAGATAGTCGAAGCAGGCGGCGCCCATCGTCCCCGGATAGCCGAGGTAGTTGACCTGGATGGGGGCCGCGCGGTACGCGAAGATCGCCGGACGCGCGTCGAACGTATAGCCCTTGAGGTCGACCGCGATGTCGATGCCGAGGTCGCGCAGGCGCTGCGCGATTTCGGCATCGGTCGCCGGACGCACGTCGATGAAGTGCTCGAACGCTTCCCGCAAGCGGCATTGCACGGGATCGTCGGTGCGCGGACCGAACGACAGCGCATAGGTCTCGAAGCGCGTTCGGTCGTGCTGCTCGAACACGCCGCTCATGAGATGCGCCGTCGCATGATCGTGGAGATCGGCGGAGAGGTACGCGACGCGGATGCGCCCGTGCGCGGGACGATCCGCCGGCGGCAACGGGCGAATGGCCGCGAAGCGCTCCTCGGCGTAGGTGCGCGCTGCCGCCAGTTGTGCCGCCGGCGAGGACGTGGTCATCACCATGGGGAGCGGATCGGAGGCGCGCCGGCCGGCGAGCGCCGCCGCTTCGAGTGCCGCCGTCGCCGTCTCGTAGTCGCGCCAGTCGCAGCAGTGGAGCTGCGAGGCGAGCAGCGCTCCCTGGACCCACGGGAACTCGGGATCGAGTGCCAGCACCTGCGCGAAATCGCGGGCCGCCTCGTCGTGCCGGCCGAGGTAGGCGAGCACCGATGCCCGATTCTGCAGCGAGCTCACGAAATCGGGCTTGCGCGCGAGCGCCGCATCGTAGGCCGCCGCCGCTTCGGTGAAGCGGTGCAGCGACGAGAGCACCGACCCGCGATTGTGGTGGGCCTCGACGTACTCGGGATCGAGCGCCAGCAGCCGGTCGCAGGTGGCGAGCGCTTCCTCGAAGCGCGCGAGTTGCGACAACGCAGCAACGCGGTTGTGCAGTGCCTGGCGATGATCGGGCATGAGGGCCAGCGCGCGATCGTAGGCGGCGACGGCATCGGCATGGCGGCCGAGGGTGAAGTACGCCGAACCGATGTTGTGATGCACCTGCGGCAGGCCCGGCGTCGTCTGGACCAGCGCTTCCCAGGCGGCGAGCGCGTCGTCGTGGCGGCCGAGCA
>JBDHRR010000196.1:0-4277 GCA_039807685.1 Burkholderiales bacterium
CGACCGGCCTGCACGCCGGCGCCGTGCGTCGTCCATGCTACGCTACCCAGTCCCCGCAAACGAACGTACGGAGCTACCCGTGCCCGGCCTTCTCCCGCACGTCGATCCCGACGGCCTCCTCGAATACTCGGTCGTCTTCACCGATCGCTCGCTCAATCACATGTCGCAACGCTTCCAGGGCGTGATGCGCGACATCAGCACCACCTTGCGCAAGGTCTATCACGCGCAGGCGGTGGCGGTCGTTCCCGGCGGCGGCACCTTCGGCATGGAAGCGGTTGCGCGGCAGTTCGCCACCGGCAAGCGCGTGCTCGTGTTGCGCAACGGCTGGTTCAGCTTCCGCTGGACGCAGATCTTCGACATGGGCCACATCCCGGCGCAGGTCACCGTCCTCAAGGCCCGGCAGATCGGCACCGGCAGCCAGGCGCCATTCGCGCCCGCTCCGATCGCCGACGTGGTGGCGACGATCAGGAGCGAGCGACCCGAGGTGGTCTTCGCGCCGCACGTGGAGACCGCGTCGGGAATCCTGCTGCCCGACGACTACGTGCGGGCGGTCGCCGCTGCCGTGCACGAGGTCGGCGGACTCTTCGTCCTCGACTGCGTGGCGTCGGGCGCGATCTGGGTCGACATGGAAAGCTGCGGCGTCGACGTGTTGATCAGCGCACCACAGAAGGGCTGGTCGAGCTCGCCCAGCGCCGGGCTCGTCATGCTCTCCGCACGCGCGCGCAGTGCCATCGATGCCACCACGAGCACGAGTTTCGCGATGGATCTCAAGCGGTGGCTCTCGATCATGGAGGCCTACGAGAAGGGCGGGCACGCGTACCACGGCACGGTGCCGACCGATTCCCTCCTCCATCTGCGCGACGCGATGCGCGAGACCGAACGCTTCGGCTTCGAGCGCGCCCGCGCGGCGCAGCAGGAACTCGGCCGCAAGGTGCGTGCGCTCCTCGCGCAGCGCGGCTTCCCGAGTGTGGCCGCGCCAGGCTTCGAGGCGCCGGGCGTGGTGGTGAGCTACACCACCGATCCGGGCGTGCACAGCGGCGCCAAGTTCATCGCGCAAGGACTGCAGACCGCCGCCGGCGTCCCGCTCCAGTGCGACGAGCCGGCCGATTTCCGCAGTTTCCGCATCGGCCTCTTCGGCCTCGACAAGCTCGCCGATGTCGAGCGCGCGGTGGGCAACCTCGAGCGCGCACTGGACGCGATCGCGAGCCCCGTGCTTGCGGGGAAGTAACACGCAGCGTCCTCGCTGCGGCCGCGCCACTACCGCGGCCGAGGGCAGAACAACAGGACGACCGCGCGCAGCGGCCGATGCCTACACGAGGTCACGCAGGACGAGCGTGACCTCCTTGCCGTCGGCGGTCTTGACCTTGACCCGCGATCCCGGACTCGCGCGCAGCGCGTCACGCACCGCCGACAGCGGCACTTCCAGCGCGGGATAGCCGTTGAGTTCGACGATGACGTCGCCCGCCTTGAGACCCACGGCGGCCGCGGGCCCGCCGGCGACCACGTCGACCACGCTCAATCCGGTGGCGCCCCGCTCGAGCCACAGGCCCGCGCGATCGGTCACGTCCGGAGCTCCGAAATTGAGGTAGCGCTCGAAGTACAGCGCATCGTTCGGCAGGTCGTAGGTGATCGCGAACTGCCGCATGAGGGCGAAGCCCACGTTGCCGGCTACGTCGGTCTTGGCGGGATCGCCGGCGACCTGCGGGATGGCGACGATCGGATTGGGCACGCTCACGTCACCCAGCTTGAGGAGCTTGGCGCGGGCGAGCGATGCGCGCACCGGTCCGCTCACGCCGGCGCCGATCACCGCCACCGTCTTCGCGCCCAGCTTCTGCGCGAGGTCGTGCTGCGCCGCGAAGGCGGGCGTGAGCGTCAGCGAACCGCGGCTGCCGGTGTCGATCTCGAAGAGCCCCTCGGCACCGTCGATGGAGCCCTTGACCTGCGGCAGGCGTCCGCGCTTGGCGACCGCCACCTTGGTCCCGCTCCCGGTGTACTTGAACGTCGCCGGATCGTAGAGAGTGAGCCGACCACGCGCGTAATCGAGGCGCACCGGCAGGCGGACGAACCATTCGAGGCCCAACACCCCGGCCACGTCGTCGAGCCCTTCGACGCGACGCAGGAACGCATCGATGTCGGCGACGAAATATTTCTGGCCCGTGAGTTCGACACCGGCAATTCCCGTCACCGCCACCGGGATTGCCGGCGGAATCGGCTTGCCCGATCCGAGCAGCACGGCCGCGGTCTGCGGCGTCACCACGTTGGCGCCACCGGCATCGAGGAGCATCCGGAACGGTCCACGGCCATCGAGCATGACCTGCACGAAGAGATGCCCCGAGTGCACCTCGAAGGGTAACTCGACCGCCGTCTTGCCCGCCGGGAAGGTGATTTCCTGGGCAACCTCGGGCGGCCCGAAGGCCACCTTGGCGAGCGACTCGTTGTAGGTGAGCTTCTGTACCTCGAGCGTCTCGTCGAATTTGGGATCGCCGCGGCGCGTCAATACCTTGAACGGGATGCGCACGCCTTGCACCTCGCGGCGATCGGAATAGATCTCGGTGCGCGTGACCTCGCCCTCGTTCTCGACCAGTCGCTCGATGAGCTTCGTTTGCGGATCGAGCCAGAACTCGAAGGCTCGCCCGCCCTGCGGCGTGATGGCGATGACGTCGAAGGCGCGTCCGTCGGCCTGTGCCCGCTCCTTGTATTCGATGCGCGCCGGCATGCGCTCCGGGAACCAGAAGGCGAGCCGATCGCGATACGCCGCATTGGTGGCGAGTTCGAGCGCGATCGCGCCCGTCTGGATCTGCGGCTCGTCGGTGCCGTCCTGCGTCCAGACGACCTTGCCGTCATTGCCCATCGCGCCGCTGATGGGACCGATCGTGAAACGCAGCAGCGCGCGTCCGGTCTCGATGTCGCTCCAGCGCTCGGCGCTTCCCTCGAATCCGCCTGCGCCGAGCTTCACCATGCTGTGCTGGGTGCGCAGCGTGTCCCACACGGCACCCCCGCTCGCGGCCTTGGTGGCGGCGAGGAGCGCCTGCGGATCCGGCTTGGGCGCGTCGGCGCGGTCCGCTTTCGCAGCGTCGCTCCTGGCCGCCGCGGCGGGACGCGAGGGCGCCTTGCCGGCGGCCTCGCCGCGCCTGGCCGGGGCCGATTGCGCCCACGCGAGCGACAGGAGCGAGGCCGCCGCGATCGCGACCATGACACGGGCAAGGATGGGGGACACGTTATCGGGCCAAGACAAAGCGGCGAATTATCGCAGATCGGCCGGGTGGCGCCGTACGCTGCGGCCGGGAGTACACTCGCGCACGCCCCATCGGCGCCGGCGGCGGTCGACCACCGCCGCTCGACCAGCGGGCGGACCCCACGCGCCGCACGCCGCCGCTTCCGCGATGATCGTCGACCAGTCGGACCCTGCACCTGCCGGTGACGCCGCGACCGTATCCGGCCCGGCCAGCGCCGCCATGGCGAACCGCACATCGGCGCCAATTGCCGCGAGTCGCTGGCCGGCGTGGCGCAACGGTTACCAGGGACGCGATCTCGCGCGCGATACGCTCGCCGGCAGCACGCTCGCCGCCTATGCGGTGCCGAGTTCGATCGCGTATGCGCAGCTCGCCGGGATGCCAGTCGAGACGGGCCTCTACTGCTACCTCTTCGCGGGCATCGCCTACGCCCTCGTCGGCACCTCGCGCCAGCTCGCGGTCGGGCCGACTTCGGCGATCGCGCTCGTCCTCGTCGCCACGCTGGCGGCACAGGCGCCGGGGGATCCACTTCGCTACGCGCAACTGGCGACTGCCACGGCTCTCCTCGTCGGGCTCATTGCGCTCTTTGCCGCCCTCATGCGCTGGGGAGGCATCGTCCACTTCATCTCGGAGACGGTGCTCACCGGCTTCAAGATCGGCGCCGGCATCGTGATCGGCGTGAGCCAGCTGCCGCTTCTCCTCGGCCTGCCCAGCAAGCCGGCCGACCCCTGGCACACGCTCACCACCATCGCCGCGAACCTGGGAGACGTCCGCACGCCGTCGCTGGTGCTGGGCGCCGGCGCACTCGTGGCCCTGGTGGCCGGGCACGCGCTGCGACCGCGCTGGCCGATTCCGCTCGCCGTCGTCGCATCGAGTCTCGTGCTGATGCTGCTGCCGGGGATGCAGGCGCTGGACATCGCCACACTCGGCCGGATTCCGGGCGGCATTCCGTGGCCGGCGATTCCGGCCCTCGACTGGCGTGAATTCGACGTGCTGATGCCGCTTGCGCTCGCCTGCTTCCTCCTTGCCTACAACGAAGGCATC
>JBDHRR010000062.1:0-21269 GCA_039807685.1 Burkholderiales bacterium
TCTCACCGCCCACGCCACCGCCCCCGCCGCCCAGTGCGGCCGACGAGCTCGCCGCCGGGATCAAGAGCTACGACGACGGCGATTACCAAAGCGCCGTCCAGCACCTGCAAGCAGCGCTGGACATGGGCCTCGACAGCGCGCGCGATCGTGCGCAGGCGCACAAGTACCGCGCGTTCATGGCGTGCGTCACCGGTCGCGAGCGACCATGTCGCGACGAATTCCACAGTGTCCTCGAAGCCGATCCGGACTTCGCCCTCGCCCCTGCCGAAGCGACGCACCCGGTGTGGCCCAAGGTTCTGGCGAGTGTGAAGACCGAGATGGCCCGGGCCGCCGCCCGCAAGGCTCCGGCGAAGGGAACACCCGCGAAGAGTGCACCCGCGAAGAGCACACCCGCGAAGAGTGCACCCGCGAAGAGTGCACCCGCGAAGAGCGCACCGGCGAAGAGTGCACCCGCGAAGAGTGCGCCGGCAACGCCGGCGGCACCCGCCGGTGGCGCGGCGCCGGCTGTCCGCTGAGCGATCCCCCCACGCTCGCGTTGCTCGCTGCCCCCAAAGGGGGCAGTCAGCGGCTTGGGGCGGCCCGGCGCCGTCGAGCGACCGCGCCGCGCGAGGGCGCGGCGGGCCAATCCGGGAGCGGCGACGGTGCGCCCCCGGTGGCGGTCAGTCGGGCTTCAGGCGATGGTGGCCACCGCCCGTGCCGCAAGCACGGGAATCAGGTGGGCGCGGTACTCGGCTGACCCGTGGAGGTCGCTGTTGAGGCCGCTCGCCGCCATCTTGACCGCCTTGGCGGCCTCCGCGGTGAAGCTCTTCGTCAACGCATCCTCGATCGCCTTGGCGCGGAATACCGACGACCCCGCACCGGTGACCGCGACGCGCACGCCGCCACTGGTCTGCGCCACGAACACACCCACGAGCGCAAAGCGCGACGCCGGCTGCACGAACTTGACGTACGCGGCCTTTGCCGGAATCGGAAAGCTCACGCGGGTGACGAGCTCGCCGTCGCCCAATGCGGTCTCGTAGAGCCCCTTGAAGAAATCGTCCGCAGCGATCGTGCGCTGGCTGGTGTGAATGGTGGCACCCAATCCGAGCGCGCCGGCGGGATAGCAGGCCGCGGGATCGTTGTTGGCGAGCGAGCCCCCCAGCGTGCCCATGTTGCGCACCTGCCGATCGCCGATACCTTCGGCCAGCGCGGCCAGCGCCGGAATGGCGGCGCGCACCTCGGCCGAGGCGGCGACCTCGGCGTGCCGCGTCATGGCGCCGATGACGAGCGCATTGCCGTCGCGCCGGATGCCCTTCAGTTCGGCGATGCCGGCGAGATCCACCAGTGTGCCGGGCTGTGCGAGGCGAAGCTTCATCGCCGCCACGAGGCTTTGCCCACCGGCGAGCGGGCGGCCGCCCGTCTGCGTGATGAGCGCCGCGGCGGCGGCCACCGAATCGGCCTTCTTGATGTCGAAGCTGTACATGATCGTGTTCCTCCTCAGGCGGCCGCAGCGGTGCCGGCCTTGGCGGCCTGGATCGCCTGCCAGACGCGATGCGGCGACGCCGGCATCTGGATGTCCTTGACGCCGACGCTGGCGAGCGCGTCGAGAACGGCATTGATGAGCGCCGGTGGGGAGCCGATCGCACCCGCCTCGCCGCAGCCCTTCGCACCGAGCGGATTGTGCGTGCACGGCGTCACCTTGGTTCCTACCTTGAAGCTCGGCAGGTCGTCGGCGCGCGGCATGGCGTAATCCATGAAGCTGCCCGAGACGAGTTGCCCGCTGCTCCGGTCGTACACGCACTGCTCGAGCAGCGCCTGACCGATGCCCTGGGCGAGTCCCCCGTGTACCTGCCCCTCGACGATCATCGGATTGATGATGTTCCCGAAATCGTCGCACGCGGCAAAGGCGACGACTTCGGTGACGCCGGTCTCCGGATCGATTTCGACCTCGCAGATGTGCGTGCCGGCGGGGTAGGTGAAGTTGGTGGGATCGTAGAACGCGGTCTCGTCGAGCCCGGGTTCGAGCTTGTCGAGCGGATAGTTGTGCGGCACGTACGCAGCGAGCGCGACCTCGCCGAACGCCTTGCTGCGATCGGTCCCGGCCACCGTGAACTTGCCGTCCGCGAACTCGATGTCGGCCTCGGCCGCCTCGAGGAGGTGCGCCGCGATCTTCTTGCCCTTGGCGACGATCTTGTCGAGCGCCTTCACGATCGCGGTGCCGCCGACCGCGAGCGAGCGCGAGCCGTAGGTCCCCATCCCGAACGGAATGCGACCGGTGTCGCCGTGGACGATCTCGACGCTGGCGATATCGATGCCGAGCCGGCCCGCGACGACCTGCGCGAAGGTCGTCTCGTGACCCTGCCCGTGACTGTGCGAGCCGGTGAATACCGTGACGCCGCCGGTGGGATTTACGCGCACCTGGCCCGCTTCGTAGAGCCCGGCGCGCGCGCCCAGCGCACCGGCGATGTTCGACGGGGCAAGCCCGCAGGCCTCGATGTACGACGAATACCCGAGGCCGCGCAGCTTGCCGCGCTTGGCCGCTTCCGCCTTGCGCACGGCGAAGCCGGCGACGTCGGCAAGACGCATCGCCTCGTCGAGCGTCGCGTCGTAGTTGCCGGTGTCGTAGGTGAGTGCCACCGGCGTCACGTACGGGAACGTGCGGATGAAGTTTCGGCGGCGGACCTCGTCCTGCGCGATACCGAGATCGACGCCGACCTGGTTGGCCACGCGCTCGACGACGTAGGTGGCCTCCGGCCGCCCCGCCCCGCGATACGCGTCCACCGGCACCGTATTGGTGAAGACCGCGGTGACCTCGCAGTGGATCGCCGGTGTCGCGTACTGCCCGGCGAGGAGCGTCGCGTACAGGATCGTCGGAATGCACGAGGCGAAGGTCGAGAGGTAGGCGCCGACGTTGGCCGTCGTCGTCACCCGCAGCGCGAGGAACTTGCCGTCCTTGTCGACCGCCATCTCGGCATGCGTCACGTGATCGCGCCCGTGCGCGTCGGAAATGAACGACTCGCTGCGCTCGGCCACCCAGCGCAGCGGGCGATTGACGTGCTTGCTCGCCCACATCATCGCCGTCTCTTCGGCGTACAGGTAGATCTTGGAGCCGAAACCACCACCGACGTCGGGTGCGATCACGCGCACCTTCGTTTCCGGCAGGCCCAGCACGAAGGCGGTCATGAGGAGCCGCTCGACGTGCGGATTCTGGCTCGTCACGTACAGCGTGTACGACTCGTCGGCGCGGCTGTACGAGGCCAGCGCAGCACGCGGCTCGATGGCGTTGGGAACGAGCCGGTTGTTGACGATGTCGACCTTGGCGACGTGATGCGCCTTGGCGAACGCGGCGTCGACCGCCGCCTGGTCGCCCAGCGCCCAGGTGTAGCAGCGGTTGCCCGGCGCCTCGTCGTGGAGCTGCGGCGCACCCGGCTTCAGCGCGTCGACGACGTTGACGACCGACGGCAGCACCTCGTAGTCGACGACCACGAGCTCGGCGGCATCCTTCGCCTGATTGAGCGTCTCGGCGACGATCATCACGACCGGATCGCCGACGTGGCGCACCTTGCCCTTGGCGAGCACCGGGTGCGGCGGCTCGTTCATCGGCTTGCCGTCGGTCCCGGTGATGAGCCAGCCGCAGGGCAGGCCGTTGACGCCGACGAGGTCCTCGCCGGTGTAGATCGCAACGACGCCCGGTGCCGCCTTGGCATCCTTGCTGTCGATGCTGCGGATTCTCGCGTGCGCGTGTGGCGAGCGCAGGAAGTACGCGCAGGCCTCGCGCGCCATCACCACGTCGTTGGTGTACTGGCCGGCGCCGGTCAGGAAACGCTGGTCCTCGCGGCGGCGCACCGCCTGGCCGATCGGCCCGCTATCGTTCGCACCCATGTCGCGCCTCCTTACTTGCTCATCGTGGCCGCGCCCATCTGCACGGCCTTGACGATGTTCTGGTAGCCCGTACAGCGGCAGAAATTCCCCTCGAGCGCTTCACGGATGGTTCGCTCGTCCGCGTGCGGGTGATGCGCGACGAGGTCGAGTGCACTCAGCACCATCCCCGGCGTGCAGAAGCCGCATTGCAAGCCGTGGCATTCCTTGAACGCCGCCTGCATCGGGTGCAGCGTGCCGTCGGCCGCGGCGAGACCCTCGATGGTCGTGATCCTGGCGCCGGATACCTGCGCGGCAAGCACGTTGCAGGACTTGATCGCGCGCCCGTCGACGAGCACGGTGCACGCGCCACACTGTGCGGTGTCGCAGCCGACGTGCGTGCCGGTGAGCGCCAGATCGTTGCGCAGGAAATCGACGAGCAGCGTGCGCGCGTCGACGTCGGCCGTAACGGTCTTGCCGTTCACGGTGAGCGAAAGGGGAATGGACACGGAATGATCTCCTCGGGGGAAGGGCGCGGCCGCTCTTGGTGTCGGCTCGCGGTCGACAGGCGTGCAGCGCGAGGATACTGCGCATTGGCCAGTGGCCGCAATCGTGCGGCGCCGCTGTCGCGACGCAGCATCGGCAACGCGCCGCGCGTCCCGCGTGCTTCTGGCACAGTACGCACCGTGAGCCCGATTCGCGACGACCAGACGTCACCCCGACGCCAATGTGCGCCATGAGCCTTGCCACGGATCCCGTCCTGGCGGTGGCCGTTCGCGCGGCACGTGCCGCCGGAAGCATCCTCGTCGACACCGCGCGCGACCTCGCCCGCTTGCCGACCTTCGCGCGCGAACGTGGCGAGATCGTCGCCGGCGCCGACATGGAGGTCGCCGACACGCTCGTCGCGACGATCCGCGGCGCCTTTCCCGAGCACGCGATCCTGGGCGCGGAGTCGGGACACATCACCGGCGCTCGCGAGGGCGGCGGCTATCGCTGGCTCATCGATCCGCTCGACGGCAAGACCAACTTCGCGCACGGCTACCCGGCGTACGCGGTGTCGATCGCACTGGTGCACGGAACCGACATCACGCACGCGGTGATCCTCGATCCCGTCCGCGACGAGCTCTACACCGCCGCCAGGGGCAAGGGCGCGACGTGCAACGATGTCGCGCTGCGCGTCTCGACCTGCCTCGATCTCGCCGAGGCGCTCGTCGGCACCGTGGCGCCGGCGCGCGATGCGCCGGCGCTCGCCGCCTATCTGCCCACGCTCACCCGCTTGTCGCAAGACTGCGCCGGCGTGCGTCTTGCCGGCAGTTGCGCGCTGTCGTTCGCGCAACTCGCGGCCGGGCGCCTCGACGGCTTCTGGATGACCGGCCTGCAACCCTGGGACATCGCCGCCGGCGCGCTCGTCGTGCGCGAGGCGGGTGGGCGCCTCGGTGACTTCGCCGGCGCCATGCGCTTCCTACGTACCGGCGAGGTCATCGCCGCCGCGCCCGGTATCTTCAATCCGCTGCGCGAGGCGATCGCCGCCGCCCGGGCTTCGTAGCGCTCACGCCTGCCACGGCAGGTGATCGAGATCGACGTTGCCGCCGGTGACGATCACGCCGACGCGCTTGCCGGCGACCGCGAGCGTTCCCTCGAGGATCGCCGCGAACACCACCGCCGACGACGGCTCGATCACGATCTTCGCCTTCTCCCAGACGAGGCGCATGGCGGCGACGATCGACGCCTCGCTGCAGGTGCCGACGGCGGCCACGTGCAGGCGCAGCGCGTGCAGCGTGCGCGGCGAGATGGACGAACGCAGACCGTCGGCGATCGTCGTGGTCGTCGCCAGCGGTTCGATGCGCCCGCTCGCGAAACTCCTTGCCGCATCGTCGGCGTACGCCGGTTCCGCGCCGAGGACGGTGATGCGCGGCATCATGCCGCGCGCGGCGATCGCCGTCCCCGACAGCAGTCCCCCACCCCCAATCGGTGCCGCCACGACGTCGAGATCGGGATGCTCGTCGAGGAGTTCGAGCGCCGCGGTGCCCTGCCCGGCGATCACCGCCGGATCGTCGAAGGGATGCACGAGGGTGGCGCCCGTCGCGCGCAGCACCTCGGCGGAGACCGCCTCGCGCGCGGCAATCGTCGGCGCGCAGAAGTGGACCTGGCCGCCGAAGCTCTCGACGTTGGCAACCTTGATGCGAGCCGCATTGTCCGGCATCACGACGTGCGCGGCGATGCCGCGCTGGCGCGCCGCATAGGCGAGTGCCGCGCCGTGATTTCCCGATGAGTGCGTGGCGACCCCGCGCCGCGCGGCGCCTTCGTCGAGATCCAGGACTGCATTGCATGCGCCGCGCGCCTTGAAGGCACCCACCCGCTGCAGGTTCTCGCACTTCAGGTAGACCTGCGCTCCCAGCACCGCGTCGAGCGGTGGACTGTTGACCACCGGCGTGCGCACGACGTGCGGACGGATGCGGGCATGCGCGGCGCGAACCGCGGCGAGATCGGGGAGCGTGAGATCGGAGTCGGAAGGGTTCATCGTGGAGTGCCGGGTCGAAGCGCGTGGGGTAGAAGCGCGCGGAGTTACAGCGGCAGGCAGGTCTGCGCCACCGGCGCGAACGATCGTCGATGGAGGGGACACGGGCCATAGCGGGCGAGCGCCGCCAGGTGCTCGGCGGTACCGTAGCCCTTGTTCCTGGCAAAGCCGTAGTGCGGATACGCCGCGTCGAGCTCGACCAGCAGCGCGTCGCGCGCGGTCTTGGCGAGGATCGACGCCGCCGAGATCACGGCAACGTGACGATCACCCTTCACGATCGCCTGCACGGGACACGCCAGCGCGGGGCACTGGTTGCCATCGACGACTGCCTGCGCCGGCGCCACGGACAGCGCCGCCACCGCGCGCCGCATCGCGAGCAGCGTGGCCTGCAGGATGTCGAGGGTGTCGATCTCGTGCACGTCGGCGGAGGCGACCGCCCAGGCGAGCGCGCGCTCGCGGACCAGCGCGGCCAGTACTTCGCGCCGCGGTGGCGACAGCAGCTTCGAGTCGCGCAGCCCGTCGATCGCGTGCGCCGGATCGAGAATCACCGCCGCCGCGAACACCGGGCCGGCGAGCGGTCCGCGACCGGCTTCGTCGATGCCCGCGATCAGCACGTGACCCCTGCCTGCGCGAGTTCGTGGACGATGGCATCGGCCGCCAGCGCCCCGGTGCCGACGCCAAGTTCCTGCGCGAAGCCCGCGAAGAGCGCCTCCAGGCGGCGCCGCGTCACGGTGTCGTCGAAAAGATTGAGCGCCGCCTGCGCGAGATTCTCCGCGGTCGCGTCGCCTTGCAGGAGTTCGGGAACCACAAAGCGTCCCGCCAGCACGTTGGGAAGCCCGACGTAGGGGAGCAGGAGCTTGCGACGGACGAGGTACGCAGTCAGGCGCGACACGCGGTAATAGATCACGTGCGGGCAGCGCGCGAGCGCCGCTTCGAGCGTTGCCGTTCCCGACGCGACGAGGCCCACGTCCGCCGCCCGCAGCGCCGCCGCCGCGTGGCCGTAGAGGAGTGTGAGCGGCAGGTTCCCCAGTTCGCGCCGATGCAATTCGGTGGCAAAAGCGTCGCGCGTCGCGCGGGTGACGAGCGGGACCAGAAAGCGCGCATCGGCGCGCGCCTCGACGATGCGCGCCGCCGCGTCGAGGAGCACGCCGGCGTGCATCTCGACTTCGGAGAGGCGGCTGCCCGGCAGGAGCGCGAAGACCGGCGCGGTCCCGGGCAACCGAAGCTGCTCGCGGGTTTCGCGCCGCGTGGCGTGCGTCGCCGCACGCTGCGCCAGCGGATGGCCGACGTAGCTGACCGGAATGCCCGCCGCTTCGTACAGCGGCGGCTCGAACGGAAACAAGGCGAGCACGCGGTCCACACTCTCGCCGATCGTCGCGAGGCGCTCCCGCCGCCAGGCCCACACCGACGGACTCACGAAGTGCACCGTGCGCACGCCGGCGCGCTTCAGCTTGCGCTCGAGGCCCAGGTTGAAGTCCGGTGCATCGACCCCCACGAAGAGCGTGACGCCGGCCGCGCGCAATCGACGCTTGAGGTCGTGGCGGATGCGCAGCAGCTCGGGCAAGTGGCGCACGACCTCGGCGAAGCCGCGCACCGCGAGCTTTTCGGCCGGGTACCACGCGGTGCACCCGGCAGCCTCCATGCGCGGCCCGGCGATGCCCACGAAGCGAACCTGCGGGCAGCGCGCCCGCACGGCTTCGATGAGCGTCGCCGCGAGCGCGTCACCCGACGCCTCGCCCGCGACGATGCCGATGGTCACCGCGGGCGCATCGCCGTTCATCGTCAGCGCCGCCCGTGGCGGCATCGAGCGGCGCGGGTGTGGGGGTATTGCATCCAAGACTCCAGGTCCAGATCACAGGAGACGCAGAGGCGCCGAGAAAGAATGCCGTTTCTCCGCGTCTCGGCGTCTCTTCGTGAAACGCTTCGTCAGCGCCGGCCGCGCCGGTCGGTCATCGCACGATGCCGCGCGGCGCGCTGGCGAGAAACGCCGCCAACGGTGCCACCACCGGCGTCGCACGGGCCACCGCGTCGAGATGCGCCCGCGCGTCGTCGAGCGAGCGGTCCTCGCGGTACAGCGCCTTGTAGGCCCGGCGCAGCGCGAGGATGTCGTCGCCCGTGAAGCCACGGCGGCGCAGTCCTTCGCTGTTGATGCCGTGCGGTCGCGCCGGATAGCCTTGCACGGTCACGTACGGCGGCACGTCCTGGAGGACGACCGCAAACGCCGCCACCATCGCATGGCTGCCGACGCGGCAGAACTGGTGGACGCCGGCAAACGCCCCCAGCACCGCCCAGTCGCCGACCGCGACGTGGCCCGCGATCTGCGCATTGTTGGAGAACGTCACCCGATTGCCCACCACGCAGTCGTGGGCAACGTGCGTGTAGGCGAGGAACAGGTTGTTGTCGCCGATCGTGGTGTCGCCACGATCCTGCACGGTACCGGCATGCACCGTCGCATATTCGCGAAACGTGTTGTCGTCGCCGATCGTCGTCGTGGTCGGCTCGCCGCCGTACTTGCGGTCCTGCGCGATCTCGCCGATCGACGCGAACTGGAAGATGCGGTTGCGCGCGCCGAGGCGGGTGCGGGCACCGATCACCACGTGCGGACCGAGGACGCTGCCGGCGCCGATCGTCACCTGCGGTCCGATGATCGAATAGGGTCCGACCTCGACGTCGGCGGCGAACTCGGCGCTCGCATCGACGACGGCGGTAGCATGAATGCGGGTCACGGCGCGGGCAACGGCGGCGACACGGCCGCGGACCCGGCCGCGAGGACCATCTCCGCCTCGGCAGCGACCGCGCCGTCGACGCTCGCCTGCATCACGAAGTGACCATCGCCGGCCATGCGCGTCTCGAGCACGAGGACGTCACCGGGAATCACCTGCCGCTTGAAGCGGACGCGATCGATGCGGCGAATCCCGCTCGGCATCGGTTGCCCCGATTCGATCGCGAGCAGCGTGGAGAGCTGAACGAGCGCCTCGATGATGACGACCCCGGGCATCACCGGATAGCCGGGGAAGTGTCCCTGGAAATGGGGCTCGTTCACCGATACACACTTGATGCCCTTGGCGGCCTGTCCCGGCGTGCAGGCGTCGATGCGATCGATGAGCAACGCCGGGTAACTGCGCGGCAGCGAGCGCAACGCCGCCTCGAATTCGGTCAGCGTCAGCACGGCTCGTCTCCGGATTCCGGCGCTGGCGCCGCGACCTGCCCTTCGAGCGCCGCGACGCGACCGGCGAGTCGGCGCAGGCGACGGATCTCGACGATGACGCGCCGCCACTCGTTGAATGGCAGGAGCGGCCCGGCCGAGGCATAGATTCCGGCCTCGCGGATCGAGCTCGCGACCCCGCTCGCGCCGGCGAGGATCGTATTGTCGGCAATCGACAGGTGACCGGCGATCATCGACGCTCCGCCGATGCGCACGTTGCGGCCGACGACGACGCTCCCCGCCATGCCCGTGCAGCCGGCAATCGCCGTGTGCGCGCCAATGCGGCAGTTGTGGCCGATCTGGATCTGGTTGTCGAGCTTGACGTCGTCTTCGAGGACGGTGTCGTCGATCGCGCCGCGATCGATGGTCGTGTTGGCGCCGATCTCGCAGTCGGCGCCGATGATGACCCGCCCGACCTGCGGCACCTTGACCCAGCGGCCTTCCGCCTCGGCCATGCCGAAGCCATCGGCGCCGATCACCACGCCCGCGTGCACGACCGTGCGATCACCGAGGCGGCACTCGTGATAGACGGTGACGCGCGGCCCGAGACGCACGTCGTCGCCCAGCGCCGCGTCGTCGCCGAGGAAGCACTGCGCGCCGACGACCGTCCGCGCCCCGACCCGCGCCCGGGCGCCGATGACCGCAAAGGCGCCGACGTGAGCGGTGGGGTCGATCACCGCCGACGCGTCGACACGGGCGGTTGGGTCGATGCCGGGGACCACCGCCGGCGCCGGATGCAGCCACGCGACGCAGCGCGCGAACGCAGCCTGCGGATTGGGATGCACGAGCCGGGGGCGCGTGGTGACCTCGACGTCGTCCGGCGTCACGATCACCGCCGCCGCCGCAGTCGCCGCCGCGGCGGCCCGCAGTCGCGTCTGCGCGAGGAACGTCACCGCATCGCTCGCGGCATGCTCGAGCGAACCCACGCGATGCGCCACGATCGTGCCATCACCGATCAACCGCGCATCGAGACGCGCGGCGAGTTCGGCGAGAGTGATTCCGTCGCGAGGCATCGCGTCCGAAGATGAGGAAAGGCGTGGGGACGATTCGCGACGGTCGGCGACCGGTCTACTTGTCCGCGAGCGCCTTGATGACCTTCTCGGTGATGTCGATGCGCTGGCTCGCGTAGACCACCGGGTCCTGGATGATGAGGTCGAATTTCTCGGCCTCGGCAATCTGCTGGATCACCTTGTTGGCCCGCTCCTGCACGCCGGCGAGCTCCTCGTTGCGGCGGATGTTGAGGTCCTCGCGATTCTCGCGCTGCATGCGCTGGAAATCGCGGGTGAGGTTGGCCAGATCACGCTCCTTGTTGCGCCGCTCGGAGTCGCCCATGGTGGCCCCGTCGCGGTCGAGCAGCGCCTGCAGGTCGCGCACCTGCTTGGCGAGCTTCTGCTGTTCGGCGTCACGCGCCGAGAATTCCTTTTCGAGTCGCTGCTGCGCGCGCTTGGCCGGTGCGGCCTCGCGGAACAGCCGCTCGGTATTGACGAAGCCGATCTTGTAGTCGGCAGCGGCGGCCACGCTCGTGACGAGCAGGAGCGCCATGCCGATGGCGGTCGCGATCTGTTTCAAGTCGATTCTCCGGGCACGCGGATCCGCAACGGTCAGAAGACGGAACCGACCTGGAACTGGAATTTCTGGATCTTGTCCTGGGGGATGTTGTTCAACGGAAAAGCGTAGCTGAACTTGAGCGGCCCGATCGGCGAGTTCCAGGCGAGGCCCAGGCCCGCCGAGAAGCGGAAGTTCTCGAACTCGGGCTGCAAGCCGTCCACGTAGATCTGCCCCGCGTCGGCGAATGCCGACACCCGCACCGAACGGTCCCCCTTCAGTATGGGATAGAAGAGCTCCGCATTGCCCACGATCTTTCGCTTGCCGCCCAGTGCGTTCTGGTAGATGTCGCGCGGGCCGAGCGATCCCGATTCGTAGCCGCGCACCGATCCGGTGCCGCCGGCATAGAAAGCCTTGAAGAACGGCATCGGCTTGCCCTGGTAGCCGTCGCCATAACCCACGTCGCCCCGCAGCATCAGCACGAAGTCGCCGTACACCGGCCAGAACGCCTGGTTGACGTACTGCATCTTGTAGTACGAGAGGTCGCCCATCGGCAACCCCACCTCGAACAGCACCGACTGCAAGCGGCCGAACGTAGGATAGAGGATGTCGTTGCGGGTGTCACGCGACCAGCCGGCCGACAGGATGAAGCTGTTCGTCGAATACCCGAAGTCCTGCACGAACTGGTAATAGATCGGCGGACTGTAATCGAACAGGTGGAGCCGCGTGTGCTCGTAGCGGAAGCCCACGTTGATGGTGTCGATCTCGGAAACCGGGATGCCAAAGCCGATCGCCGCGCCCTGCGTCGAGGAGGCGTACTGCGCGATGGCGAGCCCGGTCGGGTCGGTGTTCTTGTCGTAGAACTCGAGCGTGCGCGAGATGCCGTCGACCGTCCAGTACGGCTCGGTGAAGGTCAGCGAGATGGTGCGATTGACGCGACTGGTGTTGACGGCGAGTGCGAGTGCGTTGCCGGACCCGAAGATGTTCTGCTGCGAGACCGACGCGCTCAACACCACGCCGTCGGAGTTCGAATAACCCACGCCCGCCATGAGGCTGCCGGTATTCTTCTCGGTGACCGTCACCTCGACGTCGACCTGATCGGTGGTGCCGGGGACGGGCGGCGTCTCGACGTTGACGCTGCCTTCCTCGAAGTACCCCAGCCGCCGCACGCGAACCTTCGAGCGTTCGATGCGGGTACCGTCGTACCAGGCGCTCTCGAGCTGGCGCAACTCGCGCCGAATCACCTCGTCGCGCGTCTTGGGGTTGCCGCTGATGTTGATCTTGCGCACGTATACGCGGCGACCGGCGTCGACGAACAGCGTGAAGCCGACGGTATTGTTCACCCGGTCGATGTCTGGAACCGCGTTGACGTTGGCGAACGCGTAGCCGTCCTGGCCCAGGCGCTCGCTGATCGCCTTCACCGACTGCTGCATCCGGGCGCGCGAGAACGTGTCACCGGGCTTGATCGCGAGGAGCGCCCGCAACTCCGCCTCGGGTGCCGTGAGCTCGCCGGCGATGTTGATGGTCGAGATCGTGAACCGCTTGCCCTCGGAGATGTTGATCGTCAGGTAGACGTCTTCCTTGTCCGGCGAGATCGAGACCTGCGTCGATTCGATGTTGAACTCGAGGAACCCCTGGTTCTGGTAGAAGCTGCGCAAGGCTTCGAGGTCGGCCGAGAGCTTCTGCTTGCTGTACTGGTCGTTCTTCGTGTACCACGACAGCCAGTTCGGCGTGGAGAGCTGCATCTCGCGCTTCAACTGCGCCTCGGTGAACGCCTCGTTGCCGACGATATTGATGCGGGCGATGCTCGCCGTCTCGCCCTCGACGATCGTGAAGTTGAGCGCGACGCGATTGCGCTCCTGCGGAGTGACCGTGGTCTGCACGCTCGCGGCATACTTGCCGCGCGTGATGTACTGGCGCTTCAACTCCTGCTCGGCGCGCTCGAGTGCCGAGCGGTCGAAGATGCGGCCCTCGGTGATGCCGATCTCCTTCAACGCCTTCTTGACGGTGTCGGTATCGAACTCCTTGTTGCCGACGAAGGTGAGTGAGCTGATCGTGGGTCGCTCCTGCACGCTGACCACGAGGACGTCGCCCTGCGCCTCGATGCGCACGTCGCGAAAGAAGCCAGTGGCGTAGAGCGCCTTGACCGCCTGCGCGACCTTCTCGTCGTCGACGCGCTCGCCGACCTTGATCGGGAGGTACGAGAAGATCGTGCCCGCCTCGGTGCGCTGCACGCCGTCGACGCGGATGTCGCGTACGGTGAACGGCTCGAACGCGTGCGCCGGCGTACCGATCGCGGTCGCCAGCAACGTCGCGAGCAACGAAGGCAACCATCGACGGCGCAGGGGCGCGCTGGAACGTACGGGCATGGCGCGGGAACGGGGCGGCGGCGAGCCGTCAGAACAGGCGGGACACGTCATTGAATAGAGCCAGGGTCATCAGTACGGCGAGCATCGCCATGCCGATGCGCTGTCCGACCTCGAAAGCACGGTCGGAGACGGGACTACCCTTGAAAATCTCCGCGAAATAATACAGCAAATGCCCGCCATCGAGTAACGGCACCGGCAAGAGATTGAGCACACCGAGACTGATGCTGATGAGCGCGAGATAGCCCACGAACACCCCGAGTCCCGCCTGCGCCGACTGCCCCGCGAAATCGGCCATCGTCAGCGGACCACTGATGTTCTTGAGCGAGGCCTCGCCGATGAAGATGCGACCAAGCATCTTCAGCGTGAATACCGAGAGCTCCCAGGTCTTGCGCGCACCCTGCACGAGCGATTCGAGCGGACCATAGCGGACCGTCACGGCGAGCGCCGCGGCGACCGCAGGATCGACCGTAAGCTTGATTCCGGCCATCCCCACGCGCTTGCCGTCCTGCTCCATCGCCTCCGGCGTCACGGTGACGTCGCTCACCACTCCGCCGCGTTCGATACGGAAGATCGTCGCGACGCCGGCGCGCGCATGGGTGATGGCGGCAACATCGCCCGGCGAACGCACGGCCACGCCGCCGATGGCGAGAATCCGGTCGCCGGCGGCGAGGCCCGCGCGCGCAGCGGGTCTGCCGGCGACGACCTCGGCGACGAGTGGCGGGCCAAGATCGCTGCGCAGGCCGAGGATGGCCGGTAGGTTGCCCTCCCAATCGGCCACGGCGAGCCCCGACAGATCGAGGCGACGCGCAACTGGCGGATCACCGGCGTGCGGCCCGGCACGCTCCACCGACAGCGTCGCCTGACCGCGGCCCTGTGCCTTCATGAGCCGCCAGCGCAGATCCTGCCAACTCCGGACCGGTTCGCCATCGACCGCGACCACGAGATCGCCGGCCTCGATTCCGGCCGCCGCCGCCGCGGTCCCCGCCGTCGGAACGGCGAGGACGGCGCGCTGGCCCGGCACCCCGGCCATGTAAGTGCCGGCGAAGAGCAGCACGGCGAGGAACAGATTGGCGACAGGCCCCGCGGCGACGATGGCGATGCGCTTGCCGACGCTCTGCCGATTGAAGGCGCGCGGCAGGTCCTGCGGGGCGACGTCGCCCTCGCGTTCGTCGAGCATCTTCACGTAACCGCCGAGCGGTATCGCCGACAGCGCCCACTCGGTGCCGTCGCGACCCCAGCGACGCGCCGCGAGCACGCGGCCAAAACCCACCGAGAAGCGCAGCACCTTGACCCCGGCGAGCCGGGCGACCAGATAGTGGCCGAACTCGTGGAAGACGACGAGGACGCCGAGGGTCACCAGGAAGGCGAGCGCCTTGTAGCCGATCTCGATCATGCCGCTACTGTACCTTGAACGTCGCGCGCGGCGACGAAGCGCCGCGCCTCGTCGCGCGCCATGGCGTCGGCAGCGTGGACGTCGTCGATGCCATCGATCGCCGTCGTCGGGAGGCGCTGGAGCACGTGCGCGCAGGTCGCCGCGATGTCGGTGAATCGCAGCGCACCGCGCAGAAACGCGGCCACCGCGATCTCGTTGGCGGCATTGAGCAGCGCCGCCGCCGTGCCGCCGGCGCGCAGCGCGTCGTAGGCGAGACCAAGGCAGGGGAAGCGCTGGAGGTCGGGAGGCTCGAACGACAGCGTTGCCAGTCGCGCGAGATCGAGCGGCGGCACCGGTGCCGTGATGCGTTCCGGATGCGCGAGCGCCTGCGTGATCGGCGTGCGCATGTCGGGATGCCCCAGTTGGGCGAGCACCGAGCCGTCGGCGTAGTCGACGAGCGAATGGACGATGCTCTGTGGATGGACGACGACCTCGATGGCGTCGGCCGCGACGCCGAAGAGCCAGTGTGCCTCGATGACCTCGAGCCCCTTGTTCATCATCGTCGCCGAATCGACCGAGATCTTGCGTCCCATCGACCAGTTGGGGTGCGCACACGCCTGGTCGGGGGTGACGGCTCCGAGGTCGGCCACCGGCCAGGTGCGAAACGGCCCCCCCGATGCGGTGAGCAGGATGCGCCGCACCCCTGCCGCCGCGGGGTCGCGCGCATACGCCGCCGGCAGGCACTGGAAGATGGCGTTATGCTCGCTGTCGATCGGCAGCAGCGTCGCGCCGCCGTCGCGCACGGCATCCATGAAGAGGGCACCCCCCAGGACCAGCGCCTCCTTGTTGGCGAGAAGAATGCGCTTGCCGGCGCGCGCGGCCGCGAGCGTCGAGGCGAGCCCGGCGGCACCGACGACCGCCGCCAGGACCGTATCGACCTCAGCAAGGCTCGCGATCGTCACCAGTCCCTCGGCGCCCGTGAGTACCGTGGTCGGGAGTCCGTCGGCGGCAAGTTCGGCGCCGAGCGCTTGCGCGGCCGTGGCATCGCCCAGCGCGGCGTACCGCGGTCGGAAACGCCGGCACACCTGGGCGAGCTTGCGCACATTCGTGTGCGCCGCCACCGCGGTGACCTCGAAGCGATCGGGGTGACGCGCGATGACGTCGAGCGCCGAATCGGCGACTGATCCGGTCGCCCCGAGAATGCACACGCGGCGGATCGTGCCGCCGCGCGCGGCCGCCGACGCCTGGCGAGGCAACGAGCGGGTACCGCTCATCGCGCGGCGGGACCCAGGAACTGCAACGCCGCCAGCGCCGCCACCGGCATTGCCGCGAGCAGCGCGTCGATGCGGTCGAGGATGCCGCCGTGACCAGGCAACGCGGCCCCGCTATCCTTGACGCCCGCCTCGCGCTTCATGAGCGACTCGAAGAGATCGCCGACGACCGATACGCACGCGAGCAGGAGGACGAAGAGCACGAAGCCGATGACGGTCGTGGCAACGACCGGCGGCCGGAACGACGCCGCCGCGGCAAGGGGGACGAGGAGCAGCGCATAGACCGCCACTGCCGCCCAGGCGCCATACACCCCTTCCCAGGTCTTGCCGGGACTCACCAGCGGCGCCAACTTGCGTCTCCCGAAGGCGCGACCCGAGAAATACGCGGCGGTATCGGCGATCCACACCACCGCCATCGCGGCCAGCGCAAGCCACGGCGAATGGCGGCGCAACTCGACGAGCGCCACCCAAGTGGCGACCAGGATCACGACGCCAAGCAGCGCCATCGGCACGCGGGCGCGCGTGGGCCAGCGTCCCGCGATCCAGAACGGCGCGACGAAGAGCCAGAACACGCCGGCGAGGAGCAACGTGCCGTGCGCATACGCGCGCGCCGCGGCGCGATCGGGATAGAAGAGCAATGCGAGCGCCAGCAGCAACGTGGCGAGCACGAACGTGGTGTGCAGCGGCGGCGGAAAGGTCGCGAGCCGTGCCCATTCGTGTGCGGCCCATCCCACCACGGCGAGCAGCGCCAGCGCCCACGCCAGCGGCGGCAGCAGGAACAGCGCCGCGAGCACCGCCGGAACGAGAACCAGCGCCGTGACGATCCGCGTCTTGAGCATCCGCGGGCCGCGCGCTACGTGGGGTGGGACTGCGCAATCCGCTGGGCAGCCTGCACCTGGTCGGTCGTGCGCCCGAAACGCCGCTCGCGATCACGATACGAGGCGAGCGCATCGTCGAGCGCCGCCGCGTCGAAGTCGGGCCAGAGGAGATCGGTGAAGTAGAGCTCGGTGTAGGCGAGCTGCCAGAGGAGAAAGTTGGAGATCCGCTGCTCACCGCCGGTACGGATGAAGAGGTCCGGCTCCGGCGCGTAGCTCATCGCAAGATACGGCGTCAGGTCGTCGGCGGTGACCGCCGGCGCACCCGGCAGCGCGGCCTGCGGGTGGGCAGAGAAGTAGCGTTGCGCCGCATCGGCGATGTCCTGGCGCCCGCCGTAATTCGCGGCAATGGTCAGCGTGAGGCGCGTGTTGTTAGTCGTGAGCGCTTCGCCATCGCGGATGAGTTCGCGGATCCGCGGCGCGAAGCGCGCAAGATCGCCGACGACGCGCAGGCGGATGCCGTTCGCGTGGAGCTTCGCCACCTCCTGCTCGAGCGCGCGCAGGAAGAGATCCATGAGGATCGATACTTCCTCCGGCGGGCGGCGCCAGTTCTCGCTCGAAAAGGCGAAGAGCGTCAGGTATTCGATGCCAGCGGCGATCGCCGCCTTGATCGCGCCACGCACCGCCTCGACGCCGCGCTTGTGCCCGGCCACCCGCGGCATCCGCCGCTGCCGCGCCCAGCGCCCGTTGCCGTCCATGATGATGGCGACGTGCCGCGGCACCGCCCCCGTGGCCGGCACGCCGTGCGTCGAACTCGTGAACACGTTCGTCCCGTCGTCGCTCGGATCAGATCGCGAGGAGGTCGGCTTCCTTGGCGGCCAGCACCTTGTCGATCTCGGCGATATAGCGGTCGGTGAGCTTCTGCAGGTCGACCAGCGCGTGGCGCTCCTCGTCCTCGGAGACCTGCTTGTCCTTGAGCAACTTCTTGAGGTGATCGTTGGCGTCGCGTCGGATGTTGCGCACCGCGATGCGCGCCGCCTCGGCCTCCTTGTGCACGACCTTGGTCAGGTCACGCCGGCGCTCCTCGGTGAGCGCAGGCATCGGAATGCGGATCACGTCGCCGGTGGTCGCCGGATTGAGGCCGAGGTCCGATTCGCGGATCGCCTTCTCGACGACCGGAATCATCTTCTTCTCCCAGGGCTGGACGGCGATGGTGCGCGCATCGGCGAGCGACACCCCCGCGACCTGGCTGAGCGGCATCGACGAGCCGTAGTAGTCGACATGGATGTGATCCAGGAGCCCCGTGTGGGCGCGCCCCGTCCGGATCTTGCCGAGATCGACCTTGAGTGCCTCGACCGATTTGCCCATTTTCTGCTCGGCCGCCTTCTTCACCTCGTTGATCATGATTCCTCCTGCACTATCAGCAGTGGACGAGCGTGCCCTCGTCCTCGCCCATCACCACGCGCTTCAGCGCACCCGGAACGAAGATCGAGAACACCTTGAGCAGCATGTTCTGGTCGCGGCACAGCGCGAGCGCGGTGGCGTCCATCACCTTGAGATTCTTGACGATCGCCTCGTCGAACGTGAGCTCCGGGTAGCGACGGGCATTGCGATCCTGCACGGGATCGGCGGTGTACACGCCGTCGACCTTGGTCGCCTTGAGCACGATGTCGACACCCATCTCGCGGCCACGCAGCGCGGCTGCGGTGTCGGTCGTGAAGAAAGGATTTCCGGTGCCCGCGGCAAAGATCACCACCCGCCCCTCCTGGAGATGGCGCAGGGCGCGACCGCGAATATAGGGCTCGGCGACCTGATCGATGCGCAGCGCCGATTGGACACGCGACTCGACGCCCGCGCGCCGCAGCGCATCCTGCAGCGCAAGCGCATTCATGAGCGTGGCGAGCATCCCCATGTAGTCGGCCGTGGCGCGATCCATGCCGGCGGCGCCGGGTGCAACCCCGCGGAAGATGTTGCCGCCGCCAATGACGATGGCAATGCGTACCCCGGCCCGCAGGACTTCGGCGATCTCGGCGACGATGCGGTCGATCGTCGCCCGCTCGATGCCATAGCTCGCCTCGCCCATCAGCGCCTCGCCGGAGAGCTTGAGGAGAATGCGCCCGTAGGCGGGTTTGGACGCGGGTGTGACACTCGCCGCTGGCGTGACGGCAGGTGCCGCGGTGACCTCGACCGACGCCGCAGTGGGCGGATTCATGAACGCTCCTCGAACGCTTCGCTACTCGCTGGATGCCATCGGCAACACCTCGCCGGCCCGCCGCACGCACGTGCCCGTCGCCGACACGTGCCGGCTGCCAACCTCGCGCACGGTGCCGGCTGCGAGGCGCTGCTACCCCTTCGTCATCGCCGCGACCTCGGCGGCGAAGTCGTCCTTCCGCTTCTCGATGCCCTCACCCACCACGTACAGCGTGAACGAGCGCACGGTGGCACCCTTGGCCTTGAGATGCTTCTCCACGGTATCGTCGGGGTTCTTCACGAAGGGCTGCCCCAGCAGGGTGACCTCGGCCAGGAACTTGTTGATCCGCCCCTCGACCATTTTCGCCACGATCTCCGCCGGCTTGCCGCTTTCCGCGGCTTGCGCAGTGTAGATCGCGCGCTCCTTCTCGATGATCTCGGGCGCGACATCGGCGCGCGCTACCGCGACCGGCCGCGTCGCACCAGGCGCCGCTCCCGCCGCGACGTGCATCGCGACGTCCTTGCCGACGGCGGCGTCGCCACCGGAAAAATCGACCGTGACGCCGATCCGTCCGCCGCCGTGCAGGTACTGCGCGAGGCTGCCGGCGGTCGCGAAGCGATCGAAGCGACGCAGCGAGATGTTCTCGCCGAGCTTTTGCACCAGCGCCTGGCGCACCGATTCGACGGTGCCATCGGCCAGCGGCAGCGCGCTCAAGGCGGCGATGTCCGCCGGCGCCTTGCCGGCGACGACTTCGGCGACATCGCGCGCAAAACGCGTGAAGTCCTCGTTGCGCGCGACGAAGTCCGTCTCGCAGTTGACCTCGACCATCGCCCCCGACCGGCCGTCGGCCGCCAGATAAGCGCCGACCACGCCTTCCGACGCGATCCGCGTCGCGGCCTTGGACGCCCGGGCGCCGCTCTTGATGCGCAGGAGTTCTTCGGCCTTGGCGAGATCGCCGCCGGCCTCGGTGAGCGCCTTCTTGCATTCCATCATGCCAAGACCCGTGCGTTGGCGCAGGTCCATCACCATGCTTGCGGAGATTTCCGCCATCTTGCTACCTCGTCGTACGTTGCGATCGGGGCCCACCGTCGGGCCCCGCGAAGATCCATGCCGCGCGTGCCGCCTGCGGCAGGCCACGCGCGGGCTTGCGGTACGCGGCTACGCAGTCGCGTCGTCGTGCACTTCGACGAACTCGTCGCCGGCAGCCACGATTTCCTGCATGACCGTGCTCTTGCCCTCGAGCACCGAGTCGGCCACGCCGCGCGCGTACAGGCGGATGGCGCGGCTGGAGTCGTCGTTGCCGGGAATCACGTAGGCGATGCCGTCCGGGGAGTGATTGGTGTCGACGACGCCGACGATCGGGATGCCGAGTTTCTTCGCTTCGGTGACCGCGATCTTGTGATAGCCGACGTCGACGACGAACATCGCGTCCGGCAGCGCTGCCATGTCCTTGATGCCGCCGAGGCTCTTGACGAGCTTGTCGAGTTCGCGCTGGTGCGACAGGGCCTCGCGCTTGGTCATCCGCTCGAAGGTGCCGTCGATGGCCATCTGCTCGAGATCCTTGAGCCGCTTGATCGATGCCTTGACCGTCTTGAAGTTGGTGAGCATGCCGCCCAGCCAGCGATGATCGACGAACGGCATTCCTGCGCGCTGCGCCTCCTCGGCGATGATCTCGCGCGCCTGGCGCTTGGTGCCGACGAAGAGGACGGTGCCGCGATTGGCCGCCAGTTGCCGCACGTACTTCATGGCATCCTGGTACATCTGCATCGTCTTCTCGAGATTGACGATGTGGATCTTGTTGCGCTGGCCGAAGATGTAGTCTGCCATCTTCGGATTCCAGTACCGGGTCTGGTGGCCGAAGTGGACCCCGGCTTCCAGCATTTGACGCATCGTGACCGACATGACTGCTCCTTGAGGTTGGCCTCCATCCGCGCCGTGATCCCCAAGGCGAACGCCGGGGACACCTCAATGACCGCGGATGTGCGGATTGCCGATCGTCCGCACCGCCATCGTGCGCCGTGGCACGCCGGACCCCGCGGATCTTGCCGCCCGGCCGGAGTGGTTCCGGCATCGTCGATGCGACGGGCGCGATCGGGTTAACTCGTTATTCTAGCAGGTTCGCCGCCGTCCCCGCACGCTGGCCCCG
>JBDHRR010000003.1:0-74824 GCA_039807685.1 Burkholderiales bacterium
ATGCGCGACCGGCGCCTGCGCCGCCGCGGTCATGCGCCTGGATCCGCGAGGAGGACCGCGTCGAGCGCGGCAAAGCCGAAGCCCGCCGTCTCGCCGCGCGCCGGCATGCGCGCGAGTGCCGCCGCGGTCGCGATGCCGCGGGCGCTGATGCGCGCGCCGTCGGCGAGCGTGCCCTGCACGAGGAAGCTGTCGCCCTGGTAGATCACGTCGACGATTCGTGCCGCGAGGACGTGGTGGCCGTCCTGCGCGGCGGCGTCGGTGAGATACACGCGCTCGGGGCGCAGGAGCAGATGGCGCGGGGTCCCGCCGGCGGGCCAGGTCGCGCCCGTGAGAGGGACGCCGGCGCAATGGCAGATGCCGTCGCGCACGTCGACGCCGAGCAGCGCCGACTCGCCGATGAACTCGGCGACGAAACGATTGGCCGGACGCTCGTAGAGTCCACGCGGCGTGTCGACCTGCTGCACGCGCCCGCCGGCGATCACCGCGATGCGATCGGACATGGTGAGCGCCTCGCGCTGGTCGTGGGTGACGTAGATCGTCGTCATGCCGAGCTTGTCGTGGAGTCGCCGCAACTCGATCTGCATGTGGTCGCGCAACTGCTTGTCGAGCGCGGACAGTGGCTCGTCCATGAGCACGATGCGCGGCTCGAAGACGATCGCGCGGGCGAGCGCCACGCGCTGGCGCTGGCCACCGGAGAGCTCGTGGACGCGTCGCTTGCCCATGCCGCCCAACTCGACCATGTCGAGTGCGGCCTCGACTCGCTGCGCCGCCTCGGCCGCGGGAACGCGCCGCAGCTTCAGCGGATAGGCGATGTTGGCGGCGACGTCGAGGTGCGGAAACAGCGCGTAGTTCTGGAACACCATGCCGACGTCGCGCTTGTGCGGCGCGAGGCGCACGACCTCGCGCTCGCCGAAGCGCACGCTGCCGTCGTCGGGGCGAATGAAGCCCGCGAGCACCATGAGCAGCGTCGTCTTGCCGGAGCCGGAAGGTCCCAGCAGCGTCATGAATTCGCCGCTCGCGACGTCGAGGTCGACGCGATCGAGCGCGGTGGTGTCGCCGTACGTCTTGACGACACCGCGGACGGTGATCGGAATGGAGGCGGCGCGGGGAGTGCCCGCGCCGCTGCTGCCGACGTGTGCCGTCACGGGTGGCGCCGTGGGTCGCGCACGGTCACTCGGTCAGCATGTTCTGGTACAGCTCGGCGGCGCGCGCCTCGTTCTTGATGTACCAGTCGAGGTTGATCGGGATCTGCTTCGCGGCATTCTCCGGCGACGACGGCAGGCGCTTCGCATACGCGGCATCGATGGTGCCGAGTTCGTACGCCTTCTTGTTGGTCGGGCCGTAGGTGATGTACTTGGTGAATTCCGCCTGGTACTGCGGCTTGCTCATCTCGGCCAGAAGCTTCATGGCCGCGGCCTTGTTGGGCGCATCCTTGGGGATCGCGAAGCAGTCGTAATCGAGCAATCCCTGGTTGTAGGTATAGGCGACCTTGCCGCCATCCTTGGCGACGACGTCGAAGCGGCCGTTCCAGCCGGTGATCATGTCGACTTCGCCGTCCTTCATGAGCTGCGCGTGCTGCGCACCGGACGACCACCACACGGCGATGTGCGGCTTCAGCTCCTTGATCTTCTTGATCGCGCGCTCGATGCCGCCCGGCTGCGAGAGCACCTCGTACACCTTGTCCGGAGGCACGCCGTCGGCCATCAGCGCCGGCTCGAGCGCGCCGGCGACGCCCTTGCGGTAGGAACGCTTGCCGGGGAATTTCTTCACGTCCCAGAAGTCGGCCCAGTTCTGCGGACCCTTGTCGCCGTAGGTCTTGGTATTCCACGCGAGCACTGTCGAGAAGACGTCGCCACCGACGCAATACTCGCCGGCAAAGCCGGGGAGGAAGTTGGAGACGTCGATGACCTTGTAGTCGAGCTTCTCGAGCAAGCCCTCGGCGCCGGCGCGGGCGGCGCTGCCCGAGCCACTCGCCACGATGTCCCAGGTGTTGGCGCCGGCCTTCATCTTGAGCCGCAGGTCGCCGATGCCGGTGTAGGTCTCCTCCTTCACCTTCATGCCGAGCGCCTTGGCGGCCGGCTGGAAGACGGCCTTGCTCTGCCCGTCCTAGTACGAGCCGCCGAACGAGGTGATGGTGACCTCCTGCGCGGCGGCGGGGATCACGGTGAGCGCGAAGGCGAGTGCGGCGGTCGCGGCACCGGCGGGCAGGATGGGGTGCGGCTTCTTGGCGCGGGCGGTCGGCATGGCGTTTCCTCCGGGGGTGGTTGGTGCGGGCGGGCGCCCGATGATCGTCGCAGTGTGGGGAGTACGTGGTCGGCCGCAAAGGTCCATTATGAACTCGGCGGCATACCGCTTTGACGACGCGCCGCAGCGCCGGATCGGGCGCCGCGCGTGCCGCAATTGCGTGGTGCAAATCGTCGTGATGGCTGCCGCATCCATGCGCTCAGCGCCGCTCGCTGCACTGGTAGGTGGCGGCCGCAAGCCAGGCGGGGTCGATCGCCACGCCCCAGCCGGGCTCGGCGGGGATCGTCACGTGCCCGTCGACGACGTCGTACGGCGAGCGGGTGAAGAGCCCGAACTGCCACGGGTAGTAGTCCGCATCCTCGATGCACAGCTCGAGGTACCTGCCGGCGTTCGGGATCGCGCCCAGAAGGTGCATGGTGAAGAGCGTCACCATGGTGAGGTTGGCGCTGTGCGGCGTGCACGGCAGGCCGGCCTCGGCCGCGAGCTTTGCGACGCGCAGCGTGCGCACCATGCCGCCCATGTAGCAGACGTCAGGCTGGACGATGTCGACCGTCCGCGTGGCGATCATCTGTCTCCACACCGGCATGAAGCAGTCCTGCTCGCCGCCGGTGACGTCGAGGTCGAGCGCGTCGCGCACCGCCCGCGTCTGGTCGAGCTCCCAGTACGGGCACGGCTCCTCGTAGTGCGCGACGCCGTGCTCCTGCAGGCGCTGTCCGACCTCGATCGCCCGCTGCACGCCGAATGCGCTGTTGGCGTCGACCAGGAGATCGGCGCTGGCACCGAGCGCGCTTCGCATCAAGGGGACGATCTCCTCGGTGCGCCCCGGCCATTCGTCGACGTCGTGGCCGTATTCGGCGCCGACGCGGTACTTGAACGCCGTGAAGCCGTGACGGTCGCGCAGGGCGAGCATGCGATCGGCCTCGGCGCGCGGCGTGATGTCGCGGCGCATCGACGAGGCGTACGCGCGCAGCCGCCGCGGCGTGCCGCCCAGGAGCTCGCACACGCTCTTGCCTTCGAGCTTGCCGCGCAGATCCCACAGCGCGGTCTCCACGCCGCAGGTGGCGCGGCACAGGTACGAACCCGGGTACTTGTGCTCCTTCTCCGGGATGAGGTCGACCAGCGCCTCGATGGCGAGCGCGTCGTGGCCGAGGGCGTGCGGCGCGACCTGGCGATGCAGGATCGTGCAGGAGATGTCGGCGTTGTACGCGGACACCTGGCCCCAGCCCTGCGCACCGGTATCGGCGGTGACGCGGACGAAGCCGACGAACTCGTTGCAGAAGGTCTCGATGCGGGCGATCTTCACGTGCGGGGCCGGCGCGCGCCGGAATGGCGATGGAAGCGGACCGATGATCGCAATCGTCTCGCTGCTCCGGGTAGGTCCATTTTGAACAATTCGTGATACCGTTTCGGCCCTTCATGCGGAGGATCGCCGGATGGTCAAGCGCGCCGGAGGGGCGCTGTTGCTCGGGGTGCGCATCGACCACGCGGCAGCACGCCCGGTCGCCACCCAGCTCTACGCGGCGCTGCGCGAGTTGATCCTGGGCGGCGGAATCGGCGCCGGCGCGCGCCTGCCGGCGACGCGCACGCTCGCCAGGGAAGCGGGCGTGTCGCGTACCACCGTCATCGAAGCATTCGACCGGCTCGCCGCCGAAGGGCTCATCGAATCGCGGGTGGGCGCGGGCACCTACGTCGCGAAGGCGCTCGATGCGGCGCGACCGAAGCCTGCGGCCGCGGCAGTTCCGCGCGCGGCGAGCACACCGCCGCGCCTGTCGCGCGCCACGGCGCGGTCGGTAGCGCGCTTCGGCGAGCGCCGGCGCCTGCCGTCGGTGGCGCGTGCGTTCACCACCGCGTTGCCCGCGTTCGACGCCTTTCCGATGGCGCAATGGGCGCGGCTGTCCGCCAAGCACTGGCGACGCCAGCGCAACGAGGTGATGGGCTACGGCGACCCCTATGGCTACCCGCCGCTGCGGCAGGCGATCGCCGCGCACCTCATGGCCAATCGCGGCATCCCGTGCGACGCCGGGCAGATCTTCATCGTCGCTGGCGCGCAGCAGGCGTTCTCGCTCGTCGCCTCGGCGCTGCTCAATCCGGGCGATCGCGTGTGGTTCGAGAATCCCGGCGCGATCGGCGCCCGCAACAGTCTCATCGCCGCCGGCGCCGAGCTCGTTCCGATCCCCGTCGACGAGCAGGGCCTGCGCGTCGACGAGGGCCTGCGTCGCGCGCCGCGTTTTCGGCTCGCCTTCGTGACGCCGTCGCACCAGCAGCCGCTCGGGATGGCGATGAGCCTCGAGCGCCGCTTCGCGCTCCTCAATGCAGCACAGCGCGCCCGCGCCTGGATCATCGAGGACGACTACGACGGCGAGTTCTCGTTCGGGGGCCTGCCGTTGCCCACCTTGAAGAGCGTCGACGCGACCGACCTCGTGATCTACGTCGGCACTTTCAGCAAGTCGCTCTTCCCGTCGCTGCGCCTGGGCTATTTCCTGGCGCCGCCCGCGCTCGCCGACACCTTCGGCTCGATCCTGAGCAAGGTCGCGCACGGCGTGCCCACCTTCGTGCAGGCGGTGGTCGCCGAATTCATCGACGAGGGCCACTTCGCCGCGCACCTGCGGCGCATGCGCCGGATCTACGCCGAGCGGCACGACGTGCTGTGCCGCGCCGCCCGCGATCGCCTGTCCGGCCTGCTCGACGTGGTGGCGAGCCAGAGCGGCCTGCACACCGTCGGCCACCTCGCTCCCGGGCTGCATGAGGCGGCCGTGGTGGAGGCGGCGCTCGCGCGCCACGTCACCGTATCGGGAATCGGCCGTTATGCGCTGACCCGCATGCCGTCGCGTGGCCTCGTGCTGGGCTTCGGCGGCGTCGTCCCGCGGGAACTCGAAGCCGGCGTCGGCGTGCTGGCGGAGGTGCTCGAAGCGCAGCTTCGGCGATGACGCGGCGCCGGAGCCGGTACGCTGCGTCGCTGGCGGCGGCAAGCGTTGTCGCCGTCTCGCGTGCCATCGTCGTCGCTGCCATCGCGACCATCGAAATGGCCTGTCATTTTGCCCAGAGTGGACCTCCACAGCAGGCCATTGTCCGTGGCAGGCTGTCGTCCGTGAATGCTTCGTGCCCGCCATCGTGACGAGCTACGACTACGTCGTCGTGGGCGGCGGCACCGCCGGCTGCGTGGTCGCCGCGCGGCTGACGCAAAGTGGTCGCCATCGCGTGCTGCTCGTCGAGGCGGGCGGCAGCGATGAGCGCTTCTTCGTGCGCCTGCCGATCGGCTACGGCAAGTGCTTCTACGATCCCGCGGTCAACTGGATGTATCGCACCGAACCGGAGGCTACGCTCGACGGGCGTGCCGGGTACTGGCCGCGCGGCAAGGTATTGGGCGGCTCCGGGTCGATCAATGCGATGGTGTACGTGCGCGGGCATCCGCGCGATTTCGACGACTGGGCCGCGCTCGGCAATCCGGGCTGGGATTACGCCTCGGTCCTCCCGTTCTTCCGGCGTCTGGAGCGCGCCGAGCGCGGCGCTTCACCGTGGCGCGGCGACGACGGTCCGCTCGCCGTCACCGACGTCGAGTCTGACGCGCATCCGCTGTGCCGCGCCTTCCTCGCCGCCGGCGAGGCGATCGGCATCCCGCGCAATGCGGACTTCAATGGCGCGACACCGGAAGGAATCGGCTACTTCGAGAACACCGTGCACCAGGGTCGCCGCACCTCGTCGGCCACCGCGTACCTGGCGCCGGCGCGGCGGCGGGCCAACCTCGCGGTCGTCACCGACGCGCGCGCGACCCGGATCGGATTCGATGGCACGCGCGCGACGGCAGTGACCTACGTCGGCCGCGACGGCGTGCCCGTCACTGCCCGCGCTTCGCGCGAGGTCGTGCTGTGCGCAGGCTCGCTCGAGACGCCGAAGCTCCTCCTCGTCTCCGGCGTCGGGCCCGCGGCGCAACTGCAAGACCTCGGCATTGCGATCGTCGCCGACCGACCCGCGGTGGGCGCGCATCTGCAGGATCACCTGTGCATCGACTACCTCTACCGGTCGCGCGTGCCGACGCTCAACGACGTCCTGCGCCCGTGGTGGGGACGCCTGCGCGCCGGGGTGCGCTACGTCACCACGCGGCGCGGGCCGCTCGCGATGTCGGTCAACCAGGCGGGCGGCTTCGTGCGCTCGCGCGAAGGGCTCGACCGGCCGAACGTCGAGCTCTATTTCTCGCCGCTGTCGTACACGCGCGCGGAGCCCGGCGTGCGCAAGCTCATGAGCCCCGATCCCTTCCCCGGCTTCCTCCTGAGCGCGCAACCGTGCCGGCCGACGAGCCGCGGGCGCGTGCGGCTGCGCAGCGCCGATCCGCTCGCCGCGCCGCTGATCGAACCCAACTCGCTCGCGACCGAGCGCGATCTCGACGAGCTCGTCGAGGGCGCGCGGTTGCTGCGCCGCCTCGCCGCCGCCCCGCCGCTCGCCGCCGTCATCGCCGCCGAGATGGCACCCGGGCCGCTGGTGCAGGATCGCGAAGCGATCGTCGCCGACATCCGCGCCCGCGCATCCACGGTGTTCCATCCGGTCGGCACCTGCCGCATGGGTCCGGATGCGGATACGGCGGTCGTCGATGCGCGCCTGCGCGCGCACGGGCTCGCCGGGCTGCGCATCGTCGACGCCTCGATCTTTCCGACGGTGACGTCGGGCAACACCAACACGCCGACGCTGATGGTCGCCGAGCGGGGCGCCGAGTTCATCCTGGAGGATGCGCTCGCATGAGTTCGAGACAAGGCGTTGGCGGTCAGGCGCAACGACACGCCGGCCCGCCGGATCGCATCGCACGGCGACCCGTCGCCAGGCAAGCGCGCGCCCAGCGCGCGCAATCGAGGACCCCACGATGAGCGTCACCCCGCAGCATCCGCTGTTCACCGCCGATGTTCGCTTCGACTCATGCTGGCGCGACGACGCGCCGGCGCCGATCCTGCCCGAGGTCGCGCTCCCGCCGCAGGTGGACGTGGCCATCGTCGGCTCGGGATACACCGGCCTCAACGCCGCGCTGCAGACGGTGCGCGGCGGACGCTCGACGATCGTCTTCGACGCCGAGGAGGCGGGCTACGGCTGCAGCTCGCGCAACGGCGGGCAGATCTCGACGAGCGTGAAGCCGTCGTACGCGGCGCTTGCGAGGCGCCTCGGCGCCGAGCGTGCCTTCGCGATCGTCAAGGAGGGGCAGAACTCGCTCGCCTGGCTCAAGGACTTCGTGCGCGCCGAGGCGCTCGACTGCGACTTTCGCGTCGTCGGCCGCTTCCACGCCGCGCACAACGAGGCGCAGTTCAAGGCGCTGGTCGACCGTGTGGAGCACCAGCCCAAGGGACTCGAGGTCGAGGCGCATATCGTGCCGCGCGCCGAACAGCACCGCGAGATCGCCACCGATCTCTACTTCGGCGGCGCGGTGTACGCCGAGCACGCCAGCGTGCATCCCGCGCGCTACCACGCGGCGCTCCTCGCTCGTGTGCGCGAGGCGGGTGCGCTCGTCCGTGCGCGCTGCGCGGTCCGCGCCGTGACGCGCGAGGGCGCGGCGTTTCGCGTGACGACCGCGCATGGCAGCACGCTCGCCCGCGACGTGATCGTGGCGACCAACGGCTACACCGGCGACCTCACGCCGTGGCTCAAGCGGCGGGTCATCCCGATCGGCAGCTACGTCATCGCCACCGAAATGCTGCCGGTGGCGACGGTGGCGGCACTCATTCCCCGCGACCGCATCGTGAGCGACACGCGCAAGGTCGTCTTCTACTACCGCACGTCCACCGATCGCCGGCGCATCGTCTTCGGCGGCCGGGTGTCGCTCGACGAGACCGATCCGTCGGTGAGCGGACCGCTGCTCCACGCCGATCTCGTCAAGATCTTTCCGGCACTGCGCGACGTGCGGATCAGCCACTCGTGGTGCGGTACCATCGCCTACACCTTCGACGAGCTGATGCACATCGGCACGCACGACGGCGTGCACTACGCGATGGGCTACTGTGGCTCCGGCGTGGGCATGGGCAGCTACCTCGGCATGCGCGTGGGCCAGCAGGTGCTGGGGCTTGCCGAAGGTCGCACCGCCTTTCACGGCCTGCCGTTCCCCACGCGGCCTTTCTACACCGGCAATCCGTGGTTTCTCGCCCCGTCGATCCGCTATTTCCGCTGGCGCGATCGCATGCCGTGGTGACGCTCGCCGCGGGCGAGGGCGCTCGGGGCGAGGTGCCGCTATCGCCGGAGACGGCGATTGTCCGCACGACGGCCACCCGCATTGCCCGGGTGCGCGGCAGATGGTAAAATCACTGCCCTTCACGAAGCGACGTCGCCAGGGGCAGTTTCAATGGGCGGCGCCGGACAGTGGGTCGTTAGCTCAGCTGGTAGAGCAGCGGACTCTTAATCCGTTGGTCGAAGGTTCGAATCCTTCACGGCCTACCACAAAATCAAGGATTTGCAGCGCGGCGTCTGCGGCACGAGCCTTGGCCGGTCGCGCCATCAAGGCCGGCCGATGCGAGCGTTTCATGGCATCCTTTCCGGCCAAGGCACCAATCCGCCGGCGCGGGCACCCCGCCAAAGTTCGCGATCATAGGTCGCGAGCGTGACCCCATCCCCGAGCGATTCCTGCCACATCAGTGCGCAGGCGAGGTGCACGGCGTCATAGCCTCGCAGACCCTGCGACCAAGCAACGGCAGACGCACGCGCGACCGTCGCCTCGCTGACTTGCAGACGAATCAAGTCGATCCAGTCTGCCTCGAAATCAGCGAGACCCGCGGCTGCGGCGTTGCGGGTTGCGAGTCCGATCCGCACCGCCTTGGCGAGCGCGGCCGCGACCTCGGCCCGGCTTATGAGCGCAGTCGCCGTGACGCGCGCCGTCGCGATGACCGCTGCGACATCGGCGGAACCTGGTTCGGCGACGTAGCGCTTCACGAGCGCGCTGGCATCGAGGTAGACGATCACTCGCGACTCTCGACGATCAGGTCGGCAACGGTCTTCCCCGGTTGCAGGTGGACGGTCGGCTCGCGCGGTGCCAGCCGGCGTCCGCTCCACTGAAGAACGCCCGCGGCGCCCAGCGCGGCGATCCGCCCTTCGAGGTCCCGCTCGATCGGGACGAGGCGTCCCACCGGTACGCCGCGGTCGGTGATCACGACGGATTCGCCACTGCGCGCCAATCTCAGATAGTGGCTCAGGCGGCTCTTGAGTTCGCGGACGCTTACGACGGGCTGAGTCATGATGGTTTCACGGAGGTCACGATCGATTGTAGTCACATGATAGTCCTTCGAGACCACTTCGCGACGTCCATGGACCTCACGTCGCGCCTGGTCGGCGACCGCCTCACCCCCGCTCGAACCAGCGTCGCGTCTCGAACACCGCCTTGCCGAAGCGCTTGCCCTCGTGCGCGAGCGAGCGCTTCAGCACGAAATCGAAGAGCAGCACGTTGTGGTTGCGCAGTTCGGCGAGAACGGGCGCGGTGTCGGCGGCGAGCAGGCCGCGCTCGACGAGTGCGGGCAGCGACACGATGGGAATCACGCCGGGCAGGGGATAGTCGGAGCCATTCAGGAGGCGATCGTGCCAGTCGGTGCGGGCGAGCGCCTTGGCGCAGACGTCGACGCGGTTCATCTGGGTGATCGCCGAGATGTCGCCGGCGAGGTTCGCGCGGTAGCGGGGTTCGTCCATGAGGCGCGCGAAGAGATCGAAATTGCCGCGCAACGGGGTGCCGGGGGCATCGAGGTCCTTGCCTTGCCCGAGCGAGGCGCAGTGCGCGATCACCACCTGTACGCCGGCGTCGAGCGCGCGGCGCAGGCGCAGCGGGTTGTCGAGTTCCTCGCGGGCGCTGTGCACGGCACGCTCGTCGCCGCCGTGCGAGATGAGCGGCAGCCGGGCCTGCGCAAGCCGCGCGTAGAAGGGATCGCAGCGGGGATCGGCGGGATCGATCAACTGCGCGGAGGGGAGCCATTTCACGGCACGCGCCCCCTTGGCCAGCGCGCCGTCGACGCGCGCCACCGCGGCGGGGTCGAGCGGATGGATCGACGCGGTCCAGAGGAAATGCTCGGGATGACGTGCAGCCACCCGCGCGGCATACGCGTCGGCCACGCGAAAGGTCGAAGCCTCGCGGTCGATCTCGCCGCGCTCGTTGCGTGCCCAGTCGAAGGCGAAGAGCAGCGCGCGGAATCCCGGCCGCATCGCGCGGCACTGCTCGACGAGCCGCTGCACGACGGCGTCGTCGACGGGCTTTTCGTCCCGGACGCAGGTCGCGTTGAGGTAGAAGACGCGCTGCAGGTAGCGGCCTGGATGCCAGATCTCCTCCATCTCGGGATTGATCCAGGTGTCGGGGCCGGTGTCGCCGATGCCGACGAGGTGGACGTGCGTGTCGACGACCTGCGCCGCATCGAGTCCTTCCCACGCCGCCTGCACCAGCGGATGATCGCGCAGTGCGGGCGGCAGCGCGCCGAGGCACGCGTTGGTGAGACCGTCACGCAGGGACACGTCGCTGCAGCCGGCGAGCATCAGCGCGCCGGAGCCGGCGAGGAAGGCGCGGCGTTTCATCCCGATCCGCCGCTCCGGACGCGACACCGCACCATCACCGGGTCACGCGCGAGCACTGCGACGGACGCAGGCTTCGCTGCCGCGCTTGCACGGCGGAGCATCGCGCAAGCGCGCGATTCGCTACAGTAGCGGCTGGTCACTCGAGGTCCTTTCGCGATGAAAACACTCCTGCACACGGCAGCGGCAACGTGCCTGATTCTCGTCGGCGCGGCCGCCGCGGCGCAAGCCACGGTGACGAAGCCGTGGCAGGACACGAACATGCACGCCGGTCCCGACAATGCGTTTCCGGTGGTCACGCGAGTGACCCGGCACGATACGGTGCAGGTGCAAGGCTGCATCGAAGGCTTCGCGTGGTGCGACATCGTCGCCGGGCGGCGGCGCGGCTGGGTGCGCGGCGATGCCCTGCGCAACGTGCTTCCGGGACGCGTCCCTGTCGTGACCTTCTCCGTGGAGCCATACTGGGATGCGCATTACCGGGATCGCCGCTGGTTCGCGGACAAGTCGGCGTGGCTGGGTTGGGGGACGCCGGGCTGGACGCCGCCACCGCCACGTCCGCGCGGGCGCTCGTAGCGCCGCCGTACCGCGGTTGCAGGCATCCATTCACAAAGAGACGCAGAGACGCCGAGTTTCCTGCATTCTCTGCCCCGCCAGTGAACGAACGTCCGTTGCGTGGTGCGCAACGCCATGCGTTGCCAGGCATCCATTCACAAGGAGACGCACAGACGCGGAGGTTTCTGCATTCTCTGCGCCTCGGCGTCTCCTGTGAAACGATCTTCCTCCGAGGAATGCTCACAGCCCGTCGCTCAAGGCTATCCCGGCGCCGACCGTCGTCTGGTTCCAGTTGTAGTCGATCATGCTCTCGCCGTAGCCGGTGAAGACCTGCACGTAGGCGCGCAGGGGACCGAGGATCGGCGGCGAGGTCCAGCCGAACTCGAAGGCGCCCTTGCCCTTGGCGACGTTGCCGCGCGCGCTCGCGAGGAAGCTGTGGCCGCGCCAGCGGTAGAGTGCCGACACGCTGCCATAGCCGTAGTAATCGGTGATGTCGGGGTTGTCGTCCTTCTCGGCGCTCTCGGGGATGCGCCACCACAGGCGACCGACGAGGGCGAGGTTGCCGTTCTCGACGCCGGCTTCGGCGAAGAGCCGGTTCCAGCTTCGCGAGAGGACGTCGGTGCGCCCGTTCGACTGGTGATTGAAGCCGGCGTTGAGGACGCTCCATCGAAAGCCGCCGCCCAGGTCGAGCTTCGGCCCGTAGGTCGCGAAGAGTTCGGGCATGTAGTTGGTCTCGCGGAAGGGACGCGAGATGGCGTCGTTGTAGACCTGCCACTGGTTCTGCTGCGTATACGCCGCCCACACGCTCCAGCGCCGGTCGTCGGTGGTCCACAGCCGGGCCTTGAACGAAAGCTGGAATTTCGCCTCGACGTCGTCCAGGCGCACGTCGTCGCCGGCGAGCGCGGCCATGGCCGCGTACGGCGCGGTGTTTACCCGATCGGTGTAGCGGCCGAAGAGGAGATAGTTGGCGTTGTAGAAGCGGATCGCGTAGCGCGGCGCGTCGGCGTCGAGACTCCACGCGGTGTCGAGCATCGACGGTGCGTTGCCCGTCCGTGTGGGCGCCGCCGCTCCACTGCGCGCAGCCTCACTCGGCGCGGACGCGGACGCGGACGCGGCGGAGGCGGCGCGCGGGTTGTTCGCCGCGGGCTGCGCGCCTTCCGTCGTCCGGCCGGCGATCCGGTCGTAGCAGGCAAGCCGTTGCGCGGGATCGCCGATCGCCCGGCAGTCGGCGAGACCGTCAGGCGCGGCGATGGCAGCCGCACTCCGGATCGCAAGGGCGAATGCGATCGACGCCAGCGACGCGCGGCATCGATGTCGATGGCTCATGAACTCGGATCGGAACCGGGCAGCGGCGCTGGCGTGCCTGCGCGACGCGAGCGGCGCACGAGTGCGTGGGTGTCGTGGTCGCCACGGCGGCCGGGCGGCGCATCCAAAGACAGCAGATCATGTCGGTTGCCGATGCGCAGCAGGTCGGCCAGCGTCGTGACCTCGAGCTTCCTCATGAGACGGGAGCGGTGGACCTTGACGGTCGACTCCCGACTCCCGAGCTCGTCGGCGATCGCCTTGTTGCGCTTGCCCTGGACGACCAGCGCGAAAACCTCGTGCTCGCGCGGCGTCAGGCGGGCAAGCCGCGCCGCGGTTCGGGCGTCGCGCCGGCGCGCATCGCGCTTGCGCTGGCCGTGCGCGAGCGCCGCCTCCACGGCCGCGACGAGTTCGCCCAGGTGCAGGGGCTTCAAGAGGAAATCGATCGCGCCGCGCTTCATCGCCGCCACGACCGTGGGAATATCGGCGTGGGTCGCGGTGAAGACGATGCCGACATCGGCACCGCGCGCCAGCAGGCGTTGTTGCAGATCGAAGGCCGATGCCTCGGGCGAGGACACATCGACCAGCACGCACGCTACACCGTTCGAGCGCGCTGTGATGAAAGCGGAAGCCGAGACCGCGTTCCGGACGTCGTAGCCCAGCGACGATAGCGTTTCGCGCAGCGCAGCGCCCGCCGCTGCATCGGGGTCGACGACGTAGACGCGTCTCGACGGTTTCACTGGCACGGTCCCGGATACTCCATCAACCCTGCGATCGGCGCGGTGCGGTACCGGATACGACATCGCGGCGTCGGTGTCACTGCCGCGTTGCAGTCTATCGTACCGCAGCGGCCGCTTCGTGTTCCTCGTCGGCGACCGCCTCCGCCTCGCCAATCACTGCGCGGCGACGGGCGTGCCACGGGCCTGTGCCTCCGATCGAATACGCCTTTGGCTTACTGGACTGCATCGGCGCCGGTCGCTTACCCTTTGCCCAGATTCAGCGGACGCCGGCAGGTGGCCGGAATGGACGCGGACATCGGGATCGTGACGGGCGATCGGCGCACCGATTCTCGCCGTGAAGAACGACAAACAGGAGGAGACAAACATGGCGAGTACGGACCAGAAGATTCCGCGCACTGCACTGCTCGCGATGGTCGTTGGCGGCATGGTCGGTGCCGGCATCTTTTCGCTGCCAGCGCGCTTCGGCGGGGTGACCGGACCCGTCGGTGCGGTCATCGCCTGGATCATCGCAGGCACCGGCATGTACATGCTGGCGCGCGTGTTCCAGTTCCTGGGCGAGCGCAAGCCCGACCTCGACGCAGGCGTTTTCGCCTACGCCAAGGAAGGCTTCGGCGACTACCCGGGCTTCCTCTCGGCGTTCGGCTACTGGATCGGCAGTTGCATCGGCAACGTCTCGTACTGGGTGCTGATCAAGTCGACACTGGGCGCCTTCTTCCCGGTGTTCGGCGATGGCAACACCGTGGTGGCGATCGCCGTGGCGTCGATCGGCATCTGGCTCTTCCATTACCTCATCCTGCGCGGCACCGAGCAGGCGGCGGCGATCAACAAGATCGTGACCATCGCCAAGGTGGTCCCGATCCTCACCTTCATCCTGATTCTGATCGTCGCCTTCAAGGCCGATCTCTTCAGTTACAACCTCTACGGCGGTGACCTCACGAACGGCGTGTTCGAACAGGTCAAGGCGACGATGCTCGTCACCGTGTTCGTGTTCCTCGGCATCGAAGGCGCCAGCGTGTACTCGCGCTTCGCCAGGGAGCGCAAGGACATCGGCTTTGCGACCGTCACCGGCTTCATCATCGTCACCTCGCTCATGGTGCTGGTGACGCTGCTCCCCTACGCGGTCCTGAAGCGTGCCGACATCGCGGCGCAGGCACAGCCGTCGATGGCGGGCGTGTTCGAAGCGGTGGTGGGCCCGTGGGGCCGCTGGTTCATCAGCATCGGCGTCATGGTGTCGGTGCTGGGCGCCTACCTCGCGTGGACGCTGATCTGTGCCGAGGTGCTCTCCGCCGCCGCGCGCAACAAGGACATGCCAAAGGTGTTCGCGAAGGAGAACGCCAACAAGGTTCCGGTGGCGGCGCTGTGGCTCACCAATATCGTCGTGCAGGTGATCGTGATCACGACCTACTGGTCGCGCGACGCGTTCAACCTGATGCTCGACCTCACGGCAGCGGTATCGCTGATCCCGTTCCTGCTGTGCGCCGGCTACGGCTGGATGCTGGTCGCGCGACGCGAAACCTACGACAGGCGACCGGAAGAGCGCAATCGCGATCTCTTCATCGCGATCGTCGCCACGTTCTACACGGCGTTCCTGGTCTACGCCGCGGGCATGAAGTTCGTCGTGCTCTCGGCGGTGCTCTACGGGCCGGGCACGATCCTCTACTACTGGTCGCGTCGCGAGCAGAACCTTCCGGTGTTCACCAAGTCCACCGACTGGATAATCTTCATCGTCGCGATGATCGGCGCCGTGGTCGGCATCTGGTGGCTCGCCACCGGCGTCATCAAGATCTGATTCTCGAACTCCAAAGGAGCAAGCAATGCCTGCAACCAAGGAAGTGAAGTTCGGCGTCCATTCCGAAGTCGGCCAGTTGCGCAAGGTCATGGTGTGCGCGCCAGGCCGTGCACACCAGCGGTTGACGCCGTCGAACTGCGACCGGCTCCTCTTCGACGACGTGCTGTGGGTCGAGAACGCGAAGCGCGATCACTTCGACTTCGTGCAGAAGATGCGCGACCGCGGCATCGACGTCGTCGAGATGCACAACCTTCTCGCCGAGACGGTGGCGGTGCCCGAGGGCAAGAAGTGGCTCCTCGACTACCAGCTCACGCCCAACCAGATCGGTTTGGGCTTCATCGACGAGCTGCGCAGCTATCTCGAGGGACTGCCCGACCGCGAACTCGCCGAGATCATGATCGGCGGGTTGTCGACGCACGAGTTCCCGGAGTCGGTCGGCGGCAAGGCGCTCAAGGTCGTCAAGGAGGCGGCGGGCGACACCGAGTACCTGCTGGCGCCGCTGCCCAACACGCTGTACACGCGCGACACCACCTGCTGGATCTACGGCGGCGTCACCTTGAATCCCCTCTACTGGCCGGCGCGCCACGAGGAGACGATCCTCACCACCGCGATCTACAAGTTCCACCCCGACTTCGCCGGCAAGGTCAACGTCTGGTGGGGCGATCCCACGCAGGACCACGGCCTCGCCACGCTCGAAGGTGGCGACGTGATGCCGATCGGCAAGGGCGTCGTGCTGATCGGCATGAGCGAACGCACCTCGCGTCAGGCGATCAGCCAGCTCGCAGCGGCGTTGTTCAAGAAGAAGGCAGCCGAGCGCGTGATCGTCGCGGCGATCCCGAAGATCCGCGCGGCGATGCACCTCGACACCGTGTTCACGTTCGCCGATCGCGACTGCGTGCTGCTCGCCCCCGACTTCCTCGACAAGACGACGACGTTCTCGTACTACCCGAGCAATCACGCGAGTGGCGTCGAGTTTCGCGCCGAGAAGAAGCCCTTCGTCGACGTCGTCGCCGAGTCGCTGGGACTGAAGAAGCTGCGCGTCGTCGAGGCAGGGGGCTCGGACTACCAGCGCGAGCGCACGCAGTGGGATAGCGGCGCGAACCTCGTCTGCGCGTCGCCGGGGGTGGTGTACGCCTACGACCGCAACACCTACACCAATACGCTGCTGCGCAAGGCGGGCATCGAGGTGGTCACGATCGTCGGTGCGGAACTGGGTCGCGGGCGTGGCGGTGGTCACTGCATGACCTGCCCGATCATCCGTGATCCCGTCGATTTCTGATTGGACGCGCGCACGCTCCGGGTCCCGCAACTGCCCCGCACGCCGCACGCGTGCGGGGCAGCGTTCTTGTGCGCCGCCGCAAACGACGTGCGATGCAGTAAGATGACAGGTTGCCCAGTCCGATAGCGGGTTGCCCATCCCGTTCACGGGGCCCGAATCCATGTCCGTTCCAGCGAAGAAGAGCGACGCCCCCGCCACGCCGCCGCAACCGTTGTCGCTGATCGAGGCGATCATTCCGATCGCGGCGCTCATCCTCCTCGTTGCCGTGTCGTTCCTGCTCTTTGGCGACGAGGGTGCGCTCGGCCCCAATCAGGTGGCACTGACGGTCGCCACGATGATCGCCGTCTTCGTCGCCTGGCGCCGCGGACACAGCCTCGACTCGCTACGCGAGGCCGCCATCGCCAGCGTCGGCACCGGCATCGGCGCGATCTTCATCCTCTTCATGGTCGGTGCGCTCATCGGCACCTGGGCGATGAGCGGCACGCTGATCGCGATGGTCTACTACGGGCTGCAACTCCTCTCACCGCACTACTTCTACGTCACCGTCTGCCTCATCTGCGGCATCATCTCGGCGAGCATCGGCAGTTCGTGGACGGTCGCCGGCACCATCGGTATCGGCTTCATGGGGATCGCGCAGAACATGGACCTGAGCCCGGCGATCACCGCGGGCGCGGTCATCTCCGGCGCGTACTTCGGCGATACGACGTCGCCGCTGTCCGATTCGGCGAACCTCGCCTCGGCGGCTGGCGGCGTCGACCTGTACCAGCACGTCCGTGAGACGCTCCTCACCTCCACGCCGGCGCTCCTCATCGCGCTGGCGGTGTTCTTCTTCTTCGGCCGCCCCGGCGATTTCGACGCCAGCGCCAAGATCGAGGCGATCCGCGGCGTGTTCGACATCTCGCTGTGGCTCTTCCTGCCGCTCGTGGTCGTCATCGTCATGGCGATCTTCCGCTTTTCTCCGTTGACGACGATCTTCACGGGTGCGCTGGTCGGCGGCGTGCTGGCCGCCGTCGTCGCTCCGGCACGCGTCATCGCCTACGCGGGGATCGACCCCGGCACGTGGGGCGGCGTGGGGATCGTCAAGGGCGTGTGGCTCGCACTCGCCGACGGCTACAAGTCCACGACCGGCATCGAGGCGATCGATCGCCTGGTGACGCGCGGCGGCATGGAGAGCATGCTGAACACCGTCTGGCTCATCATCGTCGCACTCGCCTTCGGCGGCGTGGTCGAGAAGGCGGGCGTGCTCGAGCGCCTCATGACGCCGATCGTCGAGAAAGCGAAATCCACCGGCCGGCTGGTGGCGATGCTCGTGGCGTCGGTGTTCGGCACCAACGTCGTGACCGCCGACCAGTACATCGCGATCGTCCTGCCCGGACGCATGTTCAAGGCAGCGTTCGAGAAGCGGGGTCTGCCTCCCTACGTGTTGTCGCGCACGATCGGCGCGTCGGGGACCCCGACGTCGGCGATCGTCCCCTGGAACAGCTGCGGCGCGTACATGGCGGCGACGCTGGGGGTGGCCACCCTGTCCTACGCGCCCTTCGCCGTTTTCAGTTTCGTGAGCCCGTTGCTCGCCATCGCCGTCGCGGCACTCGGCATTCGCACCAAAGCCTCGCCGGCCGGCGTCGCTGGCCAGGCGTAGCGCGCATCGTCGGCATCGCACGCCGCTTCTCCACGGAGTCGCTTCATGATCACGTTCACCCTGCCTCCAGTCCGGCTGCGCTCCGCAATGGCCATGCTGGCGGCGGTCACGCTGGGTACACTCGTGGGTTGCCAGCGCGCCGAAGAGCCGCGCCCTCCGGAGGTGCGCCCCGTGCGCACGATGACGGTGGCCAGGACCGTCGCCGGCGACACGGTGAACCTCAACGGCACCGTGCAAGCGCAGACCGAGATCAATCAGGCGTTTCGCATCGGCGGCCGGCTCGTCCAGCGCGCCGTGAGCATCGGCGACACCATCAAGCCGGGCCAGCTCATCGCCACGCTCGACTCGCAGAACGAGGAGACCTCGCTCATCGCCGCCCGCGCGCAGCTCGAGGCCGCGCGGGCCAGGCAGGTCGAGGCGCAGAGCATGTACGAGCGGATGCGCGACCTCGTTGCCGAGCGCGCCGTCTCGCAGGCGCAGTTCGAGTCGGCGCAAGCGGCCGATCGCGCCGCGCGCTCGGCAGTGGACTCCGCGAACTCGCAGGTGACGCTCGCGCAGACGCGCGTTTCCGATACGCGCCTCATCGCCGACGTTGCCGGAGTGGTCACCGCGCAGGGCGCCGAGCCGGGCGAGGTCGTCGGCGCCGGGCAGATGATCGTGCAGGTCGCGCGCGAGGGTGGCCGCGACGCCGTCTTCGACATTCCGGCACGCGCCAAGGCGAGCACGCGGCTCGGCACGTCGATTGCCGTGTCGCTCACCGCCGACCCGACGGTGAATGCTACGTCGGTGGTGCGCGAGATTTCGCCGCGAGCAGATCCCCTCACCGGGACGTTTCGCATTCGCGCCAAGCTCACCAATCCGCCCGCGGACATGCGCCTGGGTTCGACCGTCAGCGGGCGCCTGCAACTCGCGGCGAGCGAAGTGATCGAGATCCCGCCGTCGGCGGTGGTGCGGGCGGAGCGCCAGTCGGCGGTGTGGGTCGTCGATCCCAAGACCGGCATCGTGTCGTCGCGTCCGATCGAGATCCGGTCGTCCGATCCCAATCGGGTCGAGGTCGCCTCCGGCCTCAATCCGGGTGACGTGATCGTCACCGCCGGCGTCCAGGCGCTGCGCCCCGGGCAGAAGGTGAGCCTGCTGAAAGCTGCGCCGTGATCGGCCCTAACCTCTCGGCGTGGTCGCTCAAGCGGCCATCGCTGATCGTCTTCCTGATGATCGTCGTCGTGGCCGCGGGTGCGCTCGCGTTCAAGAACCTCGGCCGCGACGAGGATGCGCCGTTCACCGTGCGCACCATGATCGTGGCCGCGGGCTGGCCGGGGGCCACCGTCGCGGAGATGACCTCGCAGGTCACCGAGCGTCTCGAGCGCACGCTGCAGGAGACGCACAAGTTCGATGCGATCAGGAGCTACACGACGGCGGGACAGACGACGATCTTCGTCGACCTCGACGAGACGACCGCAACCAAGGACATCCCCGACGTCTGGTACCGCGTCCGTCGCAACATCGGCGACATGCGGCTCACGCTGCCGCAAGGGGTCATCGGCCCCTTCTTCAACGACGATTTCGGCGACACTTTCGGCATCATCTACGGCTTCACCGCCGACGGTTTCACGTTCCGCGAGTTGCGCGACTACGTCGAAGCGGCGCGCTCGAAGATCCTGCAGGTGCCCGACGTCGCCAAGGTCGAGATCCTGGGCGCGCAGGACGAGCGCATCTTCATCGAGTTCTCGGCGGCCACGCTGGCGAGCCTGCGCCTCGACTACGGCCAGATCGTCGCCACCTTGCAGGCGCAGAACGTGCTGCGCCCCGCCGGCGTCATCCAGACCGACAAGGAGCGCGTGTACCTGCGCGTGACCGGCGCCTTCGACAACGAGAAGGACATCGAGAACGTCAGCATCGCCTCCGGCGACCGCACCTATCGCCTGGGCGATATCGCCCGGGTGTACCGCGGCGTGGTCGACCCGCCCACGCCGATGTTCCGCGTCAACGGCAAGCCGGCGATCGGGCTGGCGATCGCCATGCGCGACCGCGGCGACATCCTGGCGCTCGGCAAGAACATCCGTGCGGCAATGGCCGACATCAAGGCCACGCTGCCGGTGGGCATCGAGCCCGTCATGGTCGCCGACCAGTCGATGATCGTCGATCACGCGATCAACGATTTCCTGATCTCGCTCTACCAGGCGATCGCGATCATCCTCGTGTGCAGTTTCCTGAGCCTCGGCGTGCGGCCCGGGATCATCGTCGCCCTCGCCATCCCCATCACGCTGGCACTCGTCTTCGCGGTGATGGATATCCAGCACATCAACCTGCAGCGGGTGTCGCTCGGGGCACTGATCATCGCGCTGACGCTGCTGGTCGACGACGCGATGACCACCGTCGATGCGATGCTGCGGCGGCTGAAGGCGGGCGACAGCAAGGACGAGGCAGCGTCGTACGCGTACAAGGCGCTCGCGGCACCGATGCTCGTCGGCACGCTCATCACCATCGCGAGCTTCGTGCCGGTCGGCTTCGCGCCGGGCGGGGCGAGCGAGGTGCTCTCGTCGCTCTTCTCGGTGGTGGCGATCGCGCTCATCGCCTCCTGGCTCGTCGCCGTCGTGTTCGGGCCGCTGCTCGGCAAGGCGATCCTGAAGGTCCCCGAGGGCGGGGCCGACGCCAAGCCGTCGAAGCTCGTCTCCGGCTACGCGGCGTTTCTGGGCACGGCGATCCGCTTCCGCTGGGTGACGATCGGGCTCACCATCGCCGCCTTCGTCGGCGCGCTGTACATGCTGCAGTTCGTGCCGCGGCAGTTCTTCCCGTCGTCGGACCGCCCGGAACTCCTCGTCGACCTCACGCTGCGGCAGAACGCGTCGATCTACGCGAGCGAGGCCACCGCCAAGCGCGTCGAGGCGCTCCTCACCGGCAACCCGGACGTCGAGCGCTACAGCACCTACGTCGGGCGCGGCGCGATCCGCTTCTATCTCCCGCTGTCGGTGCATCTGGCCAATCCGTTCTTTTCGCAGATCGTGGTGATCGCCAAGAGCATCGAGGCGCGCGACCGCCTGCAGGCGAAGCTCCAGCAGATCCTCGCGGTCGACTTCCCCGACGTCGTCGCGCGCGTGTCGTCGCTCGAAATGGGTCCGCCGGTCGGCTGGCCGGTCCAGTATCGCGTGACCGGACCCGATGTCGAGGAAGTGCGCCGCATCGCGCAGGACGTCGCGCAGATCATGGGCGCCGACACGCGCGTGAGCAACGTCAACTTCGACTGGATGGAGCCCGCGCGCCAGGTCCGCGTGCAGATCGACCAGGATCAGGCGCGACGCCTGGGCGTGAGTTCGCGCGCCATCGCGGCGGTACTCAATGCCGCGGTCACGGGATCGCCGATCACGCAGGTGCGCGACGACATCTACCTCGTCAACGTCATCGCCCGCTCGACCCCCGACGAGCGCGTCTCCTTCGAATCGCTGGCCTCGCTCGCGGTGCCGACCCCGACCGGGCGCATGATCCCGCTGTCGCAGTTCGCGCGCTTCTCGGAGGACCAGGAGTTCCCGCTGGTCTGGCGCCGTGACCGCGTGCCCACGCTCACGGTGCGCTCCGACGTCGTGCACGGCGTGCTGCCCGAGGCGGTGGTGAATGCGTTGAAGCCGAAGATCGACGATTACAGCGCCAAGCTGCCAAGCCCGTACAAGATCGAGATCGGCGGCACCTACGAATCGAGCAATGATTCGTCGGCGAACGTGTTCTCGGTCGTACCGATGATGATCCTGCTGATGCTCACCTTCATGATGATCCTGCTGGTGAGCTTCCGGCGGATGGCGATGGTGGTGTTCATCCTGCCGCTCGGGCTCATCGGCGTCGTCGCCTCGCTGCTCATCTTCCAGCGACCGCTGGGCTTCGTCGCGATCCTGGGCATTCTCGCGCTCATCGGCATGATCGCCAAGAACGCGGTGATCCTCATCGTCTCGATCGAGGCCGAGCGCGAAGCGGGCAAGAGCGTGGTCGACGCGGTGTTCGCGGCGGCGAAGGATCGTTTGACGCCGCTGGTGCTCACCGCCATCTCGACCGTGCTGGGGCTCATCCCGATCGCGCCGACGATCTTCTGGGGGCCGATGGCCTTCGCGATCATGGGCGGACTGCTCGTCGCCTCGCTGCTGACGCTGATCCTCCTGCCGACGCTGTACGTGACGCTCTTCGGCCGCGAGGATCGCAAGGCGGCGGCGCCGGCGACGCCGCCCCCGACGCCCGCGGCACCGTAGGAGGGCCGCGGCCGATGCATCCCGCCGCCGAAGCCGCGCTGGACTTGCAGATCGGCGAGTTGAAGCAGATCTTCAACGCGATGGACCCGGCGCCGTTTCGCGAGCGTGACCTCGATCCCAACGCGGAGGCCTACATCGTCGACTGGGCGCGCGAGGTCGATCGGCGCGCGCCGCTCGCGCTCGAGGTGCAGCTCGCGCACGAGGCCGTGACCGACGAAGGCCGGACGCTGCTGAACGATGCCGTGCACACCTACTTCCGCGAGCGCGCGGCGAGCACCCGCCGCGAGCTGCGGCGCCTGTTTCGGCGTGGTCGCGTGAGCCTCGTGATCGGGCTTGCCTTTGCCGGAACCGCGATCCTCGCCGGCGAGTTCCTGGCGGGTTTCGCGAGCGAGGAGCGCTACAAGATCGTCATCACCGAGACGTTCGTGATCGGCGGCTGGGTGGCGCTGTGGGAGCCCATCCAGATCTTCCTCTACGACTGGTGGCCGATCCGCGGCACGGCGAAGCTCTACGATCGCCTCGCCACGATGCGCGTCGCGGTGACCGGCGCCGGAGGTACTGCGTGAGCGGGGCGGCGCGTCCCGCGTGGCGGGTGGCGGTGGCGCGGGGGATCGCTTTCTTCGTGCTGTGGCTCGTCCTGCTGCAAAGCGGGAAGCTCGGCGATCTCGCGGTCGGGCTCGTGGCCACCGTGGCGGCGACGTGGACGAGCCTGCGCCTCCTGCCGCCGGGTGCGGGCGCGGTGCGCCTGGGGCCGCTCCTCATCCAGTTGCCGCGCTTCGTGTGGCAATCGGTCGTCGCCGGAATCGACGTCGCGCGCCGCGCGTTTTCGGCCGGGCCCCGTCTCGACACGGGGTTCGTCGTCTATCGCACGCGGCTGCCGCGTGGCCACGCCCGCAACAACTACGCGACGATGATGAGCCTCCTGCCCGGGACGCTGCCCTGCGCCGACGATGTCGACAGCATCGAATTCCACTGCCTCGACGTTTCGCAACCGGTGGCCGACGACCTCGCGCGCGAGGAGGCGCGCCTCGCCTCCGTCCTCATCCCCGGGGTGCGTCGTGGCTGAGTACCTCCTCGCGGCTGCGGCGACGGTCGTCGTCCTGGTGGCGATCGGCCTCGTGCGCGTGCTGGGCGGCGCGTCGGATGCGAGCCGCCTGATGGCGGTGCAGCTCCTGGGCAGCGGCGGCATCGCGGCGCTCGTGCTGCTCGCGGCCGCCTACCGCGAATTCGCGATCCTCGACGTCGCGCTGACGCTGGCCGTGTTCGCGGCCTTCGCGTCGATCGCCTTCGTGAAGTTCGCTCCGGACGTGGCGGCTCGCTCCGACACGCCTTCCGAATAGGTGCCGCGCCGTGGACCTCGCCACGTTCGTGAACCTCGCGACCTACGCGCTCGTCGGGCTGGGCGTGTTTTTCTACCTCGCCGGGACCGTCGGGCTCCTGCGCTTCCCCGATACGCTCACCCGTCTGCACGCGCTCACCAAGGCCGACAACCTTGGGCTGGGCCTCATCGTGCTGGGACTCCTGCCGCACGTCGGTGGCGCCGCCAACGCCGCCAAGCTCCTCGTGATCTGGCTCCTCGTGATGCTGTCCTCCGCCGACGCCGGACAACTCGTCGCCCGCGTCGCGCGCCGCATGCTGGGGCCGCGGCGCTGACGGCGGGCTGCGCACGACGACGATGGACGCCGGAATATTCTCTGCCGCGCCGGCCCTGCTGATCCTGGGTCTGGGCGCTTACGCGATCTTCGCCCGCGACGTCTTCCCGGCGCTGCTGGGTTTCGTCGCCTACGGGCTCGTGCTGACGTTGGCCTGGGTGCAGTTGGGCGGCATCGACGTCGCGCTCACCGAGGCGGCCGTCGGCGGCGGCTTCACGAGCCTCCTTCTCGTTCGTGCTGCGGCGCGGCTGCGCGCCTCGCGCGTCGAATCGGCGCAGGCGCACGTCGGCAGCCTGACGCGGCTCGGCGCGACGCTTGGGTCAGGGAGCGTCGCGCTGGCGCTCGCCGTGGCGGTGCTGGCGCTGCCCGAGCCGCCGTTGCCGCCGGCGCCGGAGGTGGCGGCGAAGCTGCCGTCGACGGACGTGGCCAATCCGATCACCGGTGTCCTGCTCGCCTTCCGCGCGGTCGACACGCTCCTGGAGGCGATCGTGCTCCTGCTGGCGCTCATCGGCGTGTGGTCCCTCGCTCCCGATCGCGTATGGGGCGGGCGGCCCGGCCCGCGCTACGACGCCGATCCCGACGGCGTGCTCGCCTTCATCGCGCGGGTGCTGCCGCCGATCGGGATCGTCGTCGGCATCTACGTGTTCTGGGTCGGCGCCGACGATCCGGGCGGCAAGTTCCAGGGCGCGACGATCGTCGCCGCCATGTGGCTCCTCGCGCTTCTCGCCGGACTCACCGATGCGCCGCCGGTGAGCCGTCGCGTCATCCGTACGCTGCTCGTCGCCGGACCGCTCGTATTCATCGCCATCGGCGTGCTCGGTGTCGTACGGGCGGGCGCGTTCCTCGCCTATCCAGAAGGCTGGTCGAAGCCGCTCATCCTGGTGATCGAGTTCGCCTTGATGCCGTCGCTCGCGCTGACGCTGGCGCTCGTCATGGCCGGGCCGCCCGAGCGCGTCGCCGATCGGGAATCGCCGTGAACGCGATCACCGTCTACGGCCTCACCGCCGCGGTCCTCATCGGCGTCGGCCTGTACGGCTTCATCGTGCACCCGCAACCGCTGCGCAAGATCGTCGCCTTCAACGTGGTGGGCAGCGGCGTGTTCCTGCTCTTCGGGGTGATCGCGCGGCGTGGCGCGGCGGCCGGATTCGGCGGCGATCCGGTGCCGCAGGCGCTGCTCATCACCGGCATCGTCGTGGCCTTCTCGGCCACCGCGCTCGCGGTGACCGTCCTCTTGCGCCTGCAGGAAGAGACCGGCTCGACGACGCTCGCCTCGCCGCCACCGCCGGACTTCGAGCCCGCACCCGCGACGTTGCCGCCGGCGCGGAACGCGGACGCATGACGGCGGCGTCCATGGTCACGGGCGACTGGCTACTGCCCGCAGCAATCCTTGTGCCTTTCGTCGGCGTGCTCGTCGCGCTGCCTCTCGGCGGACGACGCGCGGCGTGGGTCGCCGGCATCACCATCATCACCGGCGGCGGCATCGCCGCCGCGATTGCCCGGCAGTGGTGGAGCGCGCAGGGCACGCTCACGTATCTCCTGGGCGGCTGGGCGCCGCCCTTGGGCATCGCCCTGCGCGCGGACGGACCGGCGGTGGCGATGATGGCAGGCATCGCGGTGGTGATCGCCGGCATCGCGGTCTACGCCCGCGCCGATTTCGCCGTGCCGGCGGCTGCGCGCGAGACGCGCACGTCGCTCGTCTACTGGCTCTTGCTGCTGTCGATCTTCGGCTCGCTCAACCTCGCCTTCCTCAGCGGCGACCTCTTCACGCTCTACATCGCGCTCGAACTCCTCACCTTCTCGGCGGTGCCGCTGGTGTGCCTCGACGGCAAGGGCGAGACGTTGCGCGCCGCACTGCGCTACCTCGTCTTCGCGCTCGCCGGGTCGATCTTCTATCTCCTCGGCGCGGTGCTCCTCTACGGCGCCTTCGGCACGCTCGACATCGCGCTCCTCGCCGCGCGCATGCACCCCGGCTCGACGCCGTGGGTGGCGCTCGCCATGATGACGGCCGGGCTCCTCGCCAAGACGGCGCTCTTTCCGCTGCACCTGTGGCTGCCGCCTGCCCACGCCGGGGCGCCGCCGGCGGCGAGTGCCATCCTCTCGGCGCTCGTCGTCAAGGGCTCGTGGTTCATCGTCATCCGCCTGTGGTTCGATGCGGCGCCCGCGCTCGCCGGCCCTGCCGCGGCGCAGTTCCTGGGTGCGCTCGGCGCCACGGCGATCGTCTTCGGCAGCGTGATCGCCCTGCGGCAGGAGCGCCTGAAGCTCCTCGTCGCGTATTCGACGCTCGCGCAGATCGGCTATCTCTTCCTCATGTTCCCGCTGGGATACGACGCCGCCGGCACGTTCGTGCGCGGCGATGCGCTCGATGCCGGCATCCTGCAGGCGCTCTCGCACGCCACCGCCAAGGCGGCGATGTTCATGGCGGCGGGACTCCTCTACAAGGCGTACGGCCACGATCGCCTCGGCGAGCTCACCGGCGCCGCCCGCGTGATGCCGGTGACCGTGCTTGCCTTCGTGGTCGGCGGGCTGGCGCTCATGGGCGTGCTGCCGAGCGGCGCGTATCTCGCCAAGAAGCTGCTGCAGGCAAGTGCCGCAGCGAGCGCGCAGTGGTGGTGGGATGCCGTGCTCACCGCCGGCGGCTTCCTCACCGCGAGCTACGTCGTGCTGGTGACGGTGCGGGTGCTGCGGCGCGCTGCACCCGATGCGGCGCGACCGGCCGCGGTGCCGCGGTCGCAGGAACTGGCGGCGCTGGCGCTCGCGCTCGGTTCGTTCGCACTCGCCTGGATCGCCGTCACCGGGCCGCTGCCGGCCTCGCTCGTGAAGAATCCGCTCGCGCCCGGCGAACTCGCGACGCTGGCGACGACGATCCTCGGTGGCGCGCTGCTGGCGTTCGCCTTCGCGCGCGAGGCGCCGTTCGCGGCCGGCGCCGGCGCGGTTCGCGCGCTGCGGACGGTCTTCACGCCGGTGGGCCGCACGCTGGAGGCGATCGATTACACGCTGCGCGGGTGGTCGGTGGCGGGCCTCGCGCTGCTCCTCGTCACGCTCACCTTCGCGCTGCTGATGCGGATGCACGGGTAGCGCGCCGTGCGCATGGCCGCGCCGGCAGGCGCGACGGTCAGTCGACGGCGTCCGACTTGGTTATCCCCGGGGGGGCCAGCGACCACGGGTCGCCGCGCTGCCAGAGCTCGACGCCGAGCGCAAAGAGGTTGCCCATGATGACGGGATCGAAGACCTCGTCGCCGGACACGGTGGCCGACTCGGGGATGGTGATCCAGCGGAAGCCCATGCCGTCGCGCAGCGTCACCGCGTAGATCTGGAAGAGGTCGCCGATCGTGCCCGCGCGTGCGAAGCCATCGAAGGCGCGCGTTGCGATGCCGACGATCGTGCGTCGCGTCTGCAGCGGTCGCGGTCGGAGCTGGCCGTTATGGATGACGTAGACCTCCTCGTGCGCAGCGAGCGGAACGCTGCGCTGGCGCACGGCGGTGATGCTGAAGACCCCTGCGTTCAGGAACACGTTGGCGCCCACCGCGCCGTCGACGTGCAGTTCGTCGTAGTGCTCGCCGTTGGCGACGACGTCGAAGAACACCGGCGGAAACGCGACGGGGACCGAGGCCGAGGCGAGCATCACCTTGCGAAAGAGTTCGAGCGCGCGCGGCTCGCCGCTCGCCGCGATCGCGCCCATGTTCCAGACGATGAAGCGCTGCTGGTCGAGATTCGTGGTGCCGATGTACAGGCGCCGTCCCTGGCGATGCGCGGCCCCGACCGCCGCGAGCAGTGGGGCGTCGACATTTTCCTCGATGATCGCGCGCAGCGGTTCGGTATCGGCGAACGCCTCCCCGCTCAGGAGCTGCGGCAGGATGGAGAGCCGTCGGAAGATGTTCTGCGACGGATTCGTCGTGTAGAAATCGCGCAGCGCCGCGTCGTATTTCGACCCCAGGAAGGCGAATGGCGCCATGAGCGCGCCGGTCGACACGCCGGTCACGATCTTGAAGATCGGGCGCTTGCCGGTGTCGCTCCAGCCCTTGAGGAGCCCCGACCCGAAGGCGCCGTTGGGTCCGCCGCCCGACAGGGCGAGGATCGGGTAGTGGATCTTGCCGTCGGCGGCAACCGGAAAGTCGCTCCGCGATTCTTCGGCGTACGAGCGGGCGAGGTCGGCGATCAGCGCGCGGCTTGGCAGGCCACCGGTCGCGCGGACGTCGGTGAAGCCCGGGATCGTCGTGGTGCCGATGACGTCGAGCGGTGGCGCCTCGCGCGGCAGCGTCGAGCAGCCGACGAGCGCCATCGCCACGGCGGCGAGCAGCAGCGGACGCAACGTGGGCATGACGCAGCGCATCGTCGATGTTCGGTGATGCCGGCTAGAACGACCCGACCTGGTTGCCCAGGAGGATGACCACCGCCAGCGCGACGATCGCCCCGACGATCGCGACCATCGCGAGATGGGCATAGCTCTCCTTGTGCGTGACGCCGCACACCGCGAGGAGCGTCACCACCGCGCCGTTGTGCGGGAGGCTGTCGAGCGTGCCGGCGCCGATCACGGCGACGCGATGCAGGAGCGAGGGATCCATGCCGATCTCGCTCGCGATCTGCAGATACGTGCTGCCGAGCGTGTCGAGCGCGATGGTGAGCCCGCCCGAGGCCGAGCCGGTCAGCGCCGCCAGGATGTTGGTCGCGAGCGCGAGCGAGACGAGCGGCCCGCCGCCGATGCCGAGCACCCACTCGCGCACCACGTCGAAGGCGGGCATCGCGGCCACCACGGCACCGAAGCCCACGAGGCTCGCCACCGAGAGCACCGGCAGCACCGACGCATTGGCACCGGCGTCGACCGTCGTGCGAAGGCTGCGCAGCCGCCCGCGATTGAGCACGACCAGGGTGACGATCCCGAGGGTCAAGGCGACGAGCACCGACCATACGCCGCTCACCGCACCCACTGCCGCCGGCTCGAAGCGCAGGTGCGCGATGCGCTCGAGATCGAGGCGCGGCAGCACGACGACCGACATCAGGAGGTTGACCGCCACGACGACGATGAGCGGCGCTGCCGCGGCGAGCGGCGAGGGAGGATCGATCGCGTCCTTGCCTTCGTGGATCTCGGCGGGATCGAACTCGCTCGCGATCGTCGCCGCACCGCGCGTCTCCGGTTCGGCGGCAACGCGCTCGGCGCCCATCGGCGTGGGTCCGAAGCCCTCGCCGGCGCGGCGCGCACTCGCTTCGGCGCGGCCGAGCCACCACAGGCCGAAGCCCAGCATGACGCACGCCGCGATCACGCCGAGTCCCGGCGCCGCCAGCGGCGTGGTGCCGAAGAACGGCATCGGGATCGCGTTCTGGATCGCAGGGCTTCCCGGCAGCGCCGACATGGTGAAGGTCGAGGTGCCGAGCATCACCGCCGCCGGCAGCAGGCGATTCGGGATGTTGGCCGCACGGAACAGTGCCTGGCCCATCGGCACCAGCACGAAGAAGGCGACGAAGAGGCTCACCCCGCCGTAGGTGACGAAAGCGCCGGCGAGGACGACCGCCAGGATCGCCCGCTTGGGTCCCAGCTTGGCGGTCATGAAACGGGCGATCGCCGCCACGCCGCCGCTGTCGTCCATGAGCTTGCCGAAGATCGCGCCGAGCAGGAACAGCGGGAAGAACTGCGCGATGAACCCGGCGGTCGAGTTCATGAAGGTGATCGTCCAGTGCGACAGCAGCGGCTCGACCGCGAAGGCGGCGGCGATGAGCGCGCCGATCGGCGCCAGCACGAGCACGCTCCAGCCGCGGAACGACAGCCACATGAGCACGGCGAGGCCGACGAGGATGCCGACGAGTCCCATCGCGATTACGCCGGCTCGTCGAGGAACGAATCGAGGTCGAGCGTGCCGCGCACGCCGAGATCGCCCCCGTGCGCAGCAAGGAACGCATCGGCGGCGCGCCGGCCCTCGTCGCGCAGCATCGTGAAGAACGCCCACTCGGCGAGGAGCTTCGACGAGTAGCCGAGCGTGACCATGAAATCGCTCGCGATCCGGTGGAGGCGCACGTTCGCCCACATCTCGCCTTCGCGCGTTCCTGGCACCGACGCCCTGCGCATCAGCGCGCCGGCGCGCAGTTCCTTCATGAGCGTCGCATTGAACGAGATCTCGTTCAGGCGATTCTGGATCTCGCGCGCGGTCTCCGGCGTGCCGGGACGTTCGATCGGATTGATCTGGACGAGGATCGTGTCCGACGCATTGCACTCGCTCATCAGCGGGTACATCGACGGATTGCCCGAGTAACCGCCGTCCCAGTACGGATCGCCGTCGATCTCGATCGAGTGGAACATCGTGGGCAGGCACGCCGAAGCCAGCAGCACGTCGGGCGTGAGCTCGGCATTGCGGAAGATCCGGCCGCGTCCGGTGCGCACGTTGGTCGCGGTGACGAAGAGCTTGAGCGGTGCGTCGGCGAGGTGCGCGAAGTCCACGACCTCAGCCAGGATGTCGGAGAGGGGATTGCGCCCGCCCGGATTCAGCACCGACGGCGAGAGGACCTGCGCCGTCAGTTCCATCGCGAGGAACACCGGCGAATAGTCGAGTGTCCAGGCCCCCGTCATGATCTCCAGCGGGCCGCGTTGCATCGGGGACAGTCGGGCGGCGTCGGCGACCCGCCGCCAGAACGTCGCCAGCGCCGCCCGCGCACCGTCGTGCCCGCCGTCGGCGAGACCCTGCGCCATCACCGCGGCATTCATGGCGCCCGCCGACGTGCCCGAGATGCCCTCGAACTGCAGGCCGGGCTCCTCCAGCAGCCGATCGAGCACGCCCCAGCTGAAGGCGCCGTGCGCGCCGCCGCCTTGCAGCGCGAGATCGACGAGGATCGGCTCGCCCGCGGCGCGACGCGCAGCCGGCGTGGTCTTGCGGGATTTGCGCGGGCGTGGCGGCATGCGGCTCGTTCCTCGGTCGGCGTGTTACGACAGGGCCTTGGCCTTGATGCGCGCGAATTCGTCGGCGCTGATGGTGCCGGCGTCGAGCAGCGACTTGGCCTGTGCGATCTCCTCGGCCGGGGAGCGTCCCGCGACTTCGCGGATGTACTGGTCGGTCTGCGACTTGGCCTTTTCCAGTGCCTCCTTCTGCCGCTCACCCATGCCCGAGCCGCGGAAGAGGATGTACGCGAGCGCGGTCAGCACCGGCAGGAAAACGAGAAAGATGATCCACAGCACCTTGGCGCCGCCGCCCATCCTGGTGTCGCGGAAGAGGTCGACGACGATGTGGAAGAGGACGAAGAGGTAGGCGATGAAGATGAACGTCGACCCCAGGAGTACGACGGTGTCCCAGAAATTGCTCATGCGATGCTCCCGTTGGTGGTTTTGGAGTTGCGGGGTGCGGGTGCGGTCCGCCACCAGGCGAAGCCCCCGTCATTGCCGGGTGATGCGCCGAGTGGGCGCACCGCCGTCGTCACTGCGATCTGCCGTCAGTCGCGCCGGGTGGCGCCGGCGTACCAGCCCTTCAGCAGGCTGACCAGCGCGGCACCGGTGAACATCCCGAGCACGTAGATGCCGGCGGCGAGGAGCCACATCGGCAACGTGAGGCTCATGTTGAAGAGCGAGATCGTCGCCGTATTGAAGTTCTGGACCTTGAAGAGCAGGACGATCGCCGTGAAGACGACGATCAGTGCGATGTAGACGTACTTCATCGATTCCCCTCGGTTGACGACGGTGCGACGCGTCGCGAATCCCGGGTCGCGCGGCGCGGTGGCGGCGTCCGCGGCCATTGCCTCGAGCGCCTGCCGCACGCCACCGAGAGCATCGGCCGGGCCGTAATACTGCCAGTTTTTGTGCAGTGCGACGATTACACCATAGTTTACTTCGCCCCATATGCCATCATTGCGACAATTGCCGTCTGCGGCACCCGATCGTCCGTAGCATGCGTCGCCACTTGCCGGAATCGCCCATGTTCCCGTTTCGTCTCCTCGCACTTGCCGCTGCCCTGCTGGCGGCGGGCTGTACCGTCGGTCCCGACTACGTGCGCCCCTCCGTCGACACCCCCGCCGCGTGGCGCGTCGACACGCCGAAGGCGGCGGACATCGCCAATACGCAATGGTGGGGGCAGTTCGGCGATCCGGTCCTGGACGACCTCATCGCGACGGCGATCCGCGAGAACCGCGATATCCGCATCGCGGCCGCGCGCGTCGACCAGTTCATCGGCGCGCTTGCGGCGACGCGCTCGCAGCTCTATCCGCAGGTCGGCTACAGCGCCGACACCTCGCGCTTTCGCGGCAGCCGGGTGGGCGTGACCCCGATCCCCGAGCCGGTATCGCCGTACTTCACCCTCTACGAGGCAACGCTCGGCGCCTCGTGGCAACTCGACCTCTTCGGCCGCGTGCGGCGTCTGTCCGAGGCGGCGCAGGCGCAGATCTACGCGAGCGAGCAGGCGCAGCGCGGCGTGATCCTCACCGTCGTGAGCAACGTCGCCGCGAGCTACATCGTGCTGCGTGCCTTCGACCGCCAGCTCGAGATCGCGCGCACGATGTCCGCCAATTTCTCGGAGACCGCACGCATCTTCGACCTGCGCTACAAGCGTGGGCTGGTCTCGATGACCGAGGTGTCGCAGGTGCAATCGCAGGTGCGCCAGGCGCAGGCGGCGATCCCGGCGATCCAGCAGCGCATCGCCGCGCAGGAGAACCTGATCTCGCTCCTCCTCGGCCGCGATCCCGGGCCGATACCGCGCGGCAAGTCGATCGACCAGCTGGTGGCGCCGGCGATTCCGGCCGACCTGCCTTCCACGCTGCTCGAACGCCGCCCCGACATCCTGCAGGCCGAGCAGAACCTCGTCGCCGCCAATGCCAACATCGGCGCCACCCGCGCGCTGTACTACCCCAACATCTCGCTCACCGGCGCGCTGGGCTCGGCGAGCACCGCGTTCGGCAGTTTCCTCGCCGGGCCCGCCTCGCTGTGGCTCATCGGCGCGAGCGTGGCCGGGCCGATCTTCACCTTCGGCGGCATCGCCGGGCAGGTGCATTCAGCCGAGGCAGCGCAACGCATGGCGGTCGAGGCCTACCAGCTGACGATCCTCAATGCCTTCCGCGAGACCAACGATGCGCTCGCCGGGACGCAGAATCGACTCGCCGAGTCGCGCGAGCAGACGGAGCGCGTGGTTGCGCTGCGCGAATTCGCGCGGCTGTCGCAACTGCGCTTCGACAAGGGGATTACCGGATACGTCGACGTGCTCATCGCGGAGAACGAACTCTTCAGCGCCGAGCTCGCTTCGGTCACCATCCTCGCCGATCGCTACGTGCAGGTGGTGAACGTGTACCAGGCGATGGGCGGCGGCTGGGTCGACCTCGCGCGTGCGCAGGCCCCCAAGCCGCAGGGCATGGCGTCATCGCTGCCGTTCTAGCGTTGGCGCGGCCGCCACGCTCGCTGCCGCCGAAGGGGGCGCCGTCAGCGGCTCGGGGCGGCGTGACCGGGCAAATCCGCCTCGATTCGCTGCATGAGGTACGGAAAGAACGGGTTGGCCGACATCCGTATCAGCGAGTCGAGGCTCACGGTGAGCAGACCCCGCTCGCCACGCGTGGCGAGTTCGCCCAGATTGACACCGTAGTCGGTCGTGGTGGGCGTGAGTCCGTACAGCGAATCATCCATCGGGAACGGCAGCGCGAGGTGCGACAGCGAGAAGACATCGGGCGGGTATTCGAGATCGAGGCGGCGCACCGTCTCCTCGGTCGCACCGGGTTCGGTGACGCGCGCCACGACGATGGGCGTCGTCGGTGCTTCGTTGACGACCACCACCAGGCGGTAGTTGCGCGGCGGATTGGGCACCATGCGTTCGAGCATCGTGTCGGCCGTGCGGCGCAGCAATGGGCCGAATTTGGCGTTGCGGTTGAAATCGAAGAGCACCAGTTCGCTGCCGTTCCGGGGCAGCCGGTCGTAGAGCGCGTTGACGATCGCGCGCGTGCTCACCGTGAAGTCGACGACCGACTGGAAGGTGAGCACCGGCGCGAGCTGGGCGAGCCGGCCGTCGCGTGCGTAGGTATCGATGCGCTCCTGCAGCACACGCGCCACCAGCGACGACTGGCGAGCGCCGTTGACCGGGAACGAGTTGTACTTGAACGGATTGAACTCGGTGACGATGCCGAGCCACGCTGCCTTGGCGAAGCGGGGCAGGAGCGCCGGCCAGCCGAAGATGCCGGCGAAGCGCGCGAGGCTCGTGATGCCGATCATCGGCGAGATCAGGGTGATGTGGTCGGGGCGCGGCAGCGTGGTGTCCTCGATCGCATCGAGCGCGTACTTCATGGCGAGTGCGCCGCCGTTGGAGAAACCCACCACGTGCAGCGGCGTGCCGGGCCCGGCGAGCCGCCTCGCCTCGCGTGCGGCGAGTTGCGTCGCCGCCGTCCACTGCTCCCATTCGACGGTGGCGAGGCCCGACGGCACGGTGCCGTGGCCGGGCAGGCGGACGGCGACGGCGACGAAACCGTCGTCACGATAGCGTCCGGCGATGTGGCGCAGGCTGTACGGCGAGTCGGTGAGTCCGTGCAGCAGGACGACCGCGCCTTTCGGCGTGCCGGTCGGCTGCATGATGTACGACCGGTTCCAGTCGGTGGCGAACCTGCCCGGATAGATCGGGCTGCCGCTCCAGTAACGATTGGCCTCGACCTTGGCCTCCTCGGGCAGGCGGTCGGTGACCTCGCGGCGCACGTCGTCCATGATGCGCTGTTCCTCGGCGACGTAGCGCCGCCAATCGGCCTTGCCGATCTCCTTGGCGGTCATCTCGCGGGGCTCGTAGGTGTGCCACAGTTCGAGCGGCGGGCCCTGCTCGATCTGCCACGTGCGCACGGCGACGATCGCCACCAGCAGCACGATTGCCAGCACGATCGCCCACTTCAGCAGGCGCCACGTCGTTACCACCATCGTCGTCTCCCGCGCCTGCGCAGCCCCCAGGCGATACGCACCCACCACTGACGGAGAAGCAGACAGTGCCACTTGCCGCCGCCGAACACGCCATTATAGGGACGACGCCATGAGCGCGAGGCCCCGATCACCGATGCCCGAGGGCACGCTCTCCGGTGCGCGCCTGCCGCTGCTCGCGAGCGGCGTGGTCATCGCCTTCGTCGCCGGCGTCACGATGTACCTCGCGAAGAACGTGCTGGTGCCGATCGTGCTCGGCATCCTCGCCGTGTACGTCGTGGTGGGAATGCTGCGTGTGCTGGAGCGGGCGAGTGTCGCCGGGTACCGGCTGCCGATGTGGATCCGCTACACGCTCACGCTCGCCGGCATCGGCGCCGCGTTCTTCGCGCTGGGCTATCTCGTCATGAGCACCGCCGATCACGCCCTGGCGCTTGCCCCGCACTACCAGCAGTCGCTGCTCGAGGCGTTGCAGCGCGCCGCCGTGATGCTCAACATCGAGCGCGAGCCGACCTGGGCCACGCTGCGCGCGTCGCTCCTCGCGCAGGTCAACATCCAGCGCGTGGCGACGACGGCGGTGGCGTCGATCACCGGGATCCTCGGCAGCTTCGTGGTGGTCTTCCTCTACGTCGCCTTCCTGCTCGTCGAGCGTCGCGGCTTCGATGCCAAGATCGCCGCGATCTCCGACGATCCGCGCGCGGTGGCGCGCATCCGCGGCGTCATCGAGAACATCAATGCGCGCGTCGGGTCGTACCTCGCCATGAAGACGCTGCTCTCGGTGGTGCTGGCGCTCGTGTCCTGGGCCGTGATGCGTCTCATGGGACTCGAATTGGCCGGTTTCTGGGCGGTCGTCACCGGGCTCCTCAATTTCATCCCGTACATCGGGACGGTGATCAGCATCGCGCTGCCGGTGCTGATGGCGCTCGTCCAGTTCAGCGACCTGGGCAGCGTGCTGGCGCTGCTCGCGGCGCTCGCGGTGGTGCAGTTCGTCATCGGCAATTTCATCGACCCCTACGTGATGGGGAACTCACTCAACCTCTCGCCGGTGGCGATCCTCGCGAGCCTCACCGTGTGGTCGGGGCTGTGGGGAATCGCCGGCGCCTTCCTGGCGGTACCGGTCACCGCCATCATGGTGATCGTGCTCTCCGAGTTTGCCGGCACCCGGCCGGTGGCGGTGCTGCTCTCGCGCACGGGGGAGGTGTAGCGAGGGCGCTTGCCCGCCGGTCACGCATCGGGGGGGCGACACGTTCGGGCGATCGCGGCGGCCCCGGCGCGGTGGTCGGGTCTTGCACGAAGCTTGCGCATGCACAAAGACCGTGATGTCGCCGCGGCTATAATCGAAGGTTCTGCGGCAGGGCGCGTCCGCCACTGCCCGATCCCACTCACGGAGCTCTCGCCTTGCTGCATATCGACCTGCCGACCCGTACCGAGATCGAGCAACTCGCCGCCTACCGCGGCACGCCTGCCGTATCGCTCTACCTGCGCACGACGCCGGTCACGCAGGAGGCGCAGGCCGACCGCATCGAGTTGAAGAACCTCCTCAAGGCCGCCGTGACCCAGATGACGGAGGCGGGGATCGAGAAGCGCCGCATCTGGCCGATCGAGGCGGCGGTGAACGCGATCATCGACGACGACGAGTTCTGGGCCTTCCAGGCCAACAGCCTGGCGATCTTCGCCACCGACGAGCGGACCCGCGTCTTTCGCCTGCCGAACCAGCTCGTCAACACGGTCGAGGTCTCCGATCGCTTCCACATCAAGCCGCTGCTGCGGTCGGTGGCCTTCCCCCACCATGCCTACGTGCTGGCGATCGGCGTGGGCGCGGTGCGGCTTCTCGAGGTCTCCGCCGACCTGCCGCCCCACGTGGTGCCGGTACCCGGCCTGCCGCGCAATTTCGGCGACGCGCTCGGGCGGCGCAGCCACGTCACGAAGGAAGCCCCCGGGCACTCGGGAGAAGGCGCGAGCGAACACGCACTGCTCACGCGTTACGCGCGCACCGTCGACCAGGCGCTGCGCGGCCTGCTCAAGGGTGAGCACGCGCCGCTCTTCGTCGCGGCGACCGAGCCGATGGCGTCGATCTTCCGCAATGCCTCGAGCTATCCGCACGTGGCCGCGCACGTCATTCCCGGCGCTGCGCACGAGACGCCCGATCACGTGCTCGCCGACGCCGCCCGCGGGGCGCTGGACGAGATCTATGCCGAGGCGATCGGCCGCGTCAATGCGCTCTTCGTGACGCGCGAGAAGGAAGGTCGAGCCACCACCGACGTCGCGCAGGCGGCGCGCGCCGCGACCTACGGTGCGGTCGACACGCTGCTCGTCGACATGGACAACACGGTGTCCGGCCGCGTCGACGATGCGACCGGCGCGGTCTCGTTCGAGGCGGTGCCGGATGCGGTCAATTACGGCATCGTCGACGAGATCGCACGGCGCGTGCTGCAGTCCGGCGGACGCGTGCTCGCGGTGCGCAAGGCGGACATCCCGCGTCAAGGCGATCTGGCCGCGATCCTGCGCTACGCGGTGTAGGCGGCGTTCCCCGCCGCCGCTCGCCGGCGTGCGGCCGGCGCGAAGTCCGTGCCGAGGTCGTCGGCGAGGGAGAGCGTCGAGAGTTGTTCGGGTTTGTCTGCCGTGCGACACTCGGGGTGTATCCAGTCACCCCGAAGGATTGCTCATGACGACATCCCGCTTTCTCGTGCGCGCGATTCTCGCCGGATTCGTGGCCGCCGCCGCGGCCGGAACGACGCTCGCGCAGGAGATCAAGTTCTTCCGCATCGGCACCGGCGGGACCGCCGGCACCTACTATCCGATCGGTGGCCTCCTGGCCACGGCGATCTCCAATCCGCCGGGCTCGCGGGCGTGCGACCAGGGCGGCAGCTGCGGCGCGCCGGGCGTGGTCGCCACCGCGGTGGCTTCGAACGGCTCGGTCGCCAACATCAACGGCATCCAGTCGGGCCAGCTCGAATCGGGCTTCACGCAGTCCGACGTCGCGTACTGGGCCTACACGGGCACCGGCGTGTACGAGGGCAAGCCCAAGGTCGCCGACCTGCGCCTCATCGCCAACCTGTACCCGGAGACGATCCACCTCGTCGCGCGCAAGGGTGCCAACATCAAGAGTGTCGCCGACCTCAAGGGCAAGCGGGTGTCCCTCGACGAGCCGGGCTCGGGCACGCTCGTCGATGCGCGCATCATCCTCGGCGCCTTCGGCCTCACCGAGAAGGACATCCACGCCGAGTACCTGAAGCCCAACCAGGCCGGCGACAAGATGAAGGACGGCGGTCTCGACGCCTTCTTCTTCGTCGGCGGCTATCCGACGAGCGCCATCGCCGAACTGGCCTCGTCGGGCGCGGGAATCGACCTCGTTCCGGTCACGGGCCCGGAGGTCGACAAGATGGTGAAGCAGTACGGCTTCTTCGCTCCTGATACGGTTCCCGCCAACACCTACAAGGGCGTGCCCGAAGTGAAGACGATCGCGGTGGGCGCGCAGTGGGTCACCTCGGCCAAGCAACCCGAGGCGCTGATCTACGAGATCACCAAGGCGGTGTGGAACGACAACACGCGGAAGCTCCTCGACTCCGGCCACGCCAAGGGCAAGGCGATCACCAAGGCGTCCGCCACCGCCGGCGCGGGGATCCCGTTCCACCCGGGCGCCGAGAAGTACTACAAGGAAGCCGGACTGCTGAAGTAATCGGCTGCAGCGTCACCAGGGCGGGGCCGGAGCGCGAGTGACCGGCCCCGTTTGCGTTGCGTCATCCGCAGGAGGCGGCACACCCATGCAGGCGATCGAAGCCGACAAGACGCGCGCGCTCGAGGAGAAATTCGATCCCGAGATGCGCTTTCGCCCGGTGTGGCACCCGGCGGCGCTCATCGTCACCGCGCTCCTCATCGTCCTGTCGTCGTTCCACTACTACACGGCAGGCTTCGGCCTTCTGCGCGAGGCCACGCACCGCGGCACGCACATGGCATTCGTGCTGTCGCTCATCTTCCTGGTCTTTCCGCTGCGCAAGGCGCTGCTCGATTCGCCGCCCAAGCCGGGGCCGCTCGCGCCCGGTGGCGTGCCGCTCTACGACTGGGCCTGCGCGGCGCTGATCGCGGTCGCGGCGCTGTACATCCCGTACGTCTTCGACGACCTCGCCTTCCGCGTCGGCAATCCGAATGCGCTCGACGTGGTCATGGGCACGGTCCTCGTCATCCTGCTCATCGAGGCGACCCGGCGCAGCATGGGCTGGCCGCTGCCGATCATCGCGATCATCTTCATGGTGTACGCGCTCGCCGGGACCTGGTTTCCCGGCCTCCTCAAGCATTCGGGCGCGTCGTGGCCGACGCTGGTCAATCACCTCTACCTCACGAGCCAGGGCATCTACGGCATCGCCATCGGCGTCGTGGCCACCTACGTCTTCCACTTCGTGCTCTTCGGCGTGCTCGCTACCGCGATCGGCCTCGGGCAGCTCTTCATCGATATCGCCTCGTCGATCGCGGGGCGCTATGCGGGCGGCCCGGCGAAGGTCTCGGTGTTCGCCTCCGCGCTCTTCGGGATGCTCTCCGGGTCGTCGGTGGCCAATGCGGTGACGGTGGGCTCGCTCACCATTCCCGCGATGGTGCGCCTGGGCTACCCGCGGCACTTCGCGGGCGGGGTCGAGGCAGCGTCATCGACCGGTGGCCAGATCACGCCGCCGATCATGGGCGCGGCCGCCTTCCTGATGATCGAGTTCCTGAACCTGCCGTACTCGACGATCATCGTCGCCGCGATCGTTCCGGCATTCATGCACTTCTTCGGCGTCTTCATGCAGGTCCATTTCGAGGCGAAGAACAAGGGCCTGCGCGGACTCACCAAGGAGGAGCTTCCGGACCTGCCGAAGACGCTGCGCGCGAACTGGCCCACGCTCATTCCGCTCGTCTTGCTCGTCGGGATCATCGTCAACGGCAATACGCCGTACCTCGCCGCCTTCACCGGCATCAGCTCGTGCATCCTGGTGGGACTCTTCACCTCGCGACGCAACACCACGCTGCGCCAGTACGCGGTGCTCTTCGCGCTGCACGCGGTGCTCGTCGGCCTCTTCCTGCGCGCTTTCGGCGATTACGGTCCGTGGATCTTCGCGGCGATGGTGATCGTGGTGCCGCTCGTGCACCGGGCACTCGGCTGCGAGTCGCGGATCGGCCGGGCGGCGATCCTCGCCGCCTTCGAGCTGGGCGCCAAGTACGCCCTGGCGGTGGGCGCCGCCGCCGCCACCGTCGGCATCGTGATCGGCGTGGTGACGCTCACCGGGGTGGGCTTCAAGCTGTCGTACATCGTCACCTCGGCGGCGAACTCGATCGCCACCGGGGTCGCCGCCTTCATGCCGACGGGATGGACGAACGTACAGTCGCTGACGCTCGTCGCCGCGCTCGTGATGACCGGCCTCGTCTGCATCCTCATGGGCTGCGGCATTCCGACGACCGCCAACTACATCATCATGGCCACGGTGGCGGCGCCCACGCTCGCCATGCTCGGCGTGCAGCCGATCGTCGCGCACTTCTTCGTCTTCTACTACGGCGTGCTCGCCGACATCACCCCACCCGTGGCGCTCGCCGCGTACGCGGCGGCGGGGATGGCGGGCTCGGATCCCTTCAAGACCGGAAACACCGCATTTCGCCTGGGCCTGGGCAAGGTGCTGGTGCCGTTCGTGTTCGTATTCGCGCCGTCGCTCCTCATCAAGGTGCAGAACTTCTCGCTGCAGGAATTCGCCCTGGCGTTCGCCGGCTGCGTCCTCGGCATCAGCGTGCTGTCGGCGGCGCTGTCGAACTACATGTTCACGCGGATGCGGATGTGGGAGCGGCTGTTGTGCGTGGTCGCCGCAATCCTCATGATCGCGCCCGAACTCGTGAGCACCCTGGTGGGCATCGGCCTCACGGTCCCCGTGCTGCTGGCGCAGCTCGCGGCACGGCGGCGGCAGGGCGCGGTGCCGGCATAGGGCGCGGCCGGGGTTCCGCGGGGCGCCGTTGCCGCTCGGCAACGACCGCGACCGGCGTCGGGAACGGCAGGAGCGCGACGGCGCCATCGCGCCCGGGCGACATTGGAACGGATATTCCATTTTCGTGAAATGGCGAAACTTGCGTTTCACGAACCGGTGCGGGAGAATGCCGTCGCGCGGCGCGCCCCGCAGCGGGCGCCGCCGGCATTCCGTCGCGAATCCCCGCTCGCCATGCGCAACGCCACTTCCTTTGCATCCGGTCGTGCCCTCGACGTCGTTTGTCTCGGCCGCTTCGCCGTCGATTTCTATGCGCAGCAGATCGGTGCGCGCCTGGAGGACTGCACGGGCTTTTCCAAGTACCTGGGCGGCTCGTCGGCCAATACCGCCTTCGGCTGCGCGCGTCTCGGCCTCCGCGCCGGGCTCATCTCGCGGGTCGGCAACGACGGCAACGGACGCTTCCTGGTCGAGACGATCCGCAAGGAAGGCTGTGACACCAGCCACGTGAGCGTCGATCCGCAGCGCCTGACCGGCGCGGTGGTGCTGGGCATCAAGGACAAGGACACGTTCCCGCTCATTTTCATGCGCGAGAACTGCGCCGACATGGCGATAACCGAGGACGACATCGAGGAGTCGTACATCGCGTCGTCGCGTGCGCTCCTCATCACCGGCACGCACTTTTCCACGAGCTACATCGATCGCATCAGCAACCTCGCACTCGACCGGGCGCGCGCCCACGGCGTGCGCACCGTGCTCGACATCGACTACCGCCCGGTGCTGTGGGGGCTCACCAATCGCGGTGACGGCGAGACGCGCTTCATCGCCTCCGACGGCGTGACCGCGCACCTCCAGCGCATCCTCCCGAAGTTCGACCTCGTGATCGGCACGATCGAGGAGTTCAACATCGCCGGTGGCAGTGTCGACATCATGACCTCCCTGCGCGCAGTGCGCGCGGTGACCGCGGCAACGCTCGTGGTGAAGCGCGGCCCGCTCGGCTGCGCGGTCATCGACGGGGCGATTCCCGCCTCGCTCGACGCGGCCTTCAACGGCGAGGGGGTGACCGTCGAGGTGCTGAACGTCCTCGGCGCCGGCGACGCGTTTTCGGCGGGTTTCCTGTCGGGCTGGGTGCGCGGCGAGGACTACGACCGCTGCGCGCGCTACGCGAATGCCTGCGGTGCGCTCGTGGTGTCGCGGCACGGCTGCGCGCCGGCGATGCCGACCCGCGTCGAGCTCGACTACTTCCTCGCCCACGCCGAGCATATTCCGCACCCCGATCGCGACGCTGTGCTCACGCGCTTGCACCGGGTGACGGCGCCGCGGGTGGCGCGGCCCGAGGTATTCGCCTTCGCCTTCGACCACCGCAATCCTTTCTTCGATCTCGCCCAACGCGCCGGTGTCGGTGAGGAGCATCTGCCGCGGCTGAAGTCGCTCCTGGTCGAGGCGGTGGCCGAGACCGCAGAAGCGCGCGACCTCGCCGGCAAGGTCGGCATCCTCTGCGACGATCGCTACGGCCAGGACGCGCTCAACGCGGCGACCGGGCGCGGCTGGTGGATCGGGCGTCCGGTCGAACTGCCGGGTTCCAACCCGCTCGTCTTCGAGCGCGGCCGCTCGGTCGGCACCACGCTCGTCGGCTGGCCGCTGGAGCACGTCGTGAAGTGCCTCGTCGCCTACCATCCCGACGATCCGGTCGAGCACCGCCTGGAGCAGGAGGCGCAGGTCCGCGCGCTCTACGATGCGGTGCAGGCGAGCGGGCACGAACTCCTGCTCGAGATCATCCCGCCGCGCGAGAGCGTGCGCGACGAGCACACGATCCACCGCGCGCTGAAGCGCCTGTACAACCTCGGCATCCATCCGGAATGGTGGAAGCTCGAACCCATGGCGCCGGCGCAGTGGCAGGCGATCGACGCGCTCATTGCCGAGCGCGATCCGTACTGCCGCGGCGTCCTCGTGCTCGGCCTCAATGCGCCGGTGGCCACCCTCGCGCAGGGCTTTGCGCAGGCGAAGGCGAGCAAGAGCTGCCGCGGCTTCGCGGTCGGGCGCACGATCTTCCAGGAGCCGGCCGCCGCCTGGCTTGCCGGCGGCGACGACGACGCGGCGCTGAAACGCGCCGTACGCGCGAATTTCGAGGCGCTCATCGATGCCTGGCAGGAGGCGCGGACGTGAGCGTGCCCGGTCGTGTCATGAAAGCGTCGCGACGTGATGCAGGGTGGCGCGGCGCGAGGGCCGGATTCGTCAGCACCCGGGAGGCCCCGTGCGCCTGACCGCCGCGCAGGCGATCGTCCGCTACCTCGCGGCGCTGCGTGCCGAGACCGCCGACGGGATCGAGCCGCTCTTCGCCGGCGTATTCGCGATCTTCGGCCACGGCAACGTCGCCGGCATGGGCGAGGCGCTCTTCGCGCATCGTCACGAACTGCCGACGTACCGCGCCCACAACGAGCAGGCGATGGCGCATACCGCGATCGCCTACGCCAAGGCGAAATTCCGCCGCCGCATGATGGCGTGCACGACGTCGATCGGCCCCGGGGCGACGAACCTCGTGACCGCCGCTGCGCTCGCCCACGTCAATCGCCTGCCGGTGCTCTTCCTGCCCGGCGACGTCTTCGTTTCGCGCGCGCCGGATCCGGTGCTGCAGCAGGTGGAGGACTTCGGCGACGGCACGATCACCGCCAACGATTGTTTCCGTCCGGTGTCGCGCCACTTCGATCGCATCGTCCATCCCGCGCAACTGCTCGCCGCCTTGCCGGAGGCGGTACGGGTGCTGACCGATGCGGCGCTTTGCGGACCGGTGACGCTCGCCTTGCCGCAGGACGTGCAGACGATGGCGTACGACTACCCGGACGCCTTCTTCGCGCCGGCGCTGGTGACTTTCGATGCGCCGGCGCCGACCGCCACCGCGATTGCCCGTGCGGCGGACGCGTTGCGCGGCGCCGAGCGCCCGCTCATCGTCGCCGGCGGCGGCGTCCTCTATGGCCTGGCCACCGATGCGCTGCGGATCTTTGCCGATGCGCACGGCATTCCGGTCGCCGAGACGCAGGCCGGCAAGGGCGCGCTGCCATGGGATCACCCGTTGCAGGCGGGCGCGATCGGCGTCACCGGGTCACCCGCCGCGAATGCGCTGGCCGCCGACGCCGACGTGGTGCTCGCGGTCGGAACGCGGCTCGCCGATTTCACCACCGGCTCGCATTCGCTCTTCGCGCAGGCGCGGCTCGTCAACCTCAACGTCAATGCCTTCGACGCCCGCAAGTGGCACGGCATCGACGTCGTCGGCGATGCCGGACCCGGACTCGCCGCGCTGACCGCCGCGCTGCGCGGCTGGACGGCCGCCGCTTCGTGGCAGGCGCGTGCCCGCGATACGGCGCGCGGGTGGCGCGACGACATCGCGCGGCTCACCGGGCAGCGCGACGTGGTACTTCCCTACGACGGCGACGTGATCGGCGCCGTGCAGCGCTCCTCGCCCACGTCGACCGCGGACGACGTCGCGGTATGCGCCGCCGGCACGCTCCCGGGCGAACTGCACAAGCTCTGGCGAACCAGCGTGCCGGGCGGCTATCACGTCGAATACGGCTATTCGTGCATGGGCTACGAGATTGCCGGCGGCATCGGCGTGAAGATGGCGATGCCCGAGCGCGAGGTGATCGTGCTCGTGGGCGACGGCAGCTATCTGATGCTCAATGCCGAGATCGCGACCTCGGTGATGCTCGACCGCAAGCTCGTGATCGTGCTCCTCGACAACCGCGGCTATGGTTGCATCCATCGTCTGCAGCAGTCGGTGGGCGGAGCGCCCTTCAACAACCTCCTGGACGACGGCACGGAAGGCGTCGCGCCGCGCATCGACTTCGCGGCGCACGCCGCGGCGATGGGTGCCAACGCCGAGCGCGTGCGCTCGATCCCCGAGCTCGAGGCGGCACTCGCGCGGGCGCGGGCGAGCGGTCGCACCTACGTGGTCGTCATCGATACCGACCCGGCGCGCACCACGGCCGAGGGCGGGTGGTGGTGGGAGGTCGCCGTGCCGGAAGTGAGCGAGCGCGCCGAGGTGCGCGCGGCGCGCGCCGGGTACCTGATCGACAAGCGCAAGCAGGCGCCGTAGCGCGGCGCGACGGGCAGGGCACGCAATGAACGTGAAGATCGGCATCAATCCAATCTCGTGGAGCAACGACGACCTGCCCTCGCTCGGCGGCGAGACGCCGCTCGCGACCGCGCTCGCGGAAGGTCGCGCGATCGGCTACCGCGGCTTCGAGCTGGGCAACAAGTTTCCGCGCGAATCGGCGGCGCTGCGCAAGGTCCTCGCCGAGTACGACCAGGAACTCGTCTCCGGCTGGTATTCGGGACAGCTCGCGCGCCGCACGGTGGAGGAGGAGATCGCGGCGGTCGGCCCGCACCTGCGCCTCCTCGCCGACAACGGCGCCAAGGTGATGGTCTACGGCGAAGTTGCCGACAGCATCCAGGGCCAGCCGCAGCCGCTGTACAAGCGCCCGCGCTTCTTCACGAGCGCGCAATGGGACGCCTACGCCGATCGCCTGACGCGCTTTGCACGGCACACGCTGGCGCAGGGCGTGCGCGTCGCGTATCACCATCACATGGGCGCGTACGTCGAAACCCCCGCCGACGTCGACGAGCTCATGCGCCGGGTGGGCCCCGAGGTGGGACTTCTCTTCGACACCGGCCACATGACCTTCGCCGGCGGCGATGCGGTGGCGATGCTCGCGAAGCACGTCGGCCGTGTCTGTCACGTCCACTGCAAGGACGTGCGGCCCGCGGTGATCCGGCTCGCCCGCAACAACGACTGGAGTTTCCTGCAGGCCGTCATCAACGGCGCCTTCACGGTTCCCGGTGACGGCGCCATCGATTTTCCGGCGGTGATCGACGTGCTGCGCAGGCACGGTTACGCCGGCTGGCTCGTCGTCGAGGCGGAGCAGGACCCGGTGGTGGCGCCGAGCTACGCGTACGCCGACAAGGGCTTCCGGACGCTGCAGCGTCTGGTTGCCGCGTGAGGGAGCGAGCGATGAGCCTCCTCGTCAAGGCGAGCAAGACCGGACGCGAGATCGTCAGTGTGACGCCGCGCTCCGCGGGATGGCGCTACGTCGGCTTCGCGGCGCACCACCTGCGCCCGGGCGAGGCGATCGAGCGGCCAGGGGACGACGACGAGGCCTGCATCGTGGTGCTGCGCGGCAAGGTCGACGTCACGGTGGCGGGCGTCCCCTGGCGCGCGATCGGCAAGCGCACGAGCGTCTTCGCCGACGAATCGCCGTACGCCGTCTACGTGCCGGCGCAGGCCGCGTCCACCGTCACCGCGATCGACGACGCCGAGATCGGGATCGCGACCGCGCCGGCGCCGCAGTCGCGCTCGCGCGCCGCACGGCTCATCGAGCCGGCGTCGATGCAGCGCTCGACGCGCGGCAGCGGCGCCAACGCGCGCTACGTCTGCGACATCCTGCCGCAGACCGAGCCCGCCGATCGCCTGCTGGTGGTCGAGGTGATCACCCCCTCGGGGCATTCGTCGAGCTATCCGCCGCACAAGCACGATACCGACGATCTGCCGGCCGAGAGCGCGCTCGAGGAGACGTACTACCACCGCCTCGACCCGGCGCAGGGCTTCGCTTTCCAGCGCGTGTACACCGACGACCGCTCGCTCGACGAGTCGCTCGCCGTCGAAGACCACGACGTGGTCATGGTGCCGCGCGGCTACCATCCGGTGGTGGTGCCCTACGGCTACACCTCGTATTACCTCAACGTGATGGCCGGCCCCACGCGCGAGTGGCACTTCAAGAACGACCCCGCGCACGAGTGGATGCTGCGGCAATCGCGATAGATCAAGGACCATGACGATGGATGCAGCTCTCTTCGGTGCCGGCCGCATCGGCAAGATCCACGCCGGCAACCTCGTCCGGCAACCCGGCGTCGCGCTGCGCTACGTCGTCGACGTCGATGCCGCGGCGGCCGCCGCGCTCGCCCGCCAGCACGGCGCCAAAGTGGCGACCGCCGACGAGGTCTTCGCCGACCCGGGCGTCGGAGTGGTGGTCATCGGTTCGTCGACCGACACCCACGCCGATCTCATCGTGCGCGCCGCCGCGGCCGGCAAGGCGATCTTCTGCGAAAAGCCGGTGGATCTCGCTGTCGATCGCGCACGCCGCTGCGCCGAGGCGGTGCGGCAGGCGCGGGTGACCTGCCTCATCGGCTTCCAGCGCCGCTACGATCCGACGTTCAACGCGGTGAAGGAGCGCATCGTGAAAGGCGAGATCGGCGAGCCCGAGATGCTCGTCGTGACGAGCCGCGATCCCGGCGCGCCGCCGGTCGACTACCTCAAGCGCTCGGGTGGCATCTTCCGCGACATGCTGATCCACGACTTCGACATCTTCCGCTGGATCCTCGACGACGACGCGGCAAGCGTCTACGCCACCGGCAGCGTGCTGACCGATCCGGCGGTGGGCAGCGTCGGCGACATCGACTGCACCGCGGTCACCATCCGCACCCGCAAGGGCCGGCTGTGCCAGATCAACACCACACGCCGCGCCGCCTACGGCTACGACCAGCGCTTCGAGGTCATCGGCAGCAAGGGGATGCTGCAGGCGAACAACCATCGGCCGACCGAGGTGGTGGCGTCGACCGCCACTGCGGTCAGCGCCGATCTGCCCGAGCACTTCTTCCTCGAGCGCTATCGCGCGGCGTATGCCGCGGAGATGACGCATTTCTTCGACGCGCTCGCCAAGGGGACGCCGGTGCGCACCTCGATCGCCGACGGTGTGGCTGCGCTCGAACTCGCCGACGCCGCGACCACGTCGTGGCGCGAGCAGCGCATCGTCACGCTGTAGCGCGCCATGGGGGGCAGCGTCAGGGTGGGCATTGCCGGGCTCGGTCGCATGGGCCGGCATCATGCCGAGAATCTCGCGTTTCGGGTGCGCGATGCCGAACTCGTCGCGGCGTGCAGTCCGCTCGCTGCCGAACTCGACTGGGCGCGCGACACGCTCGGCGTGCGGCGCGGCTATCAGGACTACACCGAGCTCCTCGCCGACCGCGACGTCGATGCGGTGTTCCTCGTCACCCCGAGCTCGCTGCATCCCGCGCAGATCATCGCCGCGCTGCGGGCCGGCAAGCACGTCTTCTGCGAGAAGCCCTTGTCGCTGCTGCTCGACGAATGCCGGGCCGTGGAGGCGGAAGCCGCGCAGCATCCGCAGCTCAAGGTGATGATCGGTTTCGTGCGCCGCTTCGATGCGAGCTACCAGGACGCGCAGCAGCAGATCGTCGCCGGCGCCATCGGCCGGCCGTTCCTGGTGCGCTCGGAAACCTGCGACCAGAACGATCCGTCGGGGTTCTTCGTGCGCTTTGCGCCGACCTCCGGCGGCATCTTCGTCGACATGAGCGTGCACGATATCGACGTCGCGCGCTGGCTATTGGGATCGCCGCGTGCGATTCGCGTCTTCGCGTCGGGCGCGATCGCGGTACACGAAGGGCTCGCCACCTGCGGCGACGTCGACAACGGTGTGGCCATCTGCGAGTTCGCCGACGGCCGCATGGCCTGCTTCTACGCTTCGCGCACGATGGCGCACGGCCACGAGACGGTCACCGAGATCGTCGGTACCGGCGGCCGGCTCACCGTCGGCCGCGGCGGCCGGCTGAACCGGGTCGAGATCGCCGACGGGCACGGTATCCGCACGCAGACGACGCCGACCTTCTACGAGCGTTTCGCCGACGCCTTCCTGCGCGAGGATGCCGCCTTCATCGACTGCGTCCGCAACGACGTGGCGCCGGCGCTGACGCTCGCCGACGCCACCGAGGCCACGCGCATCGGCATCGCGCTGCGTCGCTCGCTCGACGAGCGACGGGTGGTGGAGCTGTGAAGGTCGTTCACAAAGAGGCGCCGAGGCGCAGAGGATTTTCTCGTTGCTCCGGCGCAGGAGCGGTGGGAACGGTGAGGCGAAGCATTCACAAGGAGACGCAGAGGCGCAGAGAGTTCTCTTGTTTTCTCGGCGTCTCTGCGCCTCATTGTCAAAGGGAACGGTGAGGCGAAGCGTTCACAAAGAGGCGCCGAGGCGCAGAGGATTTTCTCGTTGCTCCGGCGCAGGAGCGGTGGGAACGGTGAGGCGAAGCATTCACAAGGAGACGCCGAGGCGCAGAGAGTTCTCTTGTTTTCTCGGCGTCTCTGCGCCTCATTGTTGAAGGGTATTCATGGATCGCTACGATTTCTGCAGGGCCCTCGCCCGCGACGCCGGCAAGCTCGCGCACACCGCCTTCGGCACGTCGGCGGTCTCGCTCAAGGGCCGCCACGACGTGGTGACCGAGATGGATCGCGAGGTCGAGCGTTTCATCCGCGCGGCGCTCGCCAAGCGCTTTCCAGATGACGCCATCATCGGCGAGGAGGACGGCGGCACCAGCGGCGAGCGCCTGTGGCTCATCGATCCCATCGACGGCACCGCCAACTACGCGCGCGGCCTGCCGCGCTACTGCGTGTCGATCGGCTACGTCGAGCACGGGGTGCCGATGCTGGGTGCCATCTACGACCCTTCGCACGACTGGCTCTATTCGGCGGCCAAGGGCGAGGGTGCCTGGCTCGACGGCCGGCGCCTCGCGGTGAGTCCGGTCGCCGACCTCGGCGGCGCGACGATCGAGTGCGGCTGGTCGACGCGCCGTCCGGCGCAGGCGTACGTCGACCTCCTGGCGCGCGTGATGCACGCGGGCGCGGCGATCCGGCGGGCGGGCTCGGGTGCCTTGGGGCTCGCCGATGTTGCGGCGGGACGCGCCGAGGCCTACGCCGAACTGCACATCAACGCCTGGGATTGCGCGGCCGGCATCGTGCTGGTGACCGAGGCGGGTGGCTTCGCCAACGATTTTTTCGCCGGCGACGGGGTGCGCTCGGGCAATCCGCTGATCGCCACGAATGCCCAATTGGCAGGTAAGCTTGCAGAAATCGTCGGCGTTCCCATCGTCCGCTGACGTCAAACGAGGAGGAGGAAAGATGAAGAAGCTGTCGTTCTGGCGCGGGCTGGTCCCCGCTCTCGCCCTGGTGGCGCCGTTGTCGGCCTTTGCGCAAGGCGAACTCGTCGTCTATTGCACCGTGCAGGAAGAGTGGTGCCGGCCGATGGTCCAGGCCTTCGAGAAGGCGACCGGCATCAAGGTGCTGATGACGCGCAAGAGCGCGGGCGAGTTCTACGCGCAGATCAAGGCCGAGTCGGCCAATCCGCGCGGCGACGTGTGGTGGGGCGGCACCGGCGACCCGCACCTGCAGGCCGCGGAAGAAGGCCTCACCGAGCCGTACAAGTCGCCGCGGATGAGCGAGTTGCAGGACTGGGCGGTGCGCCAGTGGGATGCCGCGAAGGGCCGTACCGTCGGCATCTACGCGGGGGCGCTGGGCTACAGCTACAACATCGACCAGCTGAAGAAGCGCAACATTCCCGAACCCAAGTGCTGGGCTGATTTGATCAAGCCCGCCTTCAAGGACGAGATCCAGGTCGCCAATCCGAACTCGTCGGGCACCTCGTACACGATGCTCGCGACGTTCGTGCAATTGTGGGGCGAGGACAAGGCTTTCGATTTCCTGAAGGCGCTGCACAAGAACATCAACCAGTACACGAAATCCGGCGCGGCACCCGCACGTGCGGCGGCGACCGGCGAGACGCTGGTGGGGATCACCTTCCAGCACGACGCCGTGGTGCAGAAGCTCAACGGCGCGCCGGTGGCGATCGTGTCGCCGTGCGAAGGCACCGGCTACGAGATCGGCAGCATGAGCATCATCAAGGGCGCCAAGAACATGGCGAATGCCAAGAAGTGGTACGACTGGGCGCTCTCCGCGGAGGCGCAGAACATCGGTCCGAGCCTCAAGGTGTCCTTCCAGGTGCCGTCGAACAAAGGTGCATCGGCGCCGCCGGGATCGCCCAACCTGTCCGAGATCAAGCTCATCAACTACGACTTCGTGAAGTACGGGTCGAGCGCCGAGCGCACGCGACTCCTCTCGAAGTGGGACAAGGAAGTCTCGACGCTGCCGAAGTGACCGGCACGCAGCCGATCGTCGCGTCGTGACCGCGGCCACCCTCGCGCCCACCGTCTTCGTGCCGGTGGCGCGCGATCGCGCGACGACCTGGGTCGCGGCGGGTGCGCTGGCCGCGCTCGCGCTGGTGCCGTGGGGACTCGAGGGTGGGGCTTCCTCGCTCGCTCTCGCACTCCGCGGCGAACTCGTCCACGTCGTCCTCGTCGCGCTGACCGCGCTCGCGGTCGTCTGCGCGTGGCGCGGCGCGGCGCGCGTCACCGCAATCGCGGCGGGCCTCGCCGTCGTCTGGGCATTCGCGGCGGGATTTGCCGCCGGCGTCAAGGGAACGTCCTTCGGCGCCGGGGCGGCGATCGCGCTGGTCGCGCTCGTTGCCTGCTTCGCGCGTGCCATCGCGCGGCGCGGCGCCTTCAAGGGCGATCCGACGGTGGCGACGATCGTCGTGGTGGTTGCCGCGCTGCTCGCCATTTTCATCTTTTTCCCGGTCGGTAACGTCCTGTCGGCGGCGATGTTCGACGACAAGGGCGCCTTCGCACCGGGGCTCGCGGCGAGCCGCCTGTTCGCCGCCGACATCTGGGAAATGCAGTGCCTGACCGGCGGCGTGCACTGCGGGGTCGCGATCAACTCCGCGGTCCTCGCGACGCTCGTCGGCTTCCTGTCGACGTTCGTGGGCCTGGTGCTGGCACTCGTCGTGCAGCGCGGCGGAAGGCGCTACGCGGCGGTGACCAAGGTGATGTCGATCCTGCCGATCGTCACCCCACCGTTCGTGATCGCGCTGGCGCTCGTCGTGCTGTTCGGCCGCACCGGCCTCGTGACCGCGATTCTCAACGACGTATTCGGCATTCCGCGCTCGCGGTGGATCTACGGCCTGCCCGGGGTTGCACTCGCCCAACTCCTCACCTTCTCGCCGATCGCCTTCCTGCTGCTGCACGGGGCGCTGGCGGCGATCAGCCCGGCGCTCGAAGAGGCGGCACAGACGCTGCGCGCCTCGCGCTGGCGCATTTTCCGTACGGTGACGCTGCCGCTCCTCAAGCCGGCGCTCGCCAATGCGTTTCTGCTGGGCTTCGTCGAGAGCCTCGCCGACTTCGGCAATCCGATCGTGCTTGCCGGCAACTACGAGGTGCTGTCGACCAAGATCTTCTTCGCGATCGCCGGCGCGCAGCACGAGCCCGGACGGGCGGCCGCGCTCGCCGTCGTCCTGCTCGGGCTGACGCTCGTCGCCTTCTGGCTGCAGCAGCGCTGGATCGGCAAGCTCTCGTACGTCACCGTCACCGGCAAGGGCGACAGCGGCCTGCACGCGCTGCTGCCGCCGTGGCTGCGCCGCGCCTGCTTCAGCTTCGCGGTGGCGTGGTTCGTGTTCACCATCGCCTGCTATGCCGTCATTCTCACCGGCGGCCTCGTCAAGGACATCGGCCGCGGCGACATGACGCTCACCCTGCATCACCTTTCGCAGGGTTTCGCGATCGATCCGTCGTCGCGGGCGACGATGTTCGTGGGGTCGGCCTGGGACAGCCTCTTCACGACGCTGCAGGTCGCCGCCATCTCGGCGCCGCTCACCGCGATCGTCGGTCTCCTCTCGGCGTACGTCATCACCCGGCACCGCTTCGCGGGACGCCGCGCCTTCGAGTTCCTGACCATGGTGAGCTTCGCCATACCCGGGACGGTGATCGGCGTGTCGTACATCGTCGCCTTCAACGTGGCGCCGCTGGAACTGACCGGCGGCATGGCGATCCTCGTGCTCTGCTTCGTGTTCCGCAACATGCCCGTCGGCGTGCGCGCCGGCATCGCCGCGCTCGCGCAGATCGACAAGACGCTCGACGAGGCGTCGTCGACGCTGCGCGCGTCGACGACGCGCACGCTCACGCGGGTCGTGCTGCCGCTCCTCAAGCCCGCGATCGTCGCCACGCTGGTCTTCAGCTTCACGCACGCGATGACCGCCGTCTCGGCGGTGATCTTCCTCGCCACCGCCAAGTACAACCTCGCGACCGTCTACATCATCAACCGCGTCGAAGCCGGCGAATATCCGCTGGCGATCGCCTACTCGTCGGTGCTGATCTTCATCATGCTCGCCATCCTCCTCGGCGTGCAGGCGCTGGTCGGCGAGACCCGGCTCGGCCGCCGCGCGACGCCGATGCTGGCCGGCGGCGGCTGACTCTTCGAAGGCTCTCTCCATGGCTGATCCGCAAGGCGGCGTCGTTTTCGATCACGTGACCAAGCGCTACGGTGCGGTCACCGCGGTCGACGACGTCTCGTTCACCGTCGCGCAGGGACACCTCGTCACGCTGCTCGGTCCCTCCGGTTGCGGCAAGACGACGACGCTGCGCATGGTCGCTGGCCTCGAGCCCGTATCCGGAGGCCGCGTGCTGATCGGCGGCAACGACGTGACGCTGCGCGCCGCCAACGAGCGCGACGTGTCGATGGTGTTCCAGTCGTACGCGCTCTTCCCGCACATGACGGTGCTGGAGAACGCCTGCTACGGACCGCTCGCGATGGGCACCGACAAGGCGAAGGCGCGCGAACTCGCGCGCGAGAAACTCGCGATGCTGGGCCTCGCCGAATTCGAGAACCGCTTGCCGTCCGAGCTCTCCGGCGGGCAGCAGCAGCGGGTGGCGGTGGCGCGCTCACTGGTCCTCGAGCCTGCGGTCCTGCTCTTCGACGAGCCGCTGTCGAACCTCGACGCCAAGCTGCGCCGGCGCGTGCGCGAGGAGATCCGCGAGCTGCAGCAATCGCTCAAGCTCACCGTGCTGTACGTGACGCACGATCAGGAGGAAGCGCTCGCGGTATCCGATCACATCATCGTCATGAACGGCGGACGCATCGCGCAGGAAGGCGCGCCCGAGGACCTCTACGAGCGGCCGGTGAGCCGCTTTCTGGCCGACTTCATCGGCGACGCCAACCTCGTCGACGGCGAGCTCGCGCCGGACACCCACGGCGCAAGCTTCGCAGCCGGCGGGGTGGCGCTGCCGGTGCACGCGCACGGCATGGCGGCGGGTCCGGCCACGCTCGCGATCCGTCCGCAGCGGCTGGTGCTGGGCGACCCGGGGCCAGGCATCCCCGGCAGCGTGAAGCGCGTCGCGTACCTCGGCAGCCGCGTCGAGTACGTCGTCGCCACCGCGTGGGGCGAGCTGCTGATCTTCGACGGCGACGTGCATCGCCTGCGCCGCCGCGACGAGGCGGTGGCGGTGACCTTCGCGCCCGACGCCGCCATCGTCCTGCCGCGATGAGCGCCGCCACCGGCATCGACGCGCGCTACGCCGCGGCCCAGCGCATCGCGCGCGCGGCGGGCGAGCGGGCGCTCGACTATTTCCACCGCCGCGACGAACTCGCCGTCGAGACCAAGGGCGTGGTCGACTACGTCACGCGCGCCGATCGCGACGTCGAGCAGTTCATCCGCAGCGAGTTGGCGGCGGCGTTCCCGGGCGACGGCTTCCTCGGCGAGGAAACCGCTGCATCGTTTGCCGGTCCGCTCGATCGCTGCTGGGTCGTCGATCCCATCGACGGCACGCACAATTTCCTGCGCGGGGTGCCGTACTGGAACGTCGCGATCGGCTACGTCGAGAATGCAGTGACCGTCGTGGGCGCGATCTGCGATCCCAACGCCGGCGAGGTCTATCACGCGCGCCTCGGCGGTGGCGCGTGGGGCGACCACGCCGGCAGCGAGCGGCGGCTGCACGCCGCCGCGACGACGAACCTCGCGGGAAGCTACGTGGCGCTCGGCCACCACGATCGCTCGTTCTCGGAACGCTATTTCGCGATCCGCCGGCGCATGATGGAAGCGCACGTCGCCATGCGCAACTTCGGCTCCGCGGCCCTGCAGCTCGCGCACGTGGCGAGCGGCCGCCTCGACGGCTTCGTCGAGATGGAGCTCTCGGCGTGGGATGCCGTCGCCGGCCTCCTGCTCGTCACCGAAGCGGGCGGCTGGCACGCACCCTTCGCGCCCGTCGAGCCGACCGCGAAGGCGATGTGCATCGCCTGCGCGCCCGGTATCGCGCACGAGCTCAAAGCACTCGTGCGCGGCGCCTGACGCTACTTCTTGTCGAAATCGCCGGCGAAGGCCCAGGCGAACTGATCGGGCTGCACGTACTTGCGCAGCGCCGCATTGACGTCGGCCGGCGTGAGCCTGGCGATCGCCGCATCGACCGCCGCCGAGACGGCGAACGTCCGACCGAGGAACGACTGCGCGGAGAGCGCTGCGGCGATGCGGCCATCCTCGCTGCGCGAGAGCACGCGCTCCTGCAGCACCCCGGCCTTCGCGTCGGCGACCTCGGCATCGGTGAAGCCGCCCTTGACCGCGCGCTCGATCTCCTCGTTCATGCCGGTGCGCACGCGCTCGAGATTTTGTGGTGCGAAGATGGCATACGCGGTGAGCGTGCTGTTGGCGTCGATCGAGCTCGCCTGGAATACCGCGCCCGCTCCGTACGACAGGCCGTCCTTCTGGCGCAGCCGCTCGGGAATGCGCGCCGACGACGAGTCGCCGAGGATGAAGCTCGCCACCAGCAGCGCCGGGTAGTCCGCCGACAGGTCGTCGAGCGGCAGCGCCTGCTTGCCGATCAGGATGGCATTCGCCTTGTCCGGGGCCACGAGCCGGATCGCCGCCGGCTGGTTGCCGCGATACGGATCGGGCACCCGCGTGTACGCCGCCGGGCTCTTCCAGCTTCCGAAGAGTTCGGTGACCAGCGCGCGCACGGCGTCGGGATCGAAGTCCCCGACGATCGACAGCTCGGCATTCGACGCGCCGTAGAAGCTGCGATGGAAGGCGGCCACGTCGTCGCGGGTGACGGCGTTGGTCGCGGCAATGCTCTCGTCGACCGTCGGCACGTAGCGGACGTCGCCTACCGGGTACGGATTGGCGTGGCGACCGAGGGCGCGCGACGCCATCGCCTGCGGCTCGTTGCGCGAGGTCTCGAGCGCGGTCCTGCGCTGCTGCTGCAGCGATTCGAATTCCACCGCCGGGAACGCCGGCTCGCGCAGCACCTCGGCGGCGAGGCGCAGCACGTCGGGCAGCTCGTTGCGGTACGTCTGGCCGGAGAGCGAGGCGCCGACCTGGCTGCCGCCGGCGCCCATCTTCGTGCGCAGCTTGTCGAGCGCGTCATCGAGCTGCTGCCGCGTGTGCTTCGCGGTGCCGCGCATCAGCATGCCACCGGTGAGCGTGCCGATCGACGCCATGCCGAAGACCGACTTCTCGTCGCCGAAGTGCAGCGCGAGGTTGAAGGTCACCGCTTCGCCTCGCGTCTTCTTCGCAAGCAGCGCGACCTTCATGCCGTTGGCGAGCGTGAAGCGCTGCGTGCGCGCATCGAGATTGGCGGGTGACGGATCGAAGGCTTCGCCGGTCGTTGCCGCGGCGTCGCCCTTGTAGTCCTTGACGAGCGCGCCGACATCGACCTTGGCGGGGATGGGCGCCCGATCGGGCTTGGCGTCGGGAATGAATTCACCGATGGTGACGTTCGAACGCTTGAGGAAATCGAGCGCCACGCGCTGCACGTCGGCGGCGGTGACCGTGCGATAGCGATCGCGCTGGAGGAAGAAGAGCCGCCAGTCGCCGAGCGCGATCGACTCGGAAATCGCGACGCCGAACGCCTGCGGATCGTTGATCGTGCTCTCGAAGTACTTCGCCGCCTTGGCGCGCACGCGGGCGACCTCTTCCTCGGTGATCGGGTTCTTGGCGATGTCGGCGATGACCGCGAGCATCGTGTCGCGGACCGCGTCGACCGACCCGGCCTCGGGGACCTGCGCGAAGAGCGTGATCGTCCCGGGGTCGGCCTGCGCCTCCGTCCACGATTGCACCGACGTCGCCTTCTTGGTCTCGACGAGCGCCTTGTACAGGCGTCCGGAGGGGGCGAGCGTCAGGATCTCGGCGAGCACGTCGGCGGCGACGAAATCGGCGTCGGCACCGCGCGGTCCGTGATACATCAAGCCGACGTACTTCGTATTGCCGACGCGATTGAGCGTCACCGCACGCTCGCCGTCCTGCACCGGTTCCTCGGTGTAGATGCGCGGCAGTACGCGCGTCGGCTTGGGGATCGCGCCGAAGTACCTGGCGATGAGCGCGAGCGTCGCTTCGGGATCGAACTTCCCGGCGACCGTCAGCACCGCGTTGTCCGGCTGGTAATACATCCGGTACAACGCCTGCAGGCGGTCGATGTCGACGTTCTCGATGTCCGAGCGCGCGCCGATCGGCAGGTGGCCGTAGTTGTGCCACTGGTAGGCCGAGGCCAGCATCTTGCCGTAGAGGACGAGCTGCGGATTGTTCTCGCCGCTCTCGTACTCGTTGCGCACCACCGTCATTTCGGAATCGAGGTCGCTGCGCCGGATGAACGAGTTCACCATCCGGTCGGCCTCCATCTGCAGCGCCCAGTCGAGGTTCTCGGCGCTCGCGGTGAACGTCTCGAAGTAGTTGGTGCGGTCCCAGCCCGTGCTGCCGTTGAAGCTCATGCCGCGGCGTCCCAACTCCTGCATGATGTTGCCGCGCGACGGCGTGCCCTTGAAGACGAGGTGCTCGAGGAGGTGCGCCATCCCCGTCTCGCCGTAGTTCTCGTACGCCGAGCCCACGCGATAGGTGACGTTGACCGTGGTCTTCGGCTGCGAGGCGTCGGGGAAGAGCAGCACGGTGAGCCCGTTGGCGAGGCGATACTCGGTGATGCCCTCGACGGTCGCACCCTGCGTGACGCCCGGCGGCAGCGCTGCCCCGGCGGGTGTCGCGGTGAAAAAACCGGCGAGCAGCGGAACGGTGACGAGGGCAAGGGCGAGGCGGTGCAGGAAGGCGGTCATGGGCAGTCGTGGATTGGTGAACGGGATGGGCGGAGTCACTTCGCGGGTTTCGCGGCGGGTCTCGCAAAGTCTCCCGCGTAGACCAGAGCAAAGCCGGCGGGTTGCACATACTTGCGAAAAGCGGCGTTCACCTCGGCGGCGCTCGCCTGCGCGATCGCGGCGTCGGTCTTGTCGGCGGCGACGAAACTGCGGCCGAGGTGCGCCTGCTCGACCAGCGTCGCGGCGAGCGCGGCGTCTTGCGTGCGCGCGAGCTGGCGGCGCTTCAGGAGCGATTCGCGGGCGCTCGCCACCTCGGCCTCGGTGAAGCCGTCGGTCGCCGCACGCTGCAATTCCTCGGCGAGTGCGGCGGCGAGCCGCTCGCGATTCTGCGGCGCGAAGATCGCCACCACGTTGAGCATCGAATTGGGTTCGACGGGATTCCAGTCGACGTAGGTGTACGTCCCGTACGACAGGCCGTCGCGCTCGCGGATGCGCTTCCACAGGCGCGAGCTCTGGCTGCCGCCCAGGAGGTACGTCGCGAGCATCGTGGCGCCGTGGTCGGGCGCGTGATCGCTGGTGGCGAGCGCGAGGTTGCCGGCGAGCGCAGCATTGGCCTTGTCCGGCGTCTCGATCGTCACCGCGGTGGCGGCCCGCGGCACGAAGGGCTCGGGAATGCGCGCATAGGCGGCGCTGGCCTTGGGCCAGGCGCCGAAGGCGTTTTCGAGCGCGGCGCGGATCTCGACCGGGTCGAAGTCGCCGACGATCGCAATCTCGCCGGTGCCGCCGACGAACGTGCGATGGAAGCGCGCGAGATCCTCGACGCTCGTCGCGCGCACCCGCGCGACCGTCTCGTCGACGGTCGGCACGTAGCGGGGGTCGTCCGCCGGATACGGATTGCCGTAGCGACGCGCCGCGAGCCTCGCGAGCGCCTCGGGATCGGCACGCTTGGCTTCGCGCGCGGCGATCTCCTCGCGCTGCAGCTTGCCGAATTCATCGGCCGGGAACGCGGGTTCGCGCAGCAACTCGGCGACGAGCGCAAGCGTCGCCGGCAGTTCGCTGCGATACGTCTCGACCCGCGCGGTGGTGCGCGTTGCCGCGCCGGCGAAGGCGATCTTCGCGCGCAGCCGGTCGGCGGTGTCGGCGATCTCCTGGCGCGAGTGCCGCGTCGTGCCGCGCGCGAGCATCGCCGCCATGAGTTCGCCCTGCACGCCGGTACCGGTCAGCGAGCGCTCGTCGCCCTGGTCGATCTGCAGCGCGACCTTGACCGCCTGCCCACGCGTTTTCTTGGGCAGGAGCGCCACCTGCATGCCGTTGGCGAGCGCGAAGCGCTCGGTGCGTGCCTCGAGGTTCGCCGGGGTGGCGGCAAAGGCTTCGCCGGCGCTGACCGCGGGGTCGCCGCGATAGTCCGCGAACATCGCGGCGAGGTCGACGGCAGGTGCGGCCGGCGCGCGATCGGGCTGCGCCTCGGGGATGAATTGCGCGACGGTGCGGTTCGCCGGCTTGAGGTACTGCAGCGCGACGCGCTGCACGTCGTCGGGGGTGAGCTTGCGCATCCGGTCGCGCTGCAGGAAGAAGAGCCGCCAGTCGCCGGCGGCGATCGACTCGGAGAGGCTGATCCCGAAGCGGGTGGGATCGGCGAGCGCCTCGTCGATGCGCTTCAGCGCTCGGGTGCGGGCGCGCTCGACCTCGGCTGCGGTGATCGGCTGCCGGGCGACGCCTTCGAGCGTGGCCAGCGCGGTGGCGCGCGCGACGTCGACCGATTCGCCGAGCGGCACCTGCACGTTGAAGAGCATGAAGCCGGGATCGAAGAGCTCGGGGGTCCAGCCGCCGACGGCGCTCGCCTGGCGGGTGTCGACGAGCGCCTTGACGAGGCGGCCGCCGGGTTCGATCGTCATGATCGAGACGAGCGCCTCGAGCGCGGCCTGATCGGGGTGCGCGCCGGGCACCGTGTGGTACGCGATGCCGAGGAGCTGCTGGTCGCCCACGCGCCGGATCGTCACCAGGCGTTCACCGTCTTGCACCGGCTCGATCGTGTACAGGCGCGGCAGCGTGCGCGTGGGTTTGGGGATCGCGCCGAAGTATTTCGCGATCCAGCCGAGCGTCTGCTCCACGTCGAAAGCGCCCGCGACCACCAGCACCGCATTGTCGGGCTGGTAGTACGTGCGGTAGAAGGCGCGCAGGCTCTCGATGTCCACGCCCTCGACGTCGGAGCGCGCGCCGATCGTCTCCTTGCCGTAGTTGTGCCAGCGATACGCCGCACCGATCGTGCGCTGGAAGACGATGCGGCCGGGATTGTTCTCACCGCGCTCCATCTCGTTGCGCACGACCGTCATCTCGGTATCGAGGTCCTTGCGGTCGACGCGCGAGTTCACCATGCGATCGGCTTCGGCGCGGATCGCCCACTCGAGATCCGTGGGAGAGGCGTTGAAGGTCTCGAAGTAGTTGGTGCGGTCGTACCAGGTCGAGCCGTTGATGCGCATTCCGCGCCGGTTCATCTCGTCCCAGAGGTTCGGGATGTCCTTCGTCCCCTTGAAGAGCATGTGTTCGAGGAGGTGCGCCATGCCGGTCTCGCCGTAGCGCTCGTGGCGCGAGCCGACGCGGTAGGTGACGTTGACGCTGGTCGTCGCCGCTCCCGCATCGGGGAACAGCACGACGGTGAGCCCGTTGGCGAGGCGGTACTCGGTGATGCCTTCGACGGTAGGGCCTTGCGTGATGCCGGCCGGCAGCGCCGCAGCGGCGAGCGGAACGAGGGTGGCAGCGGCAAGTGCCGCGCCGACGAGGTATCGGGGCACGAGAAAGGTCATGCGTCTTCCAGCCGGGCGTGAGGGCGCGCGGAGTATAGCGTTCGCGGGCTTAAGCGACCCTTACGGCGCCCGCCGACCCGCTATGGCAGTCGCGCGCTGCCGATGGGATCAATGATGCGTGGCAGGTGGCGTCGGCAGCCGGGTGATGGCGATGCCGGCGACGATCGAGATCACTGCCATGAGTCCCAGGAGGAAACCGAAGCCGTTGGCCTTCACCAGCGGACCCAGGAGCCACACCGCGGCGGCGCTCACGCCGAAGGCGATCGCGAAGCGGACGCCGGCCACCCGCGAGCGCATCCGATCGTCGACGTAGCGCACGATCACCGCATCGGTGAAGGGAATCGAGCCGAAGACGAAGACCATGAAGGCGATGGCGAGCGCGTAGAAGACCCAGCCCGAGGCGAAGATCGCGAGCACGAAGAGCGGCACCTGCATCAGCACGACCGCGAGGAAGAGGCGGCGCAGCGGATAGCGGTCGATCGCGCGACCTACCACGAGCTGCGCGAACGAGGCGACGACGTAGACGAGGCCGAGCAGCGCGCCGAGCAGCGCCGGATCGGTGCTGACCTCGCGCATGCGATCGGCGAGGAGCTCGCCGTTGCCGTTGGTCGTGAAGTTGAAGACGAGCCCGCTGCAGGTCGAGGTGATGGTGAGGATCAGGATCGCCCGCACGACGTCGCTGCGCGAGACCGGCAGCGGCTTCACCTGGCGCCGCGCCGGCGGTGCGTCCTCCGGTGCGACGCAATACCAGAACACGACACCGAAGCCGATCGTGATGAGGCCCGGCACGATGAAGGCCACGCGCCAGCCGAAGTACTTGACGAGCAAGCCGGTCAGGACCGCGGCGAAGGCGATGCCGAGGTTGCCGACGAGGCCGTTGATGCCGATGACCATGCCCGGACGCTTCGTATGCTGCACGAGCATGGGGATTCCCACCGGGTGGTAGATCGCCGCGAAGGCGCCGACCAGCGTGAGCGCACCCGCGAGTTGCCACGCATTGTGCGTCAGCGCGGCGAGGATGCACGACGCGCCGATGCCGAAGTGGAAGATGAGCATCATCGCGCGCCGCCCCCACAGGTCGCCCAGGCGCCCCGCCGGTGCCGCGCCGAGGCCGAACATCAGGAAGGCGCCGGTGGTGTACGGCATCAGTTCCTCCCAGCGCGCGAAGCCGAAGTCGGCGGCGATGGCGCCGACCGCGGTGGCGAAGATCAGCAGCACCATGTGGTCGATCGCGTGCGCGACGTTGAGCAGCGCCATGGTGAGCGGCGGATGCGCGGTGACGGGTACGGCGGCGGTCGAGGCGGGTGGGGTCATGAAGGGCGGGAAACGTTCGCGGTGCGTCGATCGGACCCACTACTGTACGCTGCCGCGCTGCGCGCTGGTGCGGCGCGTGGTTGCGTGCATGCTCAGTCCCGGCCTCAGTGAAGCATTCGCGCGTAACTCCCGAGGTCGGTCGTATAGATGTGTGCGTATACCGCGCCGGCTCTCCGATTGATCTCATCGGCGTCGTAGGTACCGGGCGGCAGGTGCTCGAACAGGTGCTTGATGATTTCGGCCTTGACCTGCGCCTGGGCGGTCGCCTTTTCCCGCCAGTGGTCGATCTGCAGCTTGCTGCTGGTGAGCTTCTGGAGAAGCTCCCGCGCCACCTTCTTGATGACCTCGCGATCGGCTTTGGTGAGCGACTCCTGTTGTAACAGGTCGAACACCGCCAACTGGTCCTCGTTGTCCAGCCCTTCGCGCAGGTAACGCTTCTCCTCTTCGCCGCAGTCGTCGTTGAAGGTGAAAAGGTCGTCCATCACCTTCTGGACTTCCGCGGCATCCTTGTCCTTGTTGTATTCCCGGACGATCTCCTGATAGCGCTCATAAAGATCCACCCGGGTGGGGTTGCGCGCCACCATGGCCGCCAGGCGTTCTTCGATCTTCTCCATCAGATTCATCGCCACGACGTTCTTGAACGGCGTTTTCTCGAACTCGGCCCGCACGCGGGAGAAATCGATGGTGGAGAGGTCGTAGCGCGTATGCGGCTGGTTTCCCGGGACGCGCTGGGCCAGATCGTCGGTCATCAATGCGGTGTCGACCACGTCGTACAGGTCCTGCAGCAGGCGGCTGACGTCGGGTGCGACTCGCGCATCCTGCAGCTTGTTGTAGATCGCCGTGACGGCGCTCTCTTCGGCGTCGAAGTCGAACAGCCCTGGATGCGGGAACAGCCCGCGATGTCGCGCTTGAGCGTCTTCCACGATGACCTGGAACGTCTTTCGGCGCGCGTCGCTCTCGCACAGCAGATTCACCGCCTGCAGGATCCGCTGCTGCTTGTCGAAGCCCTTGGCGGCGATCAGCGCATCCAGGTCGAAGCCAAGATCGGTGAGGAAGGTGCGCGCCGCCTGCAGGCTTCCAGCGTACTCGGCCAGAGCCTCGGCATCGTCCCGGACGGTGTCCTGCTCGGTTTCGCCCTTGCCGGTGCCTGCCCGGTCGCCTTGCGCGAAAGTCGCCAGGGCTCGCCGCAGGCTCTTGATCATGCCGTTGTAATCGATGATGAGCCCGTGCTTCTTGCCACCGCCGACACGATTGACGCGGGCGATCGCCTGCATCAGCGTGTGGCCCTGCATCGGCTTGTCCAGGTACAGCGTCGCCAGGCACTTCACGTCGAATCCCGTCAGCCACATGGCGCACACGATGGCGATGCGGAAGGGGTGATCCGCCTTCTTGAACTCCTTCTCCAGGTCGCGCTTGACCATCTTCTCGCGGTGCGGCGTGATGTCCAGGGGTTCGTCCCTGAAGTTCCGCCACTTCGCAAACTCGGCCACCTCACCCTGTTCCTGCGAGACAACCACGCAGCACTCGGTGGCCTTCATCCACTCGACGTGCTCACGTCGTTGCTTCAACAGACCCGACGGCGCCCTGCCCTTCGCGGCGAACAGCGCCTCCTCCGCTGCTACGTCCGCCTCAAACTGCGCCGTCTTGTCGCGCCATTTGGCCACGATCAGATCGTGCATCTTCACGCAGGTGATCTTGTCGAGGCAGACCACCAAAGCCTTGCCGCCGCCGTTCTCCACGACACGCCAGCGCTGGTGAAAGTGGTCGACGAAGTGCTGCGCCACCTTGTCCAGCCGCGTCGGCGCGGTCAGGATTGGGTAGTCCCGCGCCAGTTCGCGGTAGAGCTTCTCTTCCTTCTCGTCCGTCCAGGGGTCTTCGAGGGTCGCAGCCTGTCGCGCGGCTTCGATGTGTGCGGCGATGCGTTCGCTGACCTTGGGGTCGACGATCTTCAGCTTCTCGCCGGCGTTCTCATAGAACAGCGGTAGCGTCGCACCGTCGGCCACTGCGCGCTGGAAGTCGTAGATCGACACGTAGTCGCCGAACACCTCGCGCGTCAGCTGCTTTTCGCCAGCATCGATCAACGGCGTGCCCGTAAAGCCCAGGAACTTGGCACGCGGCAGCCCCTTGCGCATGTTCAGCGCCAGGCGCCCGTACTGGGTGCGGTGCGCCTCGTCGCTGATGACGATGATGTCCTCGCGCTCTGAATAAGGCTCGGCCACACGCTCGCGGTACTTCTGGATCAGGCCGAACACATAGCGTCGGTTCTGGTCCCGCAGCATTCGCCGCAGCGCATCGCCACTGCCCGCCTGGTCGGTCTTGCTGTTGGCGCGCCCGCAGTTGGTGTATGTCGAGGCGATCTGGTCATCCAGCTCGGTGCGGTCGGTGACCACCACGAACGACCACGAGGCCGACAGCTTGCGGTGGATCTTCTCGGTGAGAAACACCATCGAATACGACTTGCCCGAGCCCTGCGTGTGCCAGAACACGCCCAGCTGCCCTGCGGCCACCTCGGCCTGAACCTTGGGGTCGGTGGACGTCAGCCGCGCGATGACGCGGTTCACGCCGAGGAACTGGTGGTTGCGCGGCACGATTTTGAGCGTCTGCCCCTCGGATGCGTCGAACAGGATGAAGTTTTCGACGATGTCCAGCAGCCGCTGGCGGTCCAGCATGCCTTCGAGCAGCAGCGGGAGCAGGGGCTGATCCTTTTGCGGCTCGGGGTCGTCCTCATCCTGGCGCTTCCAGCGGTAGAAGTGCTCCTTGCTGGAAGTGATCGACCCGTACTGCGCGTCATGACCGTTGGAGATCACCACGAGCTGGTTCCAGTGGAACAGGTGCGGGATGGTGTCCAGGTAGTCGGCGTAGTTCTTCTTATAGGCACTGTCGATGTGCACCTCGAAGCGCTTGAGCTCGATAAACACCAGCGGCAGGCCGTTGACAAGGCCGATCACGTCCGGGCGGCGCAGCCACAACTTGCCGCGAACCCACAGCTCGCGCACGGCCAGGTAGCGGTTCTTCTCCGGTCGGTCGAAGTCGATCAGGCGCAGACGCTTGTCCACCAGCCTGCCTTTCGCGTCGCGGTAGTTGACCGGTACGCCGTCCCGCAACAGCCGGTATTTCTCCTCGTTCAGTTGGATCAGCGTCTTGGTGATGTCGTCCTGCACCACCATCGCAAGCGCCTGGGCGTACGCCGCGCCGGGCAGCCCGGGGTTCAGGCGCTTCAGGGCGGCCAGCACCTCGCGCGTCAGCACGACCTCCGCGTCGTTCGGCCGGCCCAGAAGACTGTCAGGCCCGAAGTCCTCGCCGTTGTAGGCCAGCAGGCTCATCCAGCCGAGCTCGCGCTCCAGGAACTCGGCCGTCGGCGCCTGGATCAGCAGGTCTTCGGAGTAGTCCTTCTTGGCCATCAACATCCTCCCCAGGGGGGCGCCACGACCGCACGCCGGCGCTGGCGTTCTTGGCAAGCCAAGGTCGATCCGGTACCATATGCGTTAAATGGGTTGCGACTACGCGGCCGGCGCTGGGCTCCTGGTACTACAGGGGCCCTTCTGCTTTCTGGGGCCCGCTGTTTCGACTTGATGACGCGCCCGGCCGTCATGGGAACACCTTCAGGCCCATGCCCAGCTTGTTGCCGGTCTTGTCCCGGTAGAACTTGCCTTCCAAAGCCGCTGCCGCCCGGTTCTCCTGCCCAGGGCGCAGCACCGTGAGGCCGATGGGCCGCGCCGTCAGGTCGGCCAGCTGCAGGCCCTCGGAGTTGGTCTTCTTGTCCGCCAGGATCAGGTCGAACGGCAGCGGCTTGTGGAAGTAGTTGGCGCCGTCGCGGATGCGGCGGAACTCCAGTTCCAGCTCGGCATCCTCCTTCGGGCCGCGTGCCTCGCACACCACGTAGGTCAGCCCATCGTCCTGCCCGGCGTTCTTCAGCAGCCGGTAGATGCGCTCCAGCCCGAACTCCAGCGCCAGGTGGTAGGGATGCGCCGGCCGGATGTAGCGGTCCTTCAGCTTGCGCTTGTCGATCACCACCGCCACGAGCTGGAAGTCCGCCGCGCAGATGATGTCCGTCAACTGGTTCAAGAACGCCTCGCGCGGCTCCTTGGAGAGCCGCGAGAACGCCCCCTTCTTGCGCCGGATGTCCGACTCATGCAGCACCACCATATCGTGGCCGAAGGTGGCGAACTTGAGCTGTCGGATCGCCGGCGTCACGCGGGTCGCATAGTCGTTCTTGCGGAAGATGCAGAACGACAGCACGAACACCGGGTACTCGGGGTCGATCGACTCCAGGCTGTGGTCGCCGCTCTCGTCGACGTAGATGATGAAGTCGCTGTGGCCGCCGCCTGGCCGCGGCACGGCGTAGGCGGCCACGGGCTCGGTCATGCGGCCACCTCGTCTGGCAGGCGGGTGCTGGAAACGTCGAGTTGGCCGGACATCAGCTTGGGGAGAAGTAGGTCAAGGGCCCTCGCCAGTGACTGGTTCGTGCGATTCAGCTGCTCTGCCTGCTCGATCATCGGCCATACGATCAGATGGAACTCGGCGCGCGAACATGGTGGCGGCTGCCAAATCTCCACGGCGCCTATGTCGGCGCGGCTCAGTTCCAGCTGGTTGGTCGCACCCTTGCCCATCTCTGAAAAGACCGGCTCCAGATTAAGTAAGGCCTGTCCGAAGTACGCAAACTGGGCTTCGTCGATGGGACGAGCAATCGTGACGTGCGTATCCACCGTGCAGTTCTCGATGGCTGAGCGAACCTGTGCCACGCGGCCAAGGGTGCCGGCTCCGGTCGAATTGATGAGGACGTCGCCAATGCGTACCAGACGATCTGCCTTCACTTCTTTCGACTGTCGACGCGCGGGTGGCATGGAAAGTCGCCCATCGCGGATGCACTTCTGATTGATGACCCACCCTGTCGCAGCGTCGTCGTACGCGGGGGCAATACCTCGATTCAGGAAGGCGGTCTGGTTCTCAATGGTTGTCTTGAGCCACCCTTGCGGCACGCCATCCATAACCGGCACCGACTCATGCCCGGGAAAGCGCAGGTGCACGAACCACTCGCGGTAGAGGCGGCGGGCGGCGTCTTCAAGCAAGGCGATGCGGCGCTGGTTGGTGGCGATCAGGTCGTCGTAGGCGGACAGGCACTCCACGATGCGCGCCTGATCGTCCACGCCCGGAAGATCGAACTCGTAGGCGGCGATGTCCTTCCCGCTGACGTGAGGGATGTTGGCGCCCGTCGTGATTCGCTGGATGTGCGCAGAGAACTCAGGCGCGGCGAGCACATAGCGCAGGAAGTCGGTCAGCGCCAACCCTGGCTGCCCACGCAAGCGGCAAACGCGCTGCACGAGCAGCGCGGGCAAGTCGTCGGGCTTGATCCACGCCATCTTCAGACCATCACCCACGATAGGGCGATCCATGGCAAGGATCACGTCGCGTTCGGCCAGCTGGTAGCGCTCCAGGCCGTCGCATTCCGCAGTCGACCACTTCTTCGTCTTGTCTCCCCAGCGGACGTACCCCTGCTGCACGTTATCGCCGCGCAGCAGACGCACGCCCTCCGTATCGGCATCCAGGAAGCCAGCGCTCTTGAAGGCGAACCCGACCAGCATATCGGCAACATCGCCCAGCCGGGTCATGCCAACAGCTCCTCCAGATTCCCGGCAATTCGCCCCGCCAGTTCCACCGCCCTCTCGTTCAACTCGGCCAACTCATCGTGGATCTCGCGCAGCTTCTCCGCGAAGTCCTCTTCGTCGTCGCTGCGGGCCGGCGCCACGCCCACGTAGCGCCCCGGCGTGAGCGAGTAGTCGTTGGCGGCGATCTCGTCGATCGTGACGGCCTTGCACAGCCCGGCAGCGTTCTCGAACACTGCGTGAGGGAATCGGCTGTGCAGCCAGTGGCCCTGATGGATGAAGTAGACGGCCTGCTTCAGCGCTTCGAGCACGGCGTCGCGCACGGTGGGCGCGTCGTTCTTCTTGGCGTCCGCGGGCAGCAGGGCACGCCGTGCTTCCCGGACTGCCTTCGCGTCGTAGGCCGATAGCTGCCGCGCGCGCAGCGCCTTCTCGGCCTCGTCCACGAGCTTGAGCCACTGTTTGTGGCGCGCCTCCAGCGCCTTGGCCAGGGCTTTCAGTCGTGGCGCCAGTCCATCAATCTGCCCCTGCACGGCCGCCAGGCTTACGTGCTGCGTCAACTCGGCCGCGCTCAGCGACTGGCGGACAGACTCGGTCGCGGCCAGCGTGTCGGCGATGACCAGCGCCGTGCGTTCGTCCTCGGCCTGGGCAGCCACCAGGTCGGCCGTGAAGCGGTCCAGGTCGGCGGAGGTGAGGTTTTTGTCTTCCGGCTGGTCGGCGTTTAGCTCGGCCAGCATGGCCTGCGCAGCCGACGTGTCAGCGAAGCGGGCCGCGAAGCCCCGCAGCGGCGCCACCAGCACCTGCACAGCCGCCGTGTCGGCAGCGAGGCGTTCGGGTAGCGCCGCCAACCACTCGGCGGCCTTTCGCTGGTAGCGCTGCAGCAGCGCCAGGAACTTCTCCTGCTCGCCCCGGTACAGCCAGACGATGGCCGTGAGGTTGGCCAACTGCTCGTCGGTGAACACGTGCGAGCGCGCCGACACCACGTGGTAGACGTTGCGCGCATCGATCATCAGCACCTGGTCGCGCAGGTCGTCCGGCTTGCCCTTGTCGAAGAACCACAGCGTGCACGGCAGGCTGCGGGTGTAGAAGAACTTGTTGCCAATGGCCATCATCACGTCGACGTGGCCCGTCTTGGTCAGCTTCTCGCGGATGTCGCGGTCCTTGTTGCCGGCGTCCGACGCGCTGGACGCCATCACGAAACCGGCGCGACCGGTGTCGTTGAGATAGGCGTAGAAGTACTGGATCCAAAGGCTGTTGGCGTTGGAGATCGCGCCGGTCTTGACATTGGTGCCCGGCAAGCCGAAGGGCAGACGGCCACGGTTCTCGACGGTGTCGACCTGGGCGGACACCTTCCTGGTGTCCACGCCATCCACGTTGAACGGCGGATTGGCCATGACGAAGTCGCACTGGCCGACGAGGGGGTCGATCGGGTCGTAGAACGTGTTGCCCTGGCGGATGTTCGACGCGTCGAGGCCGTGCACCACCAGATTCATGCGTGCGAGCTTGGTGTTGGTGTCGCTCTTCTCCTGGCCGTGGAAGGTGACGGTGTCGTTGGCGATCGCGTGGCGGACGTCTTCGATGAAGTGGCCGGTCTGCACGAACATGCCGGCCGAACCGCAAGCCGGGTCCAGCACCAGGCCGTGGTCGGGCTCGATGACGTTCACGATCATCCGCACCAGCGAGGGCGGCGTGAAGAACTCGCCGCCTTCCTGCGCGCCGCTCATCGCGAACTTGTTGAGGAAGTATTCGTAGATGCGGCCGAACACATCGCCGGTGGCTGCCTTGATGGCGGGGCGGTCGAAGATCTTGACCAGTTCGGCCAGCAGGTCGGGCTCGAACGCCGCGTAGCCACGGGGCAGCGCGCCCTTGAGCACGTCGTACTCGGCTTCGATGGCGTCCATGGCCTGGTCGATGACCTGGCCAACGTCAGCGCCCCGCGGCAGGCTGGCCATGCGATCGAAGCGCGCCTCCTCGGGCAGGTAGATGGCCGCCTTGCCCTGAAAGCCGAGCTTGATCAGCGTTTCGCGCTGCGCCGCAGGCACCTGCGGCGGAATGTCCGCTTCGATCTCCGGCAGGTAGGTCTTGAAGCGGTTGTCCGCGTGGCGCAGGAAGATCAGGCCGAGCACCGGCATCGAGTACTCGGCGGCGGTGAGCTTGGAATTGGCGCGCAGCTGGTCGGCCGCCTCCCAGAGCTCATTCTCGAGTTGCTCGACGTTCATGGTGGTGGTTTGGTACGCCATACGGGTCGCCGGAGTGCCGTCTCGCCCGCGGCGTCGCCAGGGCGCAGGTCAGCAGCGCCTATCCAATACCACAGTAGCGGCGCAGCGGCACGCATGACCCGCCGGACAACGGCGGTCGCACCGCGTCTGCCGGCCGCGAACCGAACGTCACCCTCCCAGCGCCCGCTCCAGCCGCGCGACGACGTCGGCGAGGATCTCCGGCGTGTGCGCGGTCGACACGAAGCCGACCTCGTAGGGCGAGGGCGAGAAGTAGACGCCGGCGTCGAGTGCCGCCTTGAAGAACTCGGCGTAGCGCCGTCGCGAGGCCTCGGAGACGGGGGGCGGAAACGTCGCGGTCGCTTCCGCGAAGTCGATCCAGAAGAGCGAGCCCAGGCGGTGCACGCTGCACGGCGGCGGCAGGATTGCCTGCAGTCGCTCCACGAACGTCGCACATGCCGCGTCGAGGCGCGCATACGGCGGATCGTCGGCGATGCCGTCGAGCACGGCGAGACCGGCCGCCACCGCCATCGGGTTGCCCGAGAGCGTCCCCGCCTGATAGACCGAGCCGGTCGGCGCCAGCAGGTCGAGGATCTCGGCGCGCCCGGCGATCGCGGCGAGCGGCAGCCCACCACCGACGATCTTGCCGAGTGCCACGAGGTCGGGCTCCAATCCGAAGTATCCGCAGGCGCCGGTCGCGGCCAGCCGGAAGCCGGTGATGACCTCGTCGAAGATCACCAGCGCGCCGTGCCGGCGCGCGACCTGCACGACGTGCTGCAACCGCTCGCGCCCGGGATTCCACAGGCCGTAATTCGCAGGCACCGGTTCGAGGATGACCGCGGCGATGTCGCGGGGATACTGCGCGAAGTACGCATCGACGGTGGAGAGGTCGTCGAAGCGCGCGATGAGCGTATCGGCGACGACACTCGGCGGCACGCCGCGCGACGACGACTCGGTGAGCGCCGCCACCCCGCTGCCGGCCTTGGCGAGGAAGGCGTCGGAGTGACCGTGGTAGCAGCCTTCGAACTGGATGATCTTGGCACGATTGGTGTAGCCGCGGGCGAGGCGCACGAGCGTCATCGTCGCCTCGGTGCCGCTGTTCACGAGGCGCAGCTTCTGCAGGAAGGGATAGGCAGCGAGGATGCGCTCGGCAAGCCGCACTTCGTCCGGGTGGCAGGCGCCGTAGCTCGTCGCGAGGTCGGCCTGCGCCTTGAGCGCGGCGACGACGCGCGGGTGCGAGTGCCCGAAGAGGTGCGGGCCGAAGGAGAGGCAGAAGTCGACGTAGCGATTGCCGTCGACGTCGTGCAGGTACGCGCCGTCGGCGCGCGCGAAATACACGGGTGTGCCGCCGACGTGCTTGAAGGAGCGCACCGGCGAATTGACGCCGCCGGGGATCTTCGCCTGTGCACGGGCGAACCACTGTGTCGAGGTCGATCGGTTCACAGCCAGCCCTCCCGCGCGATGCTGCTCGCGAAATAGGTGAGGATCGCCTGCGCGCCGGCGCGCCGGATCGCGGTGAGATTCTCGATGGCCAGCGCGCGCTCGTCGGCGAGCCCGGCGCGCGCCATCTGCTTCACCATTTCGTATTCGCCGCTGACGCTGTACGCGCACACGGGAACGTCGCTTGCGGCCGCGAGATCGGAGACGACGTCGAGGTAGGCAAGCGCCGGCTTCACCATCACGAGATCGGCGCCTTCGTCGAGGTCGAGGTCGAGCTCGCGCAACGCCTCGCGGCGATTGCGCGGATCCATCTGGTAGCCGGCGCGATCGAAGCCGTGCGGCGAGGAATCGAGCGCATTGCGGAAGGGACCGTAGTACGCGGAGGCGTACTTTGCCGTGTAGGCGAGGATGCCGACCTCCGTGAAGCCGGCGCCATCGAGTGCGGTGCGGATCGCGCCGACGCGGCCATCCATCATGTCGGAAGGCGCCACGAAATCGGCACCGGCGGCCGCGTGTGCGCAGGCGACCTCGGCGAGGCGCGGCAGCGTGGCGTCGTTGTCGACCTTCGCATCCTGCACGACGCCGCAGTGGCCGTGCGTGGTGTACGAGCACAGGCAGACGTCGGTGAAGAGCGTGGGCGCGCGGCCGAGGTGCGTGCGCAGCGCGCGCAGCGCGAGAGCGACACGCGAGTCGGCAGCACTCGCCGCACTGCCGCGCTCGTCACGCGCGCTGCTCGATCCGAAGAGGAGGAAGTGCCGCAGGCCGTGCACGAGATCCGCCTCGATCTTGCGGGTGAGCGAATCGATGCCCCAGCGGTAGACGTCGGTGAAGCCATCGATCGGCTCGCGATCGATCTCCCGCTCGGCGACGAAGTACGGCTGGATGAAGTGATCGACGGTGAGCGTGGTCTGCGCGACAAGCGAGCGAATGCCCGCCGTGGCGCGCAGTCGCCGGGGCCGGATCGTCGGGGGTTGGGTCGCCTTCGTCATGGTGCGGTCTCCAGCATGCGTGGCCCGCGATGTACGCGGACCGAAGGTTGCATTCGGCGTGAACGGCGTCGAACCGTGCTAGCCGACGCCGTGGTCGGGTTCCGCCGTGGTGCGCAGCACGCGGCGCAGGTGTTCACGCGCGTCGTGCAGGTGCCGGCGCAGGACCTTTTCCATGCAGGCGCGCCGCGCCGCCGGATCGGACCCCGCGGCATCGAACGTCGACAGCGCGCGCGCCGCCTGCGTTTCGAGGTCGCCCTCGATGCTGCTGAAGTCGCGCAGGATCGGCGCTTCCTTCTGCGTGCGGAAAAAATCGCGCAGCGATGCTTCGAGGATCGCCTCGGCGCTTGCCACGGCGCGGGCCCGATCGTCGGCGTTGCGGCGTGCTTCCGCGAGGAGGTCTTCCATGTGGACGAGCCGCGACGGCGTCCCGGCCACGGCGCCCCGGTCGATGTCCGGCGGCTGCGCGAAGTCGAAGAGGACGCGCGGGCGCTTCGGCAGCGACGCGAAGAAGGCGCTGGTGAAGATCGGGGCGTGACTCGCCGTCGCCGTGAAGACGTGCGAGAACTCGGTCGGCGCGCCGATGAAGTCGGCGAGCGCGCCGAGCCGCACGCGCCGGCTCTGCGGCAAGCGGGCGATCTTGTCGACGTCGCGATTGAGCCAGGTGACCGGGACCGCCGGGCGGTGCTTGGCGAACCAGTCGAGGACGTGGACGCTGATCGGGCTGCGTCCGACGACCACCACGTCGGTCGCCGGCCATTCGCGCTCGAATGCCTCGAAGCGGCGCATGCCGAGGGTGGCGACCGAGACCGGCTTCTCGCCGATGCCGGAGAGCGTGCGCACCTTCTTGGCCGTCTCGAAGGCGAGCGCGAAGCCGCGCTCGACGCCGCGCTCGACGGGCAGTCCCCACGCGCGCGTCGACGCCAGCGCCTCCTTGATCTGGCCCAGGATCTGCGGCTCGCCCACGGCGAGCGATTCGAGCGAACTCGCGACCCGGAGAAGATGGCGCAGCGCCGCCTTGCCTTCGAGGTGGTAGCCGCGATAGAAGGCGTCCTCGTCGAGGCCAAGTCTCTTCAGCAGCGCGAGCCACAGCGGGCGCGTATCCGCATACGCGTCGGGCGCCGTCGTGTAGAACTCGACGCGGTTGCAGGTCGCGACGTAGGCGAGATCGCGGAAACCGAGCGCCAGCAGCGATTCGATGGCGGCCTTTCTCTGCGGTTCGGCGATGTAGAGGCGGGACCGAAATTCCCCGCTGCTGCGGTGGAAGTCGGTTCCCCACACGTGCAAGAGCATGACGGTACCGTCGTACGGGGCGATCGGTGGCAAGGAAAATACAATTGTCGCAGAATCGAAAGGCACCGTTTGTAATACCTTACGGCTGCGCCGCTGGCGGGTGGCCGGCGCTCCTGGAGGTCTCGGCGTTGCCGGCGTCTATATTGACGTTTACGTAAACGTCATTTAGAGTCGGGCGCGCCTGCCGGCGTCCGGGCGCGCGATCCGTGGCGGTCCCGGCGGGTGGCTCAGGAGTAAGCTTTTCCCGCCCGGGCGATCGCTGCGCCCGGGCGTTCACCACCGCCCGAGGACGCCCATGAACGACGCATCCCGCCCGCCGCTCGTCTACAAGCCGCTGACCAAGGTGCGCTTCGTCACCGCCGCGAGTCTCTTCGACGGCCACGACGCCTCGATCAACATCATGCGGCGCATCCTGCAGGCGACGGGCTGCGAGGTGATCCACCTCGGGCACAACCGCTCCGTCGAGGAGATCGTCAACTGCGCGCTGCAGGAGGACGCCAACGGCATCGCGATCTCCTCGTACCAGGGCGGGCACGTCGAATTCTTCAAGTACATGCTCGACCTCCTGCGCGAGCGCGGCGGCGGTCACGTCAAGGTCTTCGGCGGCGGGGGCGGGGTGATCGTCCCGGCCGAGATCGAGGAACTCCACGCCTACGGCGTCACCCGGATCTTCTCGCCCGAGGATGGGCAGAAGCTCGGCCTGCAGGGAATGATCAACGAGATCGTCGCCGCCTGCGACGTCGACCTCGCGCACGACCTCCCGGATTCGATCGCCGGCCTCACCGGCGACGGACGCTTCGAGGGCACGCACGCGCTGGCGCGCTTCATCACCGCCTTCGAGAACGGCACCGTGCCTCCGGCGCTGCGCGACGCGATCCACGCCGCGGCGGCGGCATCTCACGCGCCGGTGCTGGGCGTCACCGGCACCGGCGGGGCGGGCAAGAGTTCGCTCACCGACGAACTCGTCCGCCGCTTCCGGCTCGATCACCGCGATGCGCTGCGCCTTGCCATCGTCTCGATCGATCCCTCTCGCCGCAAGTCGGGAGGGGCGCTCCTGGGCGACCGCATCCGCATGAATGCGATCGAGCATCCGAACATCTACATGCGCTCGCTCGCCACCCGCGACACGGGGAGCGAGATCAGCGCGGCGCTGCCCGACGTCATCGCCGCGTGCAAGGCCGCGGGCTTCGACCTCGTGCTCGTCGAGACCTCGGGCATCGGGCAGGGCGACGCGGCGATCGTTCCGCTGGTCGACGTCTCGCTGTACGTGATGACGCCCGAGTTCGGCGCCGCGAGCCAGTTGGAGAAGATCGACATGCTCGACTTCGCCGACTTCGTGGCGATCAACAAGTTCGACCGCAAGGGCGCGGCCGACGCGCTGCGCGACGTGCGCAAGCAGATGCAGCGCAACCGCGAGGCGTTCCGCACGGCGCCCGACAGGATGCCGGTGTTCGGCACCATTGCCTCGCACTTCAACGACGACGGCGTCACCGCGCTCTACCAGGCGATCGCGGCGCGGCTCGTCGAGAAGGGGCTCGTCGCGGGGCCCGGCGCATTGCCGGCGGTGAGCGTCAAGCAGTCCTCCGGGCGCGGTGCCGTGGTGCCGGCGGCGCGGGTGCGCTATCTCGCCGAGATCGCCGACGCGCTGCGCGGCTACCACGCGTGGGCCCGCGAGCAGGCGCGGCTCGCCCGCGAGCGCCAGCAGGTGCGCGCGACGCAGGCCATGCTGGTC
>JBDHRR010000063.1:0-21021 GCA_039807685.1 Burkholderiales bacterium
AACTCGGTGCCGCCTTCCCACCAGCCCGGATAGTAGTAATTCTTGGCGACCTTGTAGAAGCCGAGTTTCTCGTCGTCGTACGGGCCGATCCACTCGGCGGCGTCGATCGTGCCCTTCTCCAGCGCCGGATAGATGTCGCCGCCCGGGATCTGCTGCGGGATGACGCCGAGCTTCTGCATCACGAGGCCGCCCGTGCCACCGATGCGCATCTTGAGACCCTTGAGGTCGGCGACCGTCTTGATTTCCTTGCGGAACCAGCCGCCCATCTGCACGCCACAGTTGCCGGCGGGAAAATTATAGATGTTGTAGCCCTTGAAGAAATCGCGCATCAACTGCAGGCCGCCGCCGTGGTACATCCAGGCGTTCTGCTGGCGCGAGGTGAGCCCGAATGGAATCGCGCACGAAAAGGCGAACGTCGGGTCCTTGCCGAAGAAATAGTACGGCGCCGTGTGGCAGGCCTGGATCGTCGCGTTTTGCACCGCGTCGACCACGCCGAATGCCGGCACGATCTCGCCCGCGGCGTAAACCTGGATCTGGAACTTGCCGTCGGTGACCGCGGCGACGCGCTTGGCGATCATCTCGGCGGTTCCGAACAGCGTGTCGAGCGACTTGGGGAAGCTCGACGCGCAGCGCCATTTGACCTCGGGTTGGGCCTGCGCGAATGCCGGGGCCGAGCCGGCCGCGAGAATGCCCGCAAGACCGGCGTGTTTGACGAATGAGCGACGTTCCATCGAATTTCCCTCCGATTGAATGGGCGATGCGAGAAGCCGGCCCCTGCCGACTGAGCGAGACACCGGCCTGCGCCGGCAACCTGGAAAGCCGACCGAAGCCGGCGACCTGTTCATGGGCACCCATTACCGACGCGGAATCGAACGGGGATCGACCCGCCCGGCCACCGTTCGACGCGCGTTCCAGCGACGCGACCTCGACATCGAACGGTGCGACGGCACCACGACGCCGGATTCTAACATCCGCATACCGAATCCGTCTTTTGGCCGCGTTTCAGATCCCGGCGGCCGCCGTCGCGAGTGCGTCGGCGTGTGCTGCGATGCTCTTGAACCGCGACGTCGAGCCATCGCGCACGTCGACCTGCACGCCCGGCTCCAGCATGACGACCTTGGCCCTGGGAGCGGCACGTTGCGCCGCCGCCGCGAATTCCGCCCACGGCCGCGACTTGGCACCCATCATCGTGTGCAGCACGTCGTGCGGCGGATACAGGAGGATGAGCTTGGGCGCCAACGCCTTGACGCCACGGAAAACGTCCTCGGTGAAATCGAGCTGCATTCCGCCCAGCAGGACGTCGGTGCGGGCGCCGCGGCCGAGCGCTTCGATTTCCGCATCGGTCATCTTGCTGTTGAAGCCTTCGTTGTAGTTGAGGATCGTCATGCCGTCGGGCAGCGTCAGGCGATACCCGGTATACGGTGCATGGAAAGGCGCCTGCGTCGCGCTGTGCCAGGCCCATGCAAGCTGCGTGAAGTTCCCCTTGAGCATCGCCTTGGTGACCGACTTCACGAGATTGACGTCGCGGTGCTTCCACGCAAACGCATCGACTCGGAAGCCGGGGAGCTCTTTCGTCTGTCCTGCCTCGAGGGTGGCCAACTGCGCCTCGCCGATGCGATTGCGGCGGTGCAGGAAACGGGTGACCGACGCCGGTCCGAGCACCAGCGCGCCAGTGCGTCGAGCGAACTCGGGAACGTCGAGGAAGTGCTCCTCGTGCCCATGGGTGACCGCGATATACTTTGCCGGGCCGAAATCCTCGGCGGTGAACCATTGCACACCGCAGTACTTGCGATAGAAGGGATCGAAGAGGAACGCGCCGTCGGGCGTGTTCACGGCAAGCGAGGACCATCCAAAATAGCGAATCGTGCGATGTGTCACGGGAACCTCCGGATTCCATTCATGATCGATCGAAGCCGCCGCGCCGATCTCGCATCGCGACCTCGAGAAAGCCGCGGGCGAGCCGCGCATGTCGTGATTATTCGCAATTGGACACCGGCGAGCCATGCAGTGCCGGTCATAGGCGATATGCGCGACATCGCAACTGCCCCGTCCCCATGCTCGATCAGCGGATCCGCTACTTCCTGACCATCGCCGAGACCGGCTCGCTTTCCGAAGCCGCCGAGCGTCTGGGCGTGACTCAATCGGGATTGAGCAGGCAATTGAAGCAGCTCGAGGATCACCTCGGCCGACCGCTCTTCACGCGGACCGGGCGCGGCGTGGCGCTGAACGACATCGGCAAGCGCCTCGAGGCAGCGAGCCGACCGGCATTCAGGGCAATCGACGACGCGCTCGACACGCTACGCACCGAGTCCGGTGTCGCGCCGGGAACGATCCGGATCGCGATGGTGCACACCTTGAGCCTGTATTTCCTGCCGCCGCTGCTCGCGCAATTCCGTCACGCGTACCCGACCGTCAATACCTACGTTCTCGGCCGCGGCTCCCCCGAAGTCGTCAACCTGGTCGGGTCCGGCAAGGTCGATCTCGGCTTCGTCTACGACGTCGCCGTCACGATTGAGGGGTTGAACGTCGAGCGTCTCTTCGAGGAGCGCATGTGCCTCGTCTACCATCGCGACACTCCGGTCGACGTACCGGTCGACGATGGGCAATCGTGGGCCGCGCCGCTCGTCACGTTTCCGAAGTACTACGCGCTGCGGCAGATGCTGCATCGAGCGCAGCTCGATCGCCACGTCGTCGCCGAAGTCGAAACCGTCGACGCGATGCTACGCCTCGTCTCGTGCAAGCTCGGCGTGTGCGTGTTGCCGGATCTCATTCCGGATTCCGAGTTCGACCGCCTCCAACTGGTGCGCAGGCCGATCGCGTTGCCCGACCTGCGTCGCTGGGTCGTCGGCATCAGCCGCGCCGACGCGGCTCTACCGGTGGCAAGCCGACACCTCATGGACCTTGCCAAGGCATGGCGCGGCGAGCACGCGGTATCGTGAGACTATCGGCTACTTTATGGTAGTCGGCGGCCCGTATACCGAGTACGCAAGCCGCTCGTCGCACGCTATCGAAAAGATCCCGTACACGCTCCGATGTATTGCTAGAATCGCGCCGACGTTGCGCCGCGCAAGCTACGCTGTCGCTACTCTCCTGAAGGGTGCCGGCACGTGATCGGCAGGCGTGAACTCAAGCCACGTCGCCGATCGAAGGCGGCCCCATACATCGAAGGAGGAATCGGATGGAACGTCGTTCATTCGTCAAACACGCCGGGCTCGCGGGCATCCTCGCTGCCGGATCGGCGCCCGTCTACGCGCAGGCGCAACCGGAAGTGAAGTGGCGTCTCGCGTCGAGCTTTCCCAAGAGCCTCGATACGATCTTCGGCGCCGCCGACGTCATCTCGAAGCGGGTCGCCGCGTCGACCGACGGCAAGTTCCAGATCCAGGTTTACGCGGGTGGCGAGATCGTGCCGGCGTTCGGCGTCGTCGATGCGGTCCAGAACGCGACGGTCCAGTGCGCGCACACCGCGCCGTATTACTTCTTCGGCAAGGATCCGACCTTCGCGTTTGGTTGCGCGATCCCGTTCGGCTTCAATGCGCGCCAGCAGAACGCTTGGATGTACCACGGCGGCGGCATCCAGTTGATGCGCGAGTTCTACAAGGATTACAACATCTACAATCTTCCCGCCGGCAACACCGGCGCGCAGATGGGCGGCTGGTTCCGCAAGGAGATCAAGACGGTCGAGGACCTCAAGGGCCTCAAGATGCGCGTCGGCGGCACCGGCGGCCTGCCGCTGCAGAAGCTCGGCGTCATCCCGCAGCAGATTCCGGGCGGCGACATCTATCCGGCGCTGGAAAAAGGCACGATCGACGCCGCGGAATGGGTCGGTCCCTACGACGACGAGAAGCTCGGCTTCTACAAGGTCGCGAAGAACTACTACTACCCGGGCTGGTGGGAAGGCGGTCCGGAGCTCTCACTCTTCGTCAACACCAAGGCGTTCGAAGAGCTGCCCAAGAACTACCAGTCGATCCTCGAGTCGGCCGCTGCCGAGGCGAACCTCGACATGCTCGCGAAGTACGACGCGCTCAATCCGCCGGCGTTGCGCCGTCTGCTCGCCAACGGCGTCAAGCTCGCGCCGTTCTCCAACGACATCATGGCGGCATGCTACAAGGCAACCACCGAGGTCTACGACGAGATCGCCACCAAGAACGCCAAGTTCGCCAAGATCTACGCGCCGTGGAAGGAATTCCGCAGCGGACAGGTCGAATGGTTCTCGGTGGCCGAGAACCGCTTCGACAACTTCATGATCGCCGCGCAGCGTGCGGGCCGCGCGGCCCCAGCGAAGAAGTGACGCCGCGGGCGCCTGCCCGCTCATGCACTCGACGACCCCGCCGCGGCGGGGTCGTTTGCTTCGGCCGTCGCTGGCGCAATGCGCCGACCGTCACCCCCCTCTGGTGACGCTCGCGCTACGCGTTCACCCCTCCAGCTTGCGCACGGCAGTGAACATCACCCACGCCCAGTCCGCCTGCCGCTCGAGCGTCTGCGTGAAGCGGATGAGATAGCGCGCACTGCCGGTATCGAGCTCGGCCATGGCGTCAGTGGCCATCCGATCCGCGGGTCCGACGAGGCTGCGCTGCGTCGCCTGCCGATTGGCCGGATGTGCGGGCAGGTAGAGTCCGAAGAAGGGGCGCTCGCTGCCGGCACCATCGATTCCGGCCGGTGCGACCCAGCTCCGCATCAGCACGCGCACCAGACGCCGCGAGACGATCTCGGCGCCAACGGTGACCTCGTCGATCTGCAGACGCTGCATACGGCGCACGACGGCAAGCATCCACAACTCGCCCTCCTTGATGGCGACGAGTTCACCGAGCCGCGCGGGTGCGCCCGCAGCTGGCGCCACCAGGCGGGCACCCGTATCGCTGCGGTCGGTCATGCGCCAGGTGGAGCCGCGCACGCGGCGCGAGACCGATTCGGGGTTCACGTGCGGATGGATGATCTGCGTGGCCTCGTCGAAGCTGGCAATGACGCCGGGCGTGCGCGCCTGCTCGGGAAGTCGATCGATTTCGGCGACGGCCCGCGTCAATGCGGCGAGCCCCACCACCACGCGGACGTCGGCATCGCTTTGCACGCGCTGCGCGCGCGGGGCCTGCGCGATCGCATCCGGGCCGTAGAGCGAAGCAAGACGCACGAGCAGGAGTCGCTGCTCGCGCACCGGCAGGTCACCCGCGCCGGCGCCGCCACCGTCGCCGTCCTGCTCAGGCAGCCAGCGCAAGCGCTCGACGATGCGCGAATAGACCGGTCCGGCGTCGAGGCACAGGAGGCGCCCGCCCGTGGGCGCGCGATCACGCCGACGCAACCCCGCAGTGCCCGCGAGGTCGAGGATGAACGGGGCACCGTCCGAAGGAGGCGCAGTCAGGGCAAGGGTGGGGGCCCAATCGCTCAGCTGGCGCGCAACCCACTCGACCTGGTCGGGTGTGAAGTTCCCCGAATCCAGTCGCATCAGCAACAGCGTCTTCACGTACTCCTGCTCGAACGACACCCCGGGTGTGGCAAAGGCACCTACGCCGAAGACGAGCTGCTCGCGCTGCCAGCCGCGCAGGCGAGCGTACTCGTAGAGCTCGTGGAACTCCCGCCACTGCGCCGGGATCCAGCGGCTGTAGCGGAACAATCGATACTTGCCATCGAGACCTCGATAGTGGGCAAGGCGCACGATCACCCACGGCAGGATCGCCCGCCAGCGCTTGTTCTCGGCGTACGGGAAGCCCGCCTTGAGCGCAATCTGGTACGCGTTGACGAATGCCTTGACGAGGTCGAATACGGCGTGCCACAGGCGCGACTCGATGGCGGTGCTTTTCTGATAGTTTTGCGTGTACTGGCGGGTGAGTTCTTCGAGCACTGGCTCGATGCGCCCGTCGATGCGCAGGAGCGCCTCGACCTGACCGACCCCCACAGTCTTGCGCGCTCCCGGGAACGAGGCAACGAGCTCGAGCGCCTCCCTTTGCACCTGCGTCGCGTCACCGGATGGCAGTTGCGCGATCCACCGCGCGGCATTCGCGGCACTCGACAGCGGATCGTTGAACGAACGCAGCCACGACAGGACCGGACGCGCCCGACTCGCCGATCGCGGCCGTGGCACGCGCATCGTCAGCGCCCGGCGACCGTCATGCGGTCGATGAGGATGGAACCCGTGTGCCGCGAACTGCGCCGATCGACGTCGCTGCCGACAGCGACGATCCCCCGATACATGTCCCGCAGGTTGCCGGCGATGGTGATCTCCTCGACGGGATACGCGAGGGCACCGTCCTCGACCCAGAAGCCCGCGACGCCGCGCGAGAAATCGCCGGTGACCGGATTCACCCCCTGCCCCAGCTGCTCGGTCACGAAGAGGCCGCGCCCCATGCGCGCAAGCAGCACCGCGAGGTCGCCGCCGCTGGGTGCGAGTACGAGATTGTGGCTGCCGCCGGCGTTGCCGGTGCTCGCCATGCCGAGCTTGCGCGCCGAGTACGAGCCCAGGAAGTAGCCCTGCACCACGCCATCACGCACGACATCGCGGGCCACGGTTGCGACACCTTCACCATCGAACGGCGCGCTGCCGCGTCCGCGCGGCAGGTGCGGCTCCTCGCGCAACTGGATGTGCGGCGCGAATACTTCGCGTCCGATCGAGTCGAGGAGGAACGACGACCGGCGGTACAGGCTGCCGCCGGATATCGCCTGCACGAAGTAGCCGATGAGGTCGATGGCCTCGCTCGCCTCGAAGAGCACCGGGCACTCGCGGGTATCGAGCCGACGCGCACCCAGACGGCGCACGGCACGCTCGCCGGCCATGCGGCCGACCTGCGACGCCGGCTCGAGGTCGCCTGCTACGCGCGCTGCCGTATACCACGAATCGCGCTGCAGCGTGCCATCCTGCTCGCCGACGACGGCACATCCGACGTGATGCCGCGAACTGCGATAACCGCCGAGGAATCCCGCCGAATTCGCGTAGACGAACTCGGACTCGCCGCTCGCCACGGTGGCGCCTTCGCTGTTGGTGAGTCGCCGGTCGACGGCGAGCGCCGAACGTTCGACCTCGCGACCCAGGGCGATGGCCTCGTCGATTGCGAGATCCCAGGGATGGTAGAGGTCGAGATCGGACCAGCTGCGGGCAAGACGGCCCGCATCGGCGAGACCCGCCGCGGTGTCGTCGGCCGTATAGCGTGCGATGGTCACTGCCTTGTCGACCGCCGCCGCAATGGCGTCGGGTGAGAAGTCGGCGGTGCTGGCGTGGCCGCGACGCTGTCCCACGAATACGGTGAGGCTCACGGACTTGTCGCGGTGATAGGCGATCGTCTCGACCTCGCCATGCCGCACGGTCACGTCCTGCCCCACTCCCTGTGAGATCTCGGTCTCCGCGGCAGTGGCGCCCCCTCGCCGGGCGACGTCGAGCACCTGGGTGGCAATGCGCTCCAGTTCCGCGGTCGCGACGGGAAACGTTCGGCGCGCCACCGACGGCCGGCCCGCGCCGACAGGATGCGTGACGGGTGCGGCCGGCGACTCGGTCATGGGACGGGATGGAGGCGATCGCGCATCGGTCACACCTTTGGCGTTCGTCGGCACCGCGAGGACGCACGTGCATCGAGCGGCTTTCGGTGCCCAGGCAAGGTATCGACACGACGGACCCATCCGCGCGTCGGGCAGCGGTTATCATAGCAAAGGGTCGCGCGGCGTCTCATCCGGCCGTGCCCCTCCATTCCATGTCCCGAGCCCCGACGTCGCGCGACGTGTCCGACCTGCCTGCCGACGATGTCGCATCGGCGGTCGATCGCCCGTCGAAGACCCGCCGCAAGGCGGCCATGCACGAGTTGCAGGATCTTGGTGAAGCGCTGGTCGCGCTCGATCCCGCCCGGTTGGCCGAGCTCGACCTCCCGGAGCGCCTCGCCGACGCCATCGGCGAGGCGCGCGCCACGCGCAGCCACGAAGGGCGCCGTCGTGCGCTGCAATACGTCGGCAAGCTCATGCGCGACGTCGATGCCGAGCCCGTGCGTGCCGCGCTCGCCCGCTTCGCCCATGGCACGCCGACCGACGCCGCCGAGGTTGCTGCCGCCGAACGCTGGCGCGAAGCGCTCCTGCGCGACGACGCGGCGCTCGACCGCCTCGTCGCCACATTTCCCGAGAGCGATCGCGGCGCCATCGCGGCTCTGGTGCGCGACGCCCGCGCGGAACGCGCGCGCGGCGGGCCGCCGCATCGCTACCGAGAGCTCTTTCGCCGCTTGAAGGCACTCGCTACCGCCGCAGCAAAGCGCCCCGCTCCCGCGACGTCATCGCCGAGTGAGACGGCGCGCGACGATGCCGTGGCCGGCGCCGGTGTCCGCAGCCCGAGCGTGGCATCGTGAGCGCAGAGGGCACAACCGCTGCCTTGCGCATCGGCCTGGTCTCCGTTTCCGATCGTGCCACCGCCGGGGTGTACGAGGACAAGGGGCTGCCCGGCTTGCGCGAGTGGTTCACGGCGGCGCTGCAGACCCCATGGACATTCGTGCAGCGGCTCATCGCCGACGAGCAGGCGACGATCGAGCGCACGCTGGTCGAACTCGTCGATCGCGAGGGCTGTCACCTCGTGCTGACCACCGGCGGCACCGGCCCCGCGCCACGCGACGTGACACCGGAGGCCACGCTTGCCGTCGCCCACAAGGTGCTGCCGGGCTTCGGCGAACGGATGCGCGCCGTGAGCCTGCAGTACGTGCCGACCGCGATCCTCTCGCGCCAGGTCGGCGTGATCCGCGGTCACGCGCTCATCTTGAACCTCCCCGGTCAGCCGAAGGCGATCAAGGAAACGCTCGACGGCGTGTTTCCCGCCGTCCCCTACTGCATCGACCTCATCGGCGGCCCGTACATCGAGACGCACGAGGCCGTGTGCAAGGCGTTCCGGCCGAAGGGCGCCGTGCGCGCCTCAAACATCGTCGCGCAGTAGGGCGGTGCGCGCCGCCGGGTCCTGGCGGTAGAAGCGCGCGAAGAGCGCGTAGACGTCGGCGTACTCGTGGCGCAGGAGCGCAGGCTCGACGAAGAACACTTCGGAGAGCACGGCGAAGAACTCGGCCGGACTCTCGGCGGCGTACGGGTCGATCGCCGTGCGCGCATCGCGTTCGACCTTGCGCGAGAAGTCGGCAAAGGCACGCTGCATCGTCCTCTGCCACACGTTCGGCGCCATCCCCGGGGGCAGCGGCGGGCAGCCGTTGGCGCTGCCGTCACGCATGTCGATCTTGTGCGCGAATTCGTGGATGACGAGATTCATGCCCGTCGCGTCCCAGTCCTGGCTCGCCTCGACGTCGGCCCACGACAGGATCACCGGGCCGCGCTCCATTGCTTCCCCGGCAAGTGGGGCGTCGTTGACGTGGACCACACCCGCCTCGTCCTCCCACTCCCAGCCGGGAACGAATTCGTCGGGATACACGACCACGCTCTCGAAGCCGTCGTAGCAATCGGCATCGAGGTTGAGCACGAGCACGCAGGCCTGCATGGCGATCACCACGCGCTGCAGCGGCGTCACCTCGTGCCCGCCGGCACCGACGATACTCTTGGCATCGAGGAAGAGCACGACCTTCTCGCGCAAGCGCTCGAGCTCGGCCTCGGTGTAGATGGCGAGGAACGGGAGCGCCTCGAGCGCCTCGCGCCACATCGCGTCGGGAATCGCGAGCCCACGCAGCGCGCGGTCACGCCGCCAGCGACGGAGCGCTTCGAACATGCGTAGCGCCGCTCAGTCCGCGTCCGGGGAGGCCGGCGCGTCGTCGTCGCGCGGCGGGCTGACGAGCAATTGCTGCGCGTAGCCCTCGGGCAGGGCCTCGACGTCGCGCAATCGACGCGAGATCGCGCGGCTGCGCACGCCGGTCTCGTCCAGCGTTCGGCTCGCCTGGTCGACCTTCTCCTTCGCCTTCGCGATGTGATCGCCGAGCTTGGCGAATTCGGTCTTGACGGCGGCCAGCACGCGCCAGACCTCGTGCGAGCGCTGCTCGATGGCGAGCGTGCGAAATCCGAGCTGGAGGCTGTTGAGGAGCGCGAGGAAATTGGTGGGGCCGACGAGCGTCACCCGGTGTTCGCGCTGCAGTGCGTCGGCGAGGCCCGGTCGCGCCATCATCTCGGCGTACAGGCCCTCGGTCGGCACGAAGAGCACCGCGAAATCGGTGGTGAACGGCGGGGCGACGTATTTCGTGCGAATCGTCTTCGCCTCGGCCTTGAGGCGATCGGCGAGCGTCTTGCGGGCGAGTTCGGCGGCCGGGGCGTCGGCCCGCTCGAGGGCATCCTGCAAGCGTTGCCATTCGTCGAGCGGAAACTTGGCATCGACGGGCAGCCAGCACGGTGGTGCGTCGCCACCGCGGCCCGGCAGGCGGATGGCGAACTCGACGCGCTGGCCCGATCCCGGGATCGTCTCGACGTTGGCCGCGTACTGCGACGCGGCAAGCGCCTCGGCGAGGAGCGCGGCAAGCTGCACCTCGCCCCAGGTGCCGCGCGTCTTCACATTGGCGAGCACGCGCTTGAGATCGCCCACGCCGATCGCGAGCGTGTGCATCTCGCCCAGGCCGCGGTGCACTTCCTCCAGCCGTTCCGAGACGAGGCGAAACGATTCGCCCAGTCGCTGCTCGAGCGTGGCGGAGAGCTTCTCGTCGACCGTCGCCCGCATCTGCTCCAGCCGCTGCGCGTTGTCGTCGCGCAATGCGTCGAGGCGGCGCTCGACGGTGCTGCGCACGGCATCGAGGCGCTCCTCGTTGGAACGCGTCAGCATCGTGATCTGCTCACCGAAGCGGCCCAGCGCCGCCCCCATCTCGGTGCGCAGCCCCACCGCCGCCTGGCCCTGCTCGCTGCGCGCGTTGGCGAGGTCCTGGCGGACGTCGCGCTCGACGTTGGCGAGCTGCGCGGCGATCGCATCGAGTCGGGCCCGCCATTCGGCCGATTCGCGAATCGCCTCGCTGCGCGCGCGGCCAAGCGCCACGACGCGCGAGAGGACCAGCACGACGAGCACGAGAATGCCGGCGAGCAACGCCAGACTTGCAATGAGCCACGGTTCGTTCATGGGGTGCCTGGCATCGGTGCTGCGTGCGCAGCATCGACCTGCGCGGTGAGTGCGAGCGTGGCGAACGTCGTCAGCCAGTGCGCGCCGCCGTAGTCGTCGCTGGCGACGCCGGCGAGGCCGGCAGCGAGGTTCATTGCGGCAAGGTGCGCGAGCGATGCCGCACGCGGGTCGTCGCGCCGGAGCGCCGCGACGATCCCCCGCAGATTCCAGGCGCGAGCGAGGTTGAGGCCATCGAGGTGGACGAGATGACCGTCGCTGCGGTCGTCGACCTGCGCCGGCGGAAAGAGTTCGAGAACCTCGTCACCGTCGAGAGCGGGCAGGAACGCCGTGAGCCACGCATCGTAGGCATCGGAAGCGAGAACGCGCCGCATGAGGTCGGCCTCCATGAGCGCCGGCGACAGGAAATCGGTGCCGGAGGGCTCCCAGCGGGCGGGGACGTCGCGGTCGTCCGCGAACCAGCGCTGCGCGGCCTCGGTGCACGCATTCGCCAACGCCCGCTGGCCGCTCGCCCGCGCCCAGTCGAGCGCGAAAGCGAGGCCGAATGCGCTGTTGGCGTGCAGCCCGTGACGGATCGGATAGCGCTGTCGCGGCAGGTAGTCGAGGTAGCGAGCGACGATGATGTCGACCAGGGGACGCAGCGTGTGCAGCCAGCGGGCCGACGACTCGTCGGCGGCGCGCCTCAATTCGTGCGCGAGTTCGAGGAGCCACGCCCAGCCGTACGTCCGCTCGAAGCTCCGTGCGAGGGGTCGCGCGCAATACGCACACTCGGCAGCGATGTTCGCCGGCGTGAAATGCGCATCGAAGACACTCGCGATGGCACCGCTCGCCACGCCGGACGGAAAGAGGCGCCGCACGCGGGCGAGCAGCCAGTGCATGTGCACGCACGAGTGCCAGTCGAAGCTGCCGTAGAAGGCCGGATGCAAATGACGCGGTCCCTGCGCGTCGCGAGGCCCGCCCAGGACGTGATCCTGCTTCGCGGGATACTCGCGCACCACGTTGGCGAGCGCCACGTGGGCGAACGCGGATGCCTGCTGCACCGACAGGAGGTCCGCCGTCGTGGTCACGGGCGCGGCGCCGCCGAGGCCGCCTCGCAGCCGTCACGCGCGGCAAGCAATGCGTGATCCGGCACGACGAGCGCCGCCACCTGCGCAGTGGGCGCGAACGAGCGCAGTTCGAGCGCCAACGCCGGGTCGGGGTGCGCTGCGCCGTGGCGATTGAGCCACACCGCGCGAATGCCGACGGCGTTCGCCCCGAGCACGTCGGCGTGCCACGCATCGCCGACCATCACCACCTCGTGCGCAGCGCAGCGTACCCGCTCCAGCGCGACGCGAAAGATCCGTGGATCCGGCTTCGCCGCATCCACGGCCTCCGAGGTGACGAGCGCATCCACGTGCGGCGCGAAGCCGAAGGTCGCGAGCTTCTCCTCCTGCTCGGCGACGGTATTGTTGGTGACCACCACGATGCGCAGTCGCTGTCGTAGGTGGACGACGAGGTCGAGGGCGCCGGCGACCGCGCGGCGATTGGCCTGGTAGACACGCCGATGCAATTCGGCTGCCGCCGCCGCATGCCGCGAATCCGCGCCGGCGAATGCGAAGAGCCGCCGGTAGCGCTCGATGCGCGCCTCGGCCGCGCTGCGCACGCCGATGGCGACGTCGTGATGCAGGTGCTCGAGGACGTGCTGATGTTCGGCCGCGAAGGCGTCCGGGGCGACGTCGTGGAACACCGCGAAACGCTCGTACACGCCGGCGAGCGCCGCCTGCGCCGCGTGATGGTGGTCGACGAGGGTATCGTCGAGATCGAAGAGGACGGCGCGGATCATGACCGCACGATCATACCGACGCCGCAGGCCGGGCGGGCGTGCCGCCGGCTACGCCGCGCAGGTCCCCCCCACACTCCCGAGGTCACGCCGCTTCACGGCTCGCCTTCTTGCGCTCATGCTCCTTCAGGTGCCGCTTGCGGATGCGGATCGACTTCGGGGTGATCTCGACGAGTTCGTCGTCGGCGATGAATTCGACCGCATACTCGAGCGTGAGCGCGATCGGCGGCGTCAGCGCGATCGCCTCGTCCTTGCCCGAGGCGCGGACATTGGTGAGCTGCTTGCCCTTGATCGGGTTGACCACGAGGTCATTGTCGCGACTGTGGATGCCGATGATCATGCCTTCGTACAGCGGCTCGCCCGGCGACACGAACATGCGTCCGCGCTCCTGCAGCTTCCACAGCGCGTAGGCAACCGCGGCGCCGTCCTCGGCCGACACCAGCACGCCATTGCGACGCTCGGGAATGTCGCCCTTCACCGGCGCATAGGCGTCGAAGACGTGGCTCATGAGCCCGGTGCCGCGGGTCAGGTTCATGAACTCGCCCTGGAAGCCGATGAGCCCGCGCGCCGGCACCCGGTATTCGAGGCGCGTGCGACCCTGGCTATCGGATTCCATGTGCGTAAGGTCGGCGCGACGCACGCCGAGCGCCTCCATCACCGCGCCCTGGTGGCCCTCCTCGACGTCGACCGTCAGGTTCTCGTACGGCTCGCAGATCTCGCCGTCGACCTCGCGCAGCACGACGCGCGGCCGCGACACGGCGAGCTCATAGCCCTCGCGGCGCATGTTCTCGAGGAGGATCGTGAGGTGCAGCTCGCCGCGACCGGAGACCAGGAACGCGTCGGTATCGGCAGTCTCCTCGACGCGCAGCGCCATGTTGGTGAGGAGCTCGCGCTGCAGCCGCTCGCGCAGATTGCGCGACGTGACGTACTTGCCCTCGCGCCCGGCGAGCGGCGAGGTGTTGACCTGGAAGTACATCGACAGCGTCGGCTCGTCGATCATGATCGGCGGCAGCGCTTCCGGCGCCTCGACCGCCGCCAGCGTGGTGCCGATGGCAAGGTCGTCGATGCCCGTCACGAGGACGATGTCGCCGGCCGCCGCGTCCTCGACCGCCGCCCGTTCGAGGCCCTTGAAGCCCAGCACCTGCCCGACCTTCGCGGTCTTGGCGATGGCGCCAGCGGCGAGCGGACCGTTGAGGATTGCCACCGGCTGGCCGGGCTTCAACCGGCCGCGGCGAATGCGGCCGATGCCGAGCCGGCCAAGGTAGCTCGAATAGTCGAGCGCGCTCACCTGGAACTGCAACGGGCCGTCGGGGTCGCCGACGGGTGCCGGCACCGCGGCGAGGATCGTCTCGAAGAGCGGACGCATCGAGGCATCCGCACCCGGCGTGCCGCGCTTGGCTTCGTGCACGTCGAGCGTGGCCCAACCGTTCAGCGCCGAGGCGTACACCACCGGAAAGTCGAGTTGCTCGTCGTTGGCGCCGAGCTTGTCGAAGAGCTCGAACGTGGCGTTCACGACCCATTCGGGGCGCGCGCCCGGACGATCGACCTTGTTGACGACGACGATCGGCTTCAGGCCCTGCTTCAGCGCCTTCAGCGTCACGAAGCGCGTCTGCGGCATCGGCCCCTCGACGGCGTCGACCAGGAGCAGCACGCCGTCGACCATGCCGAGGACCCGCTCGACCTCACCGCCGAAGTCGGCGTGCCCCGGCGTGTCGACGATGTTGATGTGGTGCCCGGCGTAGGCGATCGAGCAGTTCTTGGCGAGGATGGTGATGCCCCGCTCGCGCTCGATGTCGTTGCTGTCCATCACGCGCTCGGCGACGTGCTGGTGCTTGGCGAAGGTCCCGGCCTGCACGAGGAGCTTGTCGACGAGCGTCGTCTTGCCGTGGTCGACGTGGGCGATGATGGCGATGTTGCGAAGGTCGCCGCGAGAGGGCGTCATGGGAGGCTCGGAAAGAGGGCCGCGCTGGCGCAGCAAAACCTGGAATTCTACTACGCATTCCCGGGTCGCGCCGCCGTGGTGCTTTACTTTGGACGCGTTGGGGACCGGCCGGCCGCCGCGGCAGCGGCGCGCTCCGGGCCGGGCCGGGCGGGCTGGGCCGATCGCCTCCCCGCGGCGAATTCCCCAACCGATCGGCGGGAGGCGATTGCCGGGGTGCTCGGGCGAAGGCCCCCAGATCGCCTGGTAGGTGTCGGCACACCAGCCGCGGCGCTGCAGGAGGACAGCGGCGGCAGCGAGTGCCGTCCACCACAGACCCAACGTCACCGCCATCCAGCGCGGCGCATCGGCGAGTTGCAGGCCGAGCACCATGGCGGCCACGGCAAGGATGACGGCCGCCCAGCCCAACGCCTTGTGGATCCGCTCGAAGAGCACACGGCGGCGGGTCATCGCGTAGTGGTCTCCCGTGGGCTCGGTCGCACTTCCCTTCGAGCCGCGCAGCAGGCCACCGGCGACCTGCGCGATGCCGGCGAGCGCGACGACCCAGCCGAGCCCCGCGTGGAGGCTACGCGCCGGCTCGGCGCCGGCGGTCCAGGCGAGATAGAGCCCGACGAAGGTCAGCGCCACGGCCGCATACTGGCAGCCGCGGTGCGTGTGCCACCACAGCGGATTGTCGAGCCGCTGCGGCCAGCCCTGCCCCGGCAGGATCTTGCCGTAGCGCGCGGCGAGCGCGCCGAGGGGTGCCAGGATGCCCCAGGCGAGGACCATGACCCGCGCGTGCCACGCGATGCGCCAATCGAGCGCGTGTTCCGCCACGCCGCTCCACGGCAGCGCGAGCCAGGCGACGGCAGCTTCGAGCCACGCAGGCATCGGTCGACGAGGTGAACGCGCGCGGCGCCGGTCAGCACCCGCGCGTGGCGAGGTCGATCGCGTACAGCGAGGTGGACGCGGCGATGAACAGGGTATCGCGACCGGGACCGCCGAAGCAGACGTTGCCCACCTTCTCCGGCACCGGGATGCGCGCGAGCGGGGTGCCGTCAGCCGCGAGCACGTGCACGCCGTCGGCAGCGCTCGTGTAGATGCGCCCGCGCACGTCCACCCGGAAGCCGTCGGGCACGCCGGGTGCGATTTCGGCGAAGACGCGGCCGTTCGCGAGCTGCGTGCCGCCGATCACGTCGAAAACATGGATGCAGTGCTGCGTCCCGTGGCCCGGGAGCGCGCCCCCGGTGTCGGAGACGTAGAGCAGCGACTCGTCGGGCGAGAAGGCGAGACCGTTGGGATGGTGCGGAAGGTTGGTCACCGCCGTCAGCTCGCCGCTGGCGGGAGCGAAGCGAAAGACGTAGCAGTCGTCGAGCTCGGCGTCACCGCCGTGTCCCTCTTCGGGAACGATGAGGCCGTACGGTGGGTCGGTGAACCAGATCGTCCCGTCCGACTTCACCACGATGTCGTTCGGCGAATTGAAGCGCTTGCCTTGATAACGATCGACCACGATCTCGCGCGCGCCCGGTTCGATGCCGGTCCGGTACACCGCACGCAGGCCATGCGAGCAATGAAGGATGTTGCCGGCCGCGTCCCGCGTATGGCCGTTGGTGAATTCCACTCCCTGCTGCCACACGGCAAGGCCCTCGCGCTGCGACCAGCGCAGGATGCGATCGTTGGGGATGTCGCTCCACAGCACCGAGCGCGTTTCCTCGATCCAGACCGGACCCTCGCTCCAGCGGGCACCCGTGGCAAGGCGACGCAGCGGCGCGTCGGGATGGAAGAGCGCGCGGGCCCGGTCGTCGAGAATGACGATCGGGGACGCGGCGGCAGACGAGGCGGTTACGGTCATGGTGGCGAGGTCGGTGACAAGACGAGGGGGACCGTCGGCGAAGGGATTACGCCATCCGCGTGGGACGCGGACAGTCGTCGGAGAGGCAGGTCATGCGATCGGCGAGGCTCCGCGCAAGTTCGCCGCGCTCGCGCGCGAGCGCTGCATCGTCGAAGCGATTGGCGAGCTCCTGGGGATCGTCGCGCAAGTCATAGAGCTCACCCCACGGTTGCCCGGCGTAGAGCGACAGGCGCCAGCGCGGCGTGACCAGCGTGCGCACGCGCGGCACGCCGGCAATCCCCGGCAACGCACGGTGCCCTTCCTCCTCGACGAGCAGCGCGTCGTGCGTATGCACATCGGCCGAGGCCATGGCCGGAGCGAGGTCGCGTCCCTGCGTGCCGTGATACGGCGCAATCCCGGCACGCGCCAGCACGGTCGGCGCGAAGTCGATCGCGCTGGCGAGTTGCGCACGGCGCGCCGCGGGCAGCGACGGGTCGCGCCAGATGAACGGCGTGCGAATGAGGCTCTGGTAGTGCAGCGGCCCCTTGAAGAGGAGACCGTGGTCGCCCATGAAGTCGCCGTGATCGCTCAGGAAGACGACCACCGTATCGCGCGCGAGATCGAGACGGTCGAGCGCGCGCAGCACGTCGCCGACCATGGCATCGATGCAGGCGATGCTGCCGTAATTGAGCGCGATCGCCTGACGCGCCTCAGCGGCGGTGACGGCGATCGCGCGGCTCGACCGCGCCGCATTGCGGCGGCCGGCGGCGAGTTCGGCATGCAGCGCGGCCTTGATCGGATTGTCGTGCGGGCTCGTCGCGGTGAAGGACGCCGGCAGCGCAACGTCGTCCGCTCGATACGCATCGAACCAGCGCCCCGGGGGCGTGAACGGGTGGTGCGGATCGGGAAACGAGCACTGGAGATAGAACGGCGCACTCGCCGCGGCGCTCGCGTGCCCGGCGAGCCAGGCGATCGTGCGGTCGCGCACGAAGGCGCTGGGATAGTCGTCCTCGCCCAGGCCGGTACGCCACCCCTGCGGCGCGACGACGCCATCGGTTGCACCGGGCCGGTCCGGCCCGGTCAGCGCCGCCTGGTCGACGCCACGTGCCGCGAGCCAGCGGGCGTAGCTGCCCCCCACCTCGTCACCGTGCTCGAGACACAGCTCGACGTGATCGAAACCGTAGTACGGCAGCGTCACCTCGTGCGCCGGATCGCGCCAGCGGGCCCCACTCTCCTGCTCGTACTCGGGTCCCGTGCGCAACTCCCGCACGGCCTCGGGCGCCACCATCCCGGCGGCCGCCTGCCAGGCCGGCGCGTTCTCGGTCATGTTCTGCAGGTGACACTTGCCGACGAGCGCGGTGTGCCAGCCGGCGTCGCGCAGGGCGTCGACGTGCGTGCGCGCCGACAGCGGCAGCGGAATGCCGTTCATGCGCACCCCCGCGACCGACGGCATGCGGCCGGTGGCGAGCGCGGCACGATTGGGCATGCACACCGGCGACGCCACGTGGAAGCGGTCGAACACGACGCCGGCCGCGGCAAGCGCGTCGATGTGCGGCGTGCGCACGACGGCGTTGCCGTAGCAGCCCAGGTGGTCGGCGCGCTGCTGGTCGGTGACGAAGACGAGGAAATTGGGCCGACCGGCAGGCATCAGTTGGGATCGAGCTTGATCGAAGGGGCCAGCGCCTTGTAGCGCGCGATGTCGCTCTTCACCGTCGCGGCAAGCGTCGCCGGATCGCCGGTCTCGATGACGATACCCTGCGCCGTGAGCTTGTCCTGAACGTCCTTGTCGGCGAGGACCTTGCGCACTTCGGTGTTGAGCTTCTGCACGATCGCCGGCGGCGTCTTGGCCGGCGCGAAGAGGCCGAACCACGTCTTCATGCCGAACCCGGGAATGGTCTCCGCCACCGTCGGCACGTCGGGCAGGACCTTCGAGCGCGTGGGTTGCGTCACTGCGATAGCGACCAGCTTGCCCGCCTTGAGGTGCGGCAGGGCTGGCGCGATCCCCGCCAGCATGAACTCGGTCTGCCCACCGACGAGATCGGCGACCGCCGCCGCACCGCCCTTGTACGGAATGTGCGTCATCGACACGTCGGCCGCCTTGAGGAGTTGCTCCATGAAGAGGTGGTTCGGTGTGCCCACCCCGGCCGATCCGTACGACACCTTCCCCGGCCGCGCCTTGGCGTACGCGATCATGTCCTTCACCGTGCGCACGCCGGTGGCGGGATTGGTGAGCAGTACGAATTCGTTGAGGCCGAGCGGCGCAATCGCCGCGAAGTCGGTCGCCGGATCGTACGGCAGCGATTTGTAGACGATGGTATTGATCGCCATCGTCCCGTCGTGGCCGATGGCGAGCGTATAGCCGTCGGGTGCCGCCTTGGCCACCGCGTCGATGCCGACCACGCCGCCGGCACCGGGCTTGTTGTCGACGATCACCGGTTGCCCGAGCGCCGCGCCGAGCTTCTCCGCGATGAGCCGGGCCAGCACGTCGGGGGCGCTACCGGCGACCGAAGCGACGACGATCTTCACCGGTCGCGTGGGATAGTCCTGCGCCCACGACGTCGGGGCCGATACGGCGCTCGCCACGACGGCGAGCGCCGCCAGCGAGCGGATGACTGCGGTGAATGCCATTCTGTGTCCTCGTCGGAAGTTGTCGCGAAACGGGGTGCCGGCGCGCAGACCGGGGCTCGCCGCGCGACCGCCATCAGCAGCACGCGAACGAACCCCCGGCGCGATCCGGCTGCGGTCGATGGTACCGGGCGGCCCGTCGCCTGGAAATAGAGGCGCGCACGAATCCTGCTATAATCCCCGAGTCGGGCGGCCGTTCCGGTCACCGCCCATCGAAGCGTCGCCGCATCTGCGGGATCAACCGAGCCCCCAGCGACGACGCCCTTCCCTTCGCAACGTCTAGCAACGCTGCCTGGACCGGAAGCCGCGAATGCGGTAGGCCGCGCCAGGAGTTTCCATGAGTGCCACGAGCTTCACCGAGCTCGGGCTCAGCCCAGAGCTGTTGCGGGCTGTGTCCGAAGCCGGCTATACACAACCCACCCCCATCCAGGCCACGGCGATTCCCGTCATTCTCGACGGCAAGGACGTCATGGGCGGTGCCCAGACGGGCACCGGCAAGACGGCCGGCTTCGCGCTGCCGATCCTGCACCGCCTGCAACCGCAGGCCAACACCAGCCCCTCGCCGGCTCGTCATCCGGTCCGCGCGCTGATCCTGGCGCCGACCCGCGAACTCGCGATCCAGGTCGAGGAGTCGGTCAAGGAATACGGGAAGTACACCGGATTGCGCTCCACCTGCGTCTACGGTGGCGTCGACATCAAGCAGCAGCTTCCCATCGTCCGCGCCGGCGTCGAGATCCTGGTCGCGACACCCGGCCGGCTCCTCGATCACGTCGAGCAGAAGAGCGTCAACCTGTCACAGGTCGAGATCTTCGTGCTGGACGAGGCCGACCGCATGCTCGACATGGGCTTCATTCCGGATATCAAGCGGATCATGGCGCTCCTGCCCGCCACCGCCAGGCGGCAGAACCTTCTCTTCTCGGCGACGTTCAGCAACGAGATCAAGAAGCTCGCCGACCAGCTCCTCAACAAGCCCGAACTCATCGAGGTCGCGCGCCGCAATACGGCGGCCGAGACCGTCGAGCAGGCCGTCTACAAGGTGCCGCAGGACGCCAAGCGCGCGCTGCTGACCGCGATCGTCACCTCGCGCGGTCTGCGCCAGGTGCTGTGCTTCGTGCGGACCAAGCACGGTGCGTCGCGGCTCGCTCGCCAGCTCGAGCGCGATGGGCTCGCCACCGCGGCAATTCATGGCGACAAGACGCAGAATGCGCGCCTCGACGCCTTGCAGGCATTCAAGGATGCGAAGCTCGAGGTGCTGGTGGCGACCGACGTCGCCGCCCGCGGCCTCGACGTCGAGGACCTGCCGCTGGTGGTGAACTACGAGCTGCCGCACGTCCCCGAGGACTACATCCACCGCATCGGCCGCACCGGACGCGCCGGCGCATCCGGCGAAGCGATCTCGTTCGTCGCCCCCGAGGAAGAGAAGTACCTCGCCGAGATCGAGAAGCTCATGAAGAAGACGATCGCGGTGCGCACGCAGGAGGGCTTCGACCCGGTTGCCGCCAGCGCCCGCTCCGCTGCCCCGCGCGCCACCGAGCGCTCGATCCGGCGCGACGACGCCCGCCCACCGCGCGAGCGCACGACGGCGACTCGGCCGCCGCGCCACGACGGATCACATGGCGAGACACCGCGGGCGCCCGTCGGCCGCAGCCGTCGCGAGCAGGAACGCGAGGAAGCCTACGCGCGCAATCCCGACCAGCCTTTGCCGGAGCGCGGGCGCACCAATGTACCGGCGAGTGCCGGCGTCACGCGCGGCCACGCAGGTCACGCCAGCCGCCGCGGCAAGCCGCGCGAAGTCCCCGCGCTTCTCATGAAGCTCAAGGCACCCGCGACGCAAGGCGCCTGACCCCCCGCCC
>JBDHRR010000064.1:0-20724 GCA_039807685.1 Burkholderiales bacterium
TGCCGGCCGCCGAGGTCGCCCTCAAGTACAAGCAGTTGTGGATGGTGGAGGCGATCTTCCGGACCATGAAGAGTCAACTCGACACCCGGCCGATCTTCCACAAGACCGACGACACCATCCGCGGTCACGTCTTCTGCTCGTTCCTGGCGCTCGTCCTGCGCAAGGCGTTGCATGATCGACTCGAGGCCAAGGGCCACGCCGACCTCGAGTGGGCGCACATCCGTGACGACCTCGACAGCCTGCAGGAGATCGAGTTGACGGTCCAGGGCAAGGGCTATCGGCTGCGGACCGAAACCAAGGGCACGCTCAACGCCGTCTTCACCGCCTGCGGCGTCGCCTTGCCGCCGACGTTGCAACCCATCGCTGACTGACGACAGCGCCTCCACCCCTCTCACCGGCGTGACACTACGCCGGCGACACCGTTCCAACCTATTGAATTAGCGAAGCTATATTCCGTGTGGTGTCGAAGATGGGTTTGAGCGAAGAACATCGGGCGGATTTGCAAGCGTTGACGCGCTCGCGCCACGGCAGTGCGGCGGTGGTGCGTCGGGCGCGCTGCATCTTGTTGTGGTCGGCGGGAGAGCGGCGGGTGGACATCCGCGACAAACTGGCGTGCAACGACGGCTTCATTACCCGCTGGACCCGTGCCTATGCCGAACAGGGGTTGCCGGGATTGGTGTCGTACTACCCGGGACGAGCGCCGCGCCAGCCGATCGAAAAGCTCGAGGCGCGAGTGCTCAACTACACCCTCAAGCGCACGCCGCGCGACGGTTCGACGCACTGGAGCAGCCGCAAGCTCGCGGCCGAGTTGGGCGACATCAGCTTCATGAGCGTGCAGCGCATCTGGCAGAAGCACGGTCTGCGTCCGCATCGCCTGCGCCGCCACATGATGTCCAACGATCCGGATTTCGAGACCAAGGCGGCCGACGTGATCGGCCTGTACCTCAACCCGCCCGAGCACGCGGCGGTGTTCAGCGTCGACGAGAAGACGGCGATCCAGGCCCTCGACCGCAAGGACCGGATGCTGCCGCTCTCCCCAGGACGCGCCGAGAGTCACGGCTTCGAGTACAAGCGCAATGGGACACTGAGTCTGTTCGCTGCCTTGAATACCCGCACCGGCGAGGTGATCGGCAAGACCGCCGCCCGCCACACCAGCGAGCAGTTCGTCACCTTTCTCGAAGAGATCAAGGCTTCGCAACCGGCCGACCGGGAAATCCATGTGATCTGCGATAACGTCAGCAGCCACAAGACCGAGCGGGTGCATGCGTTCCTGCAGGCCAACCCGAATGTGCAGATGCACTACACGCCCACCTACTCGTCGTGGCTCAACCAGGTCGAGAACTGGTTCTCGCGCATCCAGCGCAGTGTCATCACCCGTGGCGTGTTCACCAGCGTCAAGGATCTCGACAAGAAAATCATGCGATTCATCCGCCAGTACAACAAGGACGCTCGGCCCATCAAGTGGAAGTACGGCAATCCCAGGCGCCGGTATCACGCCGATGCTTCCGTTTCAGTGAACTAGGAGCCCGTCGCCCGCGGCCGCAATCCAGGAATATGATCGCGATGAGTTGGATTCGCTGGAGCGAGCATGATCGAATTACTCGCTGCCGCGGCTGCATTCTGCTTGCCCCCAGGGACCGGCGGGGCCATGTACGACGCCCAGGGCCGCGCGAGCGGCCGTGTGGTGTGCCAATCGGATGGCGCAGTTGTCGTCCGTGATTCATCCGATCGCGTAATAGTCCGGCTTGAGCGTCGACAGCGGGAAGTCGTAGCGCGCGGACCGGATGGCCGGGTGATCTTCACGCTCCGATAGCACCTGAGGTAGATGCATTCCCTCGATAGGTCGATGGCCTTCGCAAAAGCGGCGACCGAGTACCCGGCTTTGCGGACCGGAGTGGATTGGTGCGCCGCGCGTGGCGGCGAAAGCGTCGCGTGTACCGTGTCCATGCGTTCCCTTACGTTGGCCGACCCGTGTCGGTGTGTCGTGGGAGATTCTCGCTCTTGAGCGCCCACGTCCCCCCAAAACGACAAAGGCACACAGCGGTGTCCGGGATTGATCCGTATGTAATCCATGGGTTACAATGATTGATGTTCATCGTTCAGCAGACCGACTTGTTCATCGAGTGGTTCGGAGCGCTGAAAGATCGAACGGCGCGGCTCCGCATCGCAGCGCGCATCCGCATCGTCGAGCAAGGAAGCCTTGGCGACTGGAAATCGGTGGGCGACGGCGTGAGTGAATTGCGCGTTGACTACGGCCCGGGCTACCGTTTGTACTTCACGCGTCGCGGCGAGCGGGTCGTGGTGCTGCTCGCAGGTGGCGGCAAGCGCACACAGGCAGCCGACATCAAGGCCGCGAAGGCGATGGCCGCCTTGCTATAGGAGCAGAAACATGGCGAAGAAGCTCAAGACGACGCGCTGGGACGTCACGGAGCACCTGCACAGCGAAGCCGACATGGCCGAGTACCTGCAGGCGATGATCGATGAGTCTGGCAACGACCCGAAGATGATCGCCGCCGCGATCGGCGACATTGCCCGAGCCCGGGGCATGACTGCCGTGGCGCGCCGAGCGCGCATCACGCGTGAGGCGCTCTATCGCGCGCTGTCGCCGGACGGCAATCCGGAATTTGCGACCGTGGTCAAGGTCCTTGAGGCGTTACATCTCAAGCTCACCGTTCGACCTGTGGCGTAACTGGAGTCGCCTGCCGCCCGTGACGTCGAGCGCGGTCCCCGACCAACCTGCCAATGGCATGACGTCACGCACGCCGTATGTTGTTCGGTATGTCATTTCGGCGTGTGGCAATTGTCGCTCCTAACACTTTGAATTGACGATAAATGTGAAGGACTCCGTCTCCGCCAGGTCTCTCGATCCTGGACTCGCTCGCGCTGCCCGCAGCGCGAAGCGGGGCGGTCATGGGCTGCGCACGAGCGTCTCCTGCCCCCATTCACTGCAAGTCCAGGCGTTCTGCCTCAACGATCAAGCCGGCATCGCGGTCAGCTTGACGCCAAGCGCATTGCAGACCTTCTGGATGGTGTCGAAGCGAGGATGCGCTTCGGGTCGGAGAGCCTTGTAGAGCGCTTCGCGGGTCAGTCCAGCAGCCTGCGCCACTTGCGTCATCCCTCGCGCACGAGCTACATCCCCCAGTGCCGCAGCGAGCAGCCCTGGATCCCCATCCTCGATCGCCAGACGGATGTAGTCGACGATCGCCTCGTCGTCGTCCAGGTACTTGGACGGATCGAATTCGGCCAACTCGGACAGCTTGATCTTCCTGGTCATCTCACTGCTCCTCGATCTTCTCAGCCAGTGCAATGGCCTTCTCGATATCCCGCACTTGTGTTCCCTTCGTTCCGCCACCGAGCATCAGGATGATGACGTCACCGCGACGCGCGTAGTACATGCGCCACCCGGGCCCGAAGAACTCGCGCATCTCGTAGACCCCTTTGGTGACCGGCTTGACGTCACCAAGCTGCCCAAGGCTCGCCTTGCGAAGCCGCAAGACCAGCCGACGCCTGGTCGGTGCGTCACGCAGACCATCGAGCCATCGTTCGAAGGACTCGCTGAGAACGACTTTGAACACGATCGAATTGTAATCGATCGTTCACGACTTGACAAATTCAACGCGAGGCTCGGACGCAGTTCGAATCCCCGGGGACACCAAGATCGAACACCGTCATCGGCCGAGCGAGTTGGTGCTACCGACACTGCGGCACCGCCAAACGTATCGCGCCAAGTGATGGATTCACAAGCCAAAACAGTCCGCAGCAAGACGAAAAAACGCGACAGTTACCCAACCAGTTACCCAAAGTTGCGTCGACTGGAACAGGCGGTCACCAGGCGCACGATACTCAGCATCTATCAACATGCCTATAGTAATAGGTTAGAGTGATCGGCGAGGGTCCGAGTGTCGCCGTTGACGACACTCACTTGGATACCCTTGCCGTGCCGTGCCGCGCCGGCGTCGCCAGTCTCCCGGCTTCGTGCTCGCTGACGATGAGCGCCGCGCATCCGACGGGAACGGCCGGCGATCATTCGGCTGGCGCCTGCTCGGCAGAGTCCCCGCGGCTCTGGCATGCGCTCCACATTGACACGTCGATTTTAAGATAGAATGCCGTTCCAAGTGACGGGTGCGGCCGCCTGAGATGGGGTCCACGCCGGTCGACCTGCCTGGCGCCGGCCCGTGTCGGCGTCCCGAGTTCATGGTTACCCGAGGAGCGGATCACCGTTGGCGGCGACAGGCCCATCGACGGAAGGAGCAGGAGCGATCGCGCGTGAAGCGCGGTGGCCGGCGGCACGCGCAGGGGGCGGCTCGTCGACGACGGTCAAGCCCAGCCGCTCGCGGACGGCGCGGCTCGTCCGGCGCGTCGCCTGGAACCTGCTCCCGCCGCTGACCTTCGTCGCGATGGTCGCGTTGTGGTGGGGCGCGGTGGTGGTCTTCAAGATCCCGGCGTACCTGTTGCCGGGGCCGGGTGCGGTGTTCTCGCGGATCGTGAGCGACGCGCCCATGCTGTGGAGCCACGGCCAGATCACGCTGCTCGAGATCGTTCTCGGCCTCGTTCTCACCATCGTCGCCGCGATTCCGCTGGGGTTGCTGATCGCACTGTCGGCGCTTGCGAAGCAGGTCGTCTATCCGCCGATCATGCTGATGCAGCTCGTGCCGAAGATCGCGGTGGCGCCACTCTTCCTCGTCTGGCTGGGCTTCGGGATCGAATCGAAGATACTCCTCACCATCCTGATGACGTTCTTCCCGCTGCTGATCGCGAGCATCAGCGGCTTCATGATCCTCGACGACCGCCTCCTCTACCTCACGCGATCGATGGGCGCCTCGTGGTGGGACACGTTTCGCTATCTGCGCTTTCCGGCGGCGCTGCCGGTGATCTTCTCGGGAATCAAGACGTCGGCGACGATTGCCGCGACGGCGGCCATCGTCGCCGAATTCGTCGGGGCCAATCGCGGGCTCGGCTACGTGCTCCTGCGCGGGACGAGTTCGATGGACATCGAACTGGTCTTTGCGGTCCTCGTCGTGCTGACCGCGATCGGCATCGCGATCAATTACGTCGTCGAATTCTGCGAATGGGCGATCACGCCCTGGGAGCGTGCGAAGTACAACTGACGGATTGCATCCGGATTCACGGCATCGGGTCGCAGGGCTCACGTATCCACACTGAAGGAGGTCACATGCAGGCAATCAAGAAGTCGATCGGCATCGGAGCGCTGCTCCTGGGTCTCGTCGCCGGAAGCGGCGCCCACGCGGCGAACACGCCGGTCACGTTCCAGCTCAACTGGATGGCCGGGGGCTACAACGCCGGATTTGCGTCAGCGCTGGTGCAGGGTTATTACAAGGACGCCGGACTCGACGTCACCATCGTGCAGGGCAACGGTTCGGGTACGACCGCGCAACTCGTCGCCAACGGGCGCGCACAGCTCGCCTATGCCGACGCCGTGGCGGTCATGCAGTTGATTGCCAAGGGGGCGCCGATGAAGGTCGTCTCGACGGTCTACCAGTCGAATCCGAGCGCGGTGATGGCGCTGAAGAAGACGGGCGTCAAGTCGATCAAGGATCTCGCGGGCAAGAAGCTCGGCGTTCCTTCCGGTACCTCGCAGACGACGATGCTGCCGCTGCTGCTCAACGCCAACAACCTCAAGGCCGCCGATGTCACGATGATCGAAATGCCGGTGCCCTCGCTGGTGCCCGCACTCTTGCAGGGCCAGGTCGACGCCGTCCTGGGCTCGATCGATGCCTACCAGATCCAGGCCGAGGCGCAGGGTGCGCAACTCGACGTCTGGCGCTTCGCGGACTACGGCGTGCCGACGGTGAGCACATCGGTGTTCGCGAGCAACGACTTCATCAAGAGCCATCCGGACGTGCTGAAGAAGTTCATCGCCGCGAGCCTCAAGGGCTGGAGCTTCGCGATCGATCATCCGGAACAGGCGATCAAGGATCTGAAGAAGGTGTTTCCCGAAGTGAACGAGAAGGTTGCCGCCGCGGAGCTCGCGGTGATCCGCCCGCTCTTCTGCAGCGGGGGTGCCAAGTTCTTCGGCAAGAGCGAGGATGCGCTGTGGGCGAAGTCGCAGGACCTGCTCGCGGAAGTGAAGCTCGTTCCGGCGGGCCAGGATCCCAAGTCGTATTACACGCACGACTTCCTGCCGCCTGCATCGCAGATGCGCGCGTGTCCACTGTAAGGCGCCCGCGGCACGAGCGTCGCCGCCGGTGAGCCCGCGGCACACATCCGGAGACTGATCCGTGAGGACAGGCAGCAACGCGGGCGCGAGGTGCGGTGTCCCTATCGCGATTCGCAAGGTGGCGAAGATCTTCGGCGAGGAGACCGACCAGCCGTTCATGGCGCTCGCCGATGTTTCGCTGGCCATCGAGGCGGGGGAGTTCGTCTCGGTGGTGGGGCCGTCGGGTTGCGGCAAGAGCACGCTCATGCTGATGGTGGCAGGGCTCCTCTCGCGCAGCCGCGGCGACATCGAGATCGCGGGCAGGCGGGTCACGAAGCCCGTGACCGACGTCGGCATCGCCTTCCAGGACCACCTGCTGCTCGACTTCCGCACCGCGCTCGACAACGTCACGCTGCACGCCGACATCCGCAAGCTGCCCAAGCGCGAGATCGAGGAACGGGCGCGGGAGCTCTTTGCGCAGCTGCGGCTCGAGCCGGCGATGGGCAAATATCCGCGGCAGCTCTCGGGCGGGATGCGCCAGCGCGTCTCGCTCATTCGCACGCTGGTACACGAGCCATCGCTCATTCTCATGGATGAGCCGTTCGGGGCGCTCGATGCGTTGACGCGGTTGCAGGTGCGCACCGATCTCGAGCAACTCTGGCTGCGGCGGCGGCCGACGGTGCTCTTCATCACGCACAGCGTGGAGGAGGCGGTAGGACTTTCCGACCGCATCCTCGTCATGAGTCCGAGCCCGGGCGAGATCGTCGAGGAGATCGTGGTCGAGTTGCCGCGCCCGCGGCCGATCGTGCTGGGCGAGGTGCCGGAATTCGCCGCCTATGTCGATCGCATTCACCGGCACTTCGAGCGCCTGGGCGTCCTCCATGGACTCGACGAAGGGGCCACTGCGCGGCGGTAGGGCCGCGCGGCTCGTGCATCCCGCACTTGCGCCGCAGACATGAACATCACCGGGACGACCCGCCTTTACGCCATCGTGGGCGATCCGATCGAGCAGGTGCGCTCGCCCGAGGTGTTTACCGATCGCTTCGCTCGAGACGGGATCGATGCGGTGTTCATCCCGGTGCACATCCCGGCGGCCCGATTCGAGGTGGTCTTCGCGTCGCTCCTCGAGATCGGCAATCTCGACGGCCTGCTCGTCACGATTCCGTTCAAGGCGCGCGCGCTCCCGTTCGCGCGGCACGTCGGAGCGATGGCGCGCGCCGTCGACGCCATCAATGCGTTGCGCCGGGAACCGAATGGCGGTTGGTTCGGCGACATGTTCGACGGACTGGGGTTCGTGCGCGCCGCGGAGCGCAAGGGGTACGGTGTGCGCGATCGGCGCGTGGCGCTCTTCGGCGCCGGTGGCGCCGGCAGCGCGATCGCGCACGCGTTGGCCGAAGCCGGCGTCGCCTCGATCGGCATCATCGAACCGCATGCGGCAAAGGCGGCGACGCTGGTTGACAGGCTGCGCCGGCTCTACCCCATGCAACGCTTCGACGTGGCGGATCGGGTGCCGCCAGGATCGTCGCTGGTGGTGAATGCCTCACCCGTCGGCATGCGCGCAACCGACGGGTTGCCCGGCGACCTCGGCCCGCTCGATCCCGCCGTGGTGATCGGCGATGTCGTGACGGCGACGATGCCAACGCCAATCATCCGCCTCGCTGCCGCGAGGGGCTACGGCCAGGTGACCGGCAGTGACCTGCATGCGGGTCAGGTCGACGCGCTCTTCGACTTCTTCTTCGACCGCGCGCGCCCCCACGCGGCAGGTGCTTCACGCTGAACCGAATCGGAGCGACCCTGCATGGCTCACCTTCCCGCCGAGCGTTGCCTTGCCATCATCGAACTCCTCGCCGACGGCGCGCGCGCGATGCCGCTCGGGGAAATTGCCGAGCGCCTTGCGCTTCCCAAGAGCGGCGCACACCGCCTCCTCGCGACGCTGGTCGACATCGGCTGGGCGGTGCAGGAATCCGAGACCGGTTTCTATCGCCTCTCCATGCGCCTTGCCATCCTTGGCCAGCAGTTCTTCGTCGCCACCGGGATCCCGGACCTGTGCCAGCCGATCCTCGACGACCTTGCGCACGCGTCGCACGAATTCGTCCGGCTCGCGGTCATCGATGGCCATTCACTGGTGTGGGTCGCGCACGCACAGGGAGCCTCCGGCGGGCTCATGTATCAGCCGACGCTCTCCTCGAACACGGTCCCGCTCTTTGCGACCGCGAGCGGCAAGGCGTGGTTGGCGACCCTGTCTGCGGAGGATGCGATGGCGATCCTCATGCAGAACGGCGGGTTGCATCCGATGGGGCAGTGGGGTCCGAACGCCGTCAAGACGATCGAGGCCTTGCTGCGCGAGTTGAAGGCGACGGTACGTCGCGGCTACGGGTTGGCGGTGAACGAAGCGGAGTTCGGGGTGACGGCGGTCGCCGCCGCGATCCGCGCGCACGAGCGAGGGCCCGTGCTGGGCACGGTCAGCATCGCCGGCCCCAGTGCCCGCATCGACGAGCGACGGATCGCCGAATTCGCGCCGCTGGTGCGTCGGGCGGCGCACGACCTCGCGCTGCTCTGGCCGCTACGGAGCGGCCTCGCGGTGCGCCCGGAAAGCGTGGATGCGTCACAACCGCAGCAAACCGGGACCGGCGCGATGATCTCGCTCACCACGCCCCGCGATGCTCGGGCACGCGCGCGATGAGCGGGGAGGCGGCGGCGAGCAGGAGGACCACGGCGGCAAATATCCACGCTTGCGTGATCCCGGGATCGGTGGTGCCGGAGAGGATCGCGGTGGCCGCCGCGATGGTGGCGATCGAGCCGATCTGCATCGACATCGAGCGGAGCGCGGCGAGCGTGGAGGCGTGCTCCGGCGCGAGTTGCAGCCCGGCATTGCGGGAGGCGGGATTGAGCATCCCGCTGCCGGCGCCGAGCAGGAATGCGGCGCCGGCGAGCCATCTGTAGGGCCGAATGCCGCCCATGGGACCGACCGCCAGCAGAACGATCCCGATGGCGATGACGAGGCTCCCCACGTAGAGCGGGAGTTGATAGCCGGTGCGGCGGATCAGGAACGCCGCTGCCGCCGCGAGCGTGATCGCCGCGATCCCCTGCGCCACGAGGAGGGTGCCGGAGCCGAGCGCATCGATGCCGTAGCGATTGGTGGCATACAAGGGGATGAGCGCGACCACGCCGAACGGAATACCGGAGAAGATCGCATTGACGAGATTGACCGTGCCGAACCCCGGGCCGTAGACGAGGCGTGGGGCGAGGAACGGATCGGCGGTGCGACCGATGTGATGAACGAAGATCGTGAGCGCCGCGAAGGCCGTCGCGAGCAGCATGAGAAATGTCGGTGACGCGAGCCGTGTCCCGGCTTCTCCGAGATAGGTGATCGCGAGCATGCCGGCGAGGAGGCCGGTGCCGAGGAGCGTCATCCCGGCGACATCCGGTCGGCTCCGCCCCTTCGCGATGGGATCGCGGTCGCGCGGAATGTGGCGCAGCGCGAGCAGCACGACCAGCGCGCCGATCGGCACGTTGACGAGGAAGATGCCTCGCCACGACCAGTACGTGACGAAGAGCCCGCCGAAGATGGGGCCGATCATGGCGCCGACCGGAAAGATGCTGCCGAAGAGGCTCACCGCGCGGTCGCGTTCCTTGCCGAAGTGATCGACGATGAGTCCCGTTGCCGACGGGGTGAAGCCGGCGCCGCCGGCGGCCTGCAGCACGCGCAGCGCGATGAGAAGGTCGATGTCGTCGACGAGTCCGCACAGCAGCGAGGCGGTGGTGAAGGCGACCACCGAGCCCAGGAAGATACGGCGGTGGCCGTATTGCTCGCTCAGGCGCCCGGTGAGGGGCAGCATCACCACGAAGCCGAACGAGTACGCGGTGATCGTCCAACCGGCCCAGTTGATCGTCGTGTCCAGTTCGTGCTGCAGCGAGTGCAACGCGGTCGCGACGATCGTCGAATCGATCGACATCATCATGAGCGCGAGTCCGACGATCGCAAGCACGACGCCGCGACGAACCGAAGGCGGCTGATCGTTGTCGTCCTGCTGCGGTGGCGGCATGCGAAGGTGAGCGGCGGCCCCGATACAGCCGAGGCATCGCGGGCGACAGGGTGTACGCTCGCGCCGTGCTGTAGCCAGCATTGTCGCACCGCCGGTCGGCTCGGTATCCTTGCGTCGGAGATCTTGTCGCGCGCGGTGTTGGCCGGGAGTGCGCGGTGCGCGCGGCGACGGCGCACCGCCTTGCCGGTCGGCGAGCGCGACCTGATCGCCGTCGTCACGGGGGAGTGTCTGCCATGCACGGATTGCGTTTCGTCACGATGGGCGCGGCTGTCGCGGTCACGGCGCTGTGCGGTCGGCCCGAGGCGGCCCATGCCCAAAACGTGGTCACGGAAGCGAGTCCGCCGGAAGCACGGCAGACGCTGCGCGAGCGGCTGCGCGAGCGCCGGCAGGAGCGCCACTCGCCGCCGCCCACCCAGGCGACCCGCACCACCATCGACGGGCCCGGCGACTACACTTACTCGCTCGAGCACGATGGTCTGACGCGCAAGTATCGCGTGCACGTGCCGCCGGGCTATTCGCCGGCCAAGCCCGCGCCCATGGTCCTGGCATTTCATGGCGGCGGCGGCAACATGGACTATCAGGCCGACGATCGTTACTACGGCCTGGTCGCGAAGTCCGACAGCACCGGCTACATCGTGGTCTTCCCGAACGGCTACAGCCCGCTCAAGTCGGGCAAGCTCGCGACGTGGAATGCCGGCAACTGCTGCGGCGGCGCACGTGACAGGAACATCGACGACGTCGGCTTCGTACGGGACATGATCAAGAACCTGCGCCGTCAACTCAACATCGATCCGGCGCGAATCTACGCCACCGGGATGTCGAACGGCGCCCTGATGTCGTACCGCCTGGCCTGCGAGATGTCCGATACGATCAAGGCCATCGCGGCAGTGGCGGAGTCCGATGGCACCGCGTCGTGCCATCCGTCGGCGCCGGTCTCGATCCTCGCCATCCACGCCAAGGACGATGATCACGTCCTTTTCAACGGTGGCGCGGGCAGCAATTCGAAGGCTATGGCGGATTTCGTCTCCGTGCCGGAAACGATCGCGCGCTGGGTCGATCGCGATGGTTGTGCGACGACGCCAAAGCGGGTGCTCGAAGTCGCGGGGGCCTACTGCGACGCCTATTCGCCGTGCCGCGGCGATGCCGAAGTGAAGCTCTGCGTCACCGAGTCGGGCGGTCACTCCTGGCCCGGGGGGCGCAAGGTGCGCACCGGGGAGCCTGGATCGAAGGCGATTTCCGCGACCGACATGATGTGGGAGTTCTTCCAACGCCACTGACCGCACCCGACGACAGATCCGTTCGTTGCCCGGGTCGTGAGGCCATCCATGAATCTGACCGAGTCGCTCCTCCACGCACTGAAGGCGCACGGCGCGCACCGGATCTTCGGCATCCCGGGTGACTTCGCGCTGCCGTACTTTCGTATCATCGAAGAGTCCGGGATCTTGCCGCTGCATACCCTCTCGCACGAGCCGGCCGTGGGCTTTGCTGCCGATGCGGCGGCGCGCGTGCGAGGTGGACTCGGCGTCGCTGCGGTCACGTGGGGGGCGGGCGCGCTCAACATGGTCAATGCGATCGCCGCTGCGTATGCGGAAAAATCGCCGGTCGTCGTCCTCTCGGGTGGTCCGGGGAAGGGGGAGGCCCGCTCGGGGCTCCTGCTGCATCACCAGGCGAAGTCGCTCGACTCGCAATACGAGATCTACGCCGAGATCACCTGCGACCGTGCGCGGCTCGACGATGCGGCGAGTGCCCCCGCCGCGATCGCCCGCGTCCTCGCGGCGGCGCGCCGGCATTCGCAGCCCGTGTATCTCGAACTGCCGCGCGACATGGTGGGCGTGTCCTGCGCGGCCGTGATCCCCGAGGCATCCCGACCGGTCGACGATGAGGCGCTCGCTGCGTGCGTCGACGAATTGCTCGCGCGACTCGCCAACGCCAAGGCGCCGGTATTGATGGCGGGCATCGAGGTGCGCCGTTACGGCCTCGAGGCCAAGGTTGCCGAACTCGCGCGCCGGCTCGGGCTGCCGGTGGTGACGAGCTTCATGGGGCGCGGATTGCTGGCCGACGCCGATGCGCCGCTCGTGGGCACCTACATGGGCGTGGCCGGTGAACCCGGAATCTCGCGCCTGGTCGAGACCTCCGATGGATTGCTGCTGCTGGGAGAGATCGTCTGCGATACCAACTTTGCGGTCTCCGAACGCAAGATCGATCTGCGCCGCACGATCCGCGCGCTCGACGGCCAGGTGACGATGGGCTATCACGTCTATCCCGACATTCCGCTTGCCGCGCTGGTCGATCGCCTCATCGCGCAGGTGCCGGTGCAGGCGCGCCACTTCGAGGTACGTGCCGCCGCATTCCCGCGCGGCCTCGTCGCCGACGATGCGGCCATCGCTCCCAACGACATCGCGGCGGCGATCAACGACCTCATGGCGGCACACGGGAAATTGCCGATCGCATCCGACATCGGCGATTGCCTCTTCACCGCGATGGACATCGACCACACCGCGCTCGTCGCGCCCGGCTACTACGCGACCATGGGCTTTGGCGTGCCGGCAGGGCTGGGCGTACAGGCGGCGACCGGCCAGCGACCGTTGGTACTGGTCGGCGACGGCGCCTTTCAGATGACGGGCTGGGAACTCGGCAACTGCACGCGCTATGGCTGGGACCCGATCGTCGTCGTCTTCAACAACGCGAGCTGGGAAATGCTGCGTACCTTCCAGCCCGAATCGAAGTTCAACGACCTCGGCGACTGGCGGTTTGCCGACGCGGCCGCGGCACTCGGCGGCGACGGCGTGCGCGTGCACACGCGGCGCGAGCTCGCCGCGGCACTCGCCCGCGCGCAGGCGACGCGCGGCCGCTTCCAGCTGATCGAAGCCATGATCCCGCGCGGCGTGCTGTCGCAAACGCTGTCGCGCTTCGTGAGCGGCGTCAAGCGCTTGTCGATGCCTGCGCAGGCAACGTCCGGGCCGGGCAGCGGGTCGTGAAACACCTCACCGACGACGACGTCCGCGCGCTGGCGCTCACGCCGCGCGCATGGCGCGAGGCGGTCACCGCTGCGTATCGACGCTACGCCGCTGGTCGGCTTCGCGTCGCGCCCAAGTCGCACCTGCGTCCTTCACCCGGCGAGTTGCTACTTGCGCTACCGGCGGTCGATCTCGAGCGTGGCTACAGTGCGTGCAAGTGGGTGAACGTCGTTCCAGCCGCCCGCGCGGCGGGCGGGCCGACGGTCAATTCGGTGCTGCTTCTCAACGACTGGCGCACCGGCCAGCCGTTGGCGCTGATCGCGGCTGACGAGTTGACGGCCGCGCGCACCGCCGCGATGAGTGCGATCGCGGCGGCACGTTACGCGCGGCGCGACAGCCAGCGGATCGGCTTCGTCGGTTGCGGCGTGCAGGCGCGCAGCCACTTCGCGGCATTGCGCGACGTGTTGCCGGGTCTGTGCTTCGCGACGGTGTATGGCAGGAGGCTCGAGGCAGCCCGCGCCTTCGCCGCAGAGCTCGTGGCCACCGGCATCGAGGCTCGCGCGAGCAGCGACGCGCGCGAGGCGGTGGCCGGTCAGGACCTCGTCGTCACTACCGTGCCCAACGGCCTCGAGCACCCGTTTCTCGATCCGGCGTGGCTCGATCCAGGCACCTTCGTTGCCGCGGTCGATCTCGGGCGCAGTTGGTTGCGCAGCGGCTGGCCGACCTCGACCTGCCTCGTCACCGACGAGCGTGAACAGGCGCGCGAACTCGGGCGCGAAGGCCAGCTCATCAGCGCCGGTCCGTTCATGGCCGATCTCGCCGACATCGCTGCCGGCCGCGCCGCGTCGCCGCCCGACGACGACGCGCGCACGCTCTTCGCATTTTCGGGTCACGGCGTTGCCGATCTCGCTGGCGCGATCCTCATTTACGAAGCGGCGCGTGTGCTAGAGTCCCGGCAACCCTTCGATGAGAGGAGCAGGTGATGGCATTCGTTCGGCAGTTGCGCGTGCTCGGTGTGGTCGCGACCTTGGGTGTCGCGGCGCTGGCGCCGACATCGGTTGCGGCACAGGCGTACCCCACCAAGCCGATTCGCCTCGTGGTGCCGTACACGGCGGGCGGGTCGTCCGACTTCGTCGCGCGGCAGATCGCACAGAGGATGAGCGAAGGACTCGGGCAGCCGGTCACCGTCGAGAACAAGCCCGGTGTGGCGGGCATCCCCGGTACCGAAATCGTCGCGCATAGCGCGCCGGACGGTTACACGCTGGCGCTCATCGGGTTGACGACGCACGCGTCCAATCCGTGGCTGTACAAGAAGCTGCCCTACGATCCGGTCAAGGATTTCATCCCCATCTCGGCGGCGATCGCCTCGCCGCTGGTGCTCGTCGTCAATCCCGAGGTGCCGGCGAAGAACGTGCAGGAACTGATCGCCTATGCGAAGGCGAATCCGGGCAAGGTGCACTACGGCTCGGCGGGCGTGGGCAACACGTTGCACCTGGCCGGAGAGCTCTTCAAGTCGCGCGCCGGCATCGACATCGTGCACGTGCCGTACAAGGGTGCCTCGGCGGCGCTCAACGACCTCCTGGGCGGGCGTATCGAGATGATGATCGACCTCGCGCAGACGCCGCTCGCGCACATCCAGGCCGGCAAGCTGCGTGCGCTGGGCACCACCGGGACGCAGCGCCTCGCCATCCTGCCCGACGTGCCGACGATTGCCGAGCAGGGCCTGCCCGGCTTCCAGTTCGCGACGACGATCGGCATTGCGGCACCTGCCGGAACGCCGAAGCCGATCATCGACCGGCTGCATGCCGAGATGGTCAAGGCGCTCGCCAATCCGGAGCTGCAAGCGGCCTTCGCGAAGCAGGGGATGCAGGTGACGCCGTCGGCATCGCCCGAGGCGTATGCCAAGCTCATCGCCGAAGAACGTGCGAAGATCGGCGAGATCGTCAAGACTGCGGGGATCCAGCCGGAATGAACCGTCGCGAACGCTTTCTCGCCGCCGTCGAAGGTCGCGAGCCGGATCGCCCGCCGGTCACCTGCTGGGTACATTTCCTGTCCGATCACCTGTCGGGGGAGGACACCGCCGAGCTCCATCTCAAGTTCCAGCGCGAGTACGACTGGGACGTGGTGAAGCTCATGAACGACTATCGCTATCCGATCCCGGCGGGGCTCGAACGGCTCGACAGCGCCGAAGGGATGCGTCGCTTCCGTCGACTCTCGCTCGACGAGCCGGCATTCGCGCGCCAGCTCGTGGCGATCCGGAAGCTTCGCCGCGAACTCGGTCCCGACGTACCGATCATCGACACGCTCTTCGACCCGTACCAGCAGGTCGTGCGCAACGTCGGGTTCTCCGAAGGCGTGCACATCCCGCAGCACCGGCAGGTCGCGCTCGGCATGATCGACACCGTGTGCGATACGCTGTGCGACTACGTGGCAGCCGCGCGCGACGCCGGTGCCGACGGCTTCTTCCTGTCGATCAATACCGCGATCCGCGACGGATTCCCGCGCGGCGTGAGCGACGCCGTCGCCAAGGAGTTCCAGCGACCCTACGACCTGCGCCTCCTCGAGGCGGCGGCCGGGACCGTGCGCATCCTGCACATCCACGGCGTCGGCCTCGACCTCGATCGCGTGCGGGACTATCCGTGCGAGGTGCTTAGCCTGTCCGATCGCCTGAAAGGAAATCCGTCTCTCGCGCAACTGCGCGCAGAGTTCGGCAAGTGCCTGATGGGCGGAATCGACGAGACGCGCATCCAGGAGCGGCCGCTGCCCGACCTGCGGGCCGAGATCGACGATGCGCTCGCGCAAGCGGGGCGCACGCACTGGATCGTCGCCCCCGGTTGCACGGTCGCCTCGTTCACGCCGCAGCGGTCGCTGCGCTGCCTGCGCGACCACGCCGGCACGCTGTAACGCCACCAGCGTTTGCCGGCAGGTTCCGTCGACGAGACGGAGCCTCCGGCGAACGCCGGCTGCGGCAGTCGCCGTAGCCGATCATCCGCGCAGCCCGTAGTCCCCGCAGCCCGCAGTCCCCGCCCGTAGTCGCATCCCTTCTCCGACGCCACCCGTAGTTGCCGCAGTTGACGCTGCGTCGCGATTGCCCGTAGACTGCCGCAAGTCCGTATGTCTAGACATTTGTACATGCCGCGACCACGGCTCGCATGACCCTTCCTTCCCTGCTCACGGCACGCGCGCACCGGCGGCCGCGGAAGCCGGCGTCGCAAGCGGCGGCCGGCCCGGCCGCGCTCGACGGACGCGCACCGGCACCGCTTCCGGGTGTCGCGCTGCATCACCAGATCAAGGAGGACATGTTCCTCCACCTGCGCTCCGGTCGCTGGCCGCCTGGCCATGAGTTGCCGACCGAGGAGGCGTTGTGCAAGCACTATGGCGTGAGTCGGGGCACGCTACGACAGGCCATTCTCGATCTCGTCTCGGCGGGATACATCGAGCGCAAGCGCGGGCGCGGGACGTTCGTGAGTCGCCCCAAGCTCGAGAGCGGTGTCGCCGGGTCGTATAGCCGCTTCCGCGTGCTCGGTCCGCCGCTCGACGCCGGCGGCACGATCCTCGCCTGCGAACGGATACGCGCCGACAAGGACGTCGCCACGATGCTCGACGTGCGGACCGGCGCCGCCATCTGGCGGCTCGAGCGCGTGCGTTTCACCGAGCGACGGCCGGTGGCGCTGCAGACGAGCTTCATCCCGGTGGAACTCGCCACGGGACTCGCCGATCACGATCTCACCACGCGCCATCTCGTCGACGTGCTCCGTGACGAATTCGGCATTCACCTCGTGCGGGCGGTGGAGTACATCGACCCCACCGTGGCCGACGGCTACGCCGCCAAGGCATTGGGGGTGCGCTTGCGCACGCCACTCTTCCAGATCGAGCGCAGCACCTACGCGATGGATGATCGCGTGGTGGAGTATCGCCGCGCCCTGTTGCGCGGCGACGCGTATCGCTATCGTCTCGACCTGCGATAGGAGATGGCATGCCGGGCAGCGTCACCATGACCGCGAAGGCTGCTCCAGGCGCACCGCTTGCCGAGATCCATACGCTGGTCCAGGGCGGGGCGGCAGCGGCCCAGTTGCTGGATTTCGAATACGTCGGCCCGGCGCGTCTCGTGGCGGGGTCGCTCGACCGCTGGCAATTTCGCTTCCGGGCGAAGCAATTGCTCAGGCGTGGCAGTCGCATCGCCATCGCGCATCGCTGGCCGAGCGATTGGGGCACGGCACAGAGCAGCGATCCCGGTGCCGCTGATTTCTTGCGCGTCGACTGCGATGCGGGGTCTGCTTTGCGCTGGTGGGCGGCGCGCCTGCATACCTGGCATCCCTTCGATCACGTCGTGTTCGTGGAATTCCTCGACGACGTCGCCGCCGAGGCGATGGTGCGCGTCGCCTTCGGCGGTACCGACGGTGACGGCCCGGGCTTCCACGTCCAATCGTTCATCGAAGAGGCGTCGCCGTTCAGCGTGCGCTGGCGGCCTCGCGACGCCGAGCATTGGGCCGAGATCGGTATTCAACGGATGACCGTGATCGGTGCCGCGCCGTTTCGGCTGGTCGCCACCGTGCCGTCGCGCGTGCGGCAGGGCGAACCGGTGCGCCTGCGGCTGCGCCTGGAGGACGCCTGGGGCAATCCCGCGCACCTCGCTGCCGACGTCCCACTGGTCGTCACGGTGCCCGGCGAGGCGGTAGCGCGGCCGGCGGCATTGCCGCGGTGTGCCTGGGTCGACGCCGATCTCGGCCCACTGCCCGCCGGCATGCTGCGGCTTCGCGTCGAGGCGCCGACGCTGGGTCTTGCCTGCATCAGCAATGCGCTCGATTGCCACGACGGAGCGGACGAGTCCAATGTCTATTGGGCCGACCTGCACGCGCAGTCGGTGATCGGGTGTGGTGCGCGCACGATCGACGATTATTACGCGCATGCGCGGGGCTTCGCGGCGCTCGACGTGTGCTCCCACCAGGCCAACTGCTTCCTGGTGTCCGAACCCGAGTGGGTGGAGACGATGCGCAGCACGCAGCGCCAGCACGAGCCCGCCGAGTTCGTGACGCTCCTGGGCTACGAGTGGTCCGCAGCGTCGCCGCAGGGGGGCGACCACAACGTCTACTTTCCGGGCGATGCGGGCGAGTTGCGGCGTTGCAGCCACGAATTCGTGCGCGATCGCTCGGACCTCGCGAGTGACTTGCCGCACGTGGAGGACTTCTACCGCCACTTTCGCCCCTCGGTGCCGCTGGTCGCCGTGCACGTCGGGGGTCGCACCGCCAATCTCAAATGGCACGAGCCCGCGCTCGAACGGCTTCTCGAGGTTCATTCCACGCACGCCACTTCCGAATGGTTCTTGCACGAGGCGCTGGCGCGCGGATACCGGATGGGCGTCGTCGCCGGCAGTGACAGCGTCGATGGGCGACCCGGCAACTCGCATCCCGGCCACCTCGGCGTGCGCAACGTGCGTGGGGGGCTCACCGCGATCCGCGCCGAAGCGCTCACCCGCGAATCGATCTGGTCGGCGCTCACGCGCCGGCATTGCTATGCGACGACGGGGGAGCGGATCCTGCTCGAGGTTCGCTGTGGCGCGGCACGGATGGGCGACGACCTGCGCCTTGCCCCCGGCGCCACCCGGCTCGACGCCTTCGAGGTACGCGTGGAAGGAACGGCGCCCGTCGAGGCCGTCGATTTCTATCGCGATACGACCTGCCTCGCGCACGTCGATCGGCTCACGGGGGCGCCGTCACGGCGATTGCGGGTGGCCTGGCGCGGTGCGTCGTCCCCGGGCAACTGGCAGCGCGCGCGCATGCAGTGGAACGGCGGACTGCGCGTCGAGGGCAATGCGATCCTGCGTGTCGAGGGCTACGCCTTCGACACGCCCGACGAAGGCCTGCTGCACCACGATCGGCACGGGGTGCGCTGGCGCTCGCTCACCGCCGGTGATTGGGATGGCGTGGTGCTCGATCTGGAAAGGGACGAGGGCGAGCTCGTCTTTGCGACCGACCAGATCTCAGCGCGCATTCCGTTGCGGGAGATCGGCAGCGCGGGCCGGTCGATCGAACTCACGGGACCCGATCGCTGCCTCGAACTGCGCTGGCTGCCGCAGTCGCTGCCGAGCCTCGGCGCACGCTTCGATTTTGCTGACGCCGCTGCGCCGATCGGCACCCACGCCTACTGGGTCCGCGTGCGCCAGCTGGACGGCGGCTACGCCTGGTCGTCCCCGGTGTTCGTGACCATCGACGAGGCGGGCGCATGACGGCCTCGCCACCGATGAACCCGGCGCTGGCGGCGCGGACCCGGCGCTCGTCACGGTGCCCGGGCGCTTCAAGGTCTAGCGTGATTCAGCAGCGCATCGGGGTGGCGATGCTCGGCGCGGGCTTCATCGCCGACTATCACCTGGCGGGACTCGCGGCGTGCGGACGTGCCGACGTGCGCGCGGTGGTCGGGCGTACCGCCGGGCGGGCCCGCGCCGTTGCCGCACGGCACGGCGTCCCGCACGGCGGCGACGACCTCGCGGCGGTGCTCGACCGTCCCGACGTGCAGGCGGTGGTCATCGCCACACCCGACGACACCCACGAGGCGGTGGCCACGGCAGCCGCAGTGGCGGGCAAGCACATCCTCCTGCAGAAGCCGATGGCCGGCAGTATCCCCGCCGCCCGCCGCATCGTGGCCGCCGCGCAGCGGCACGGCGTCGACCTGCAGGTGAGCTTCATGCACCGCTTCTTCGAGGAGGTCGAGGCGGCGCGCCAGTTCCTTGCCGACGGGGCTCTCGGGCGCATCCTCGCGGCGCGCATCCGCAACGCGACTCCCGGCCCCGACTGGGATGCCTGGTTCTACCAGCGAGCGCACGTGCCGAACGGGGTCGCCGATCAACTCGCGGTGCACGGCATCGACCTCGTGCGCTTCCTCCTCGGCCCGATCGTTGGCGTGAATGCGCTGGCGCGCATCGCGTTGCCGGTCCGAACGCTGCGTGACGGGCGCAAGGTTGCCGTCGAGGTGGTCGACAACGTCGTCGCCACCTATACGCTTGCCGATGGCACCCTCGTCTCGCACGAAGTGTCGCAGACCGAGATCGCTGGCTGCGATCGCTTTCGCTTCGAGATCTACGGGGAGGAGGGCACACTGTGGCTGCGCAGCGAGCGCGGGGCGCTGGCACTGTACGCCCCGGCGCGACACGGCGCGGTGTGGCATGTCCCCACGCTTCCCGCGTGCGCTCCTGGCGCGCGCCAGCACGCCGTGTGGCTCGCTGGAATTGCCGGCGACCAACCACGTCTCGCCACCGCGGACGACGCGCTGCATGGCATGCAGGTGATCGCGGCGATGCTGCGCTCGATCGCGCAGGGTGGCGCGCGAGAGAGCGTGGAGGATGCTTCGTGAGTGGGTCGCCGAAGCCGCGTGTCGGCGTCGTATCGTTCGCGCACTATCACGCCAATTTCTGGAGCGAAGTCTTCGCTCAGCGTGGGGCCCTCGCCGGCGTGTTCGACGACGACGTGGGGCGCATGATCGATGCCGCGTACCGCGCCGCCGCAACCGGCGTGCGGACGCTCGTTTGAGCGAATCTTCGTCCAGCCTACGGCCAGCCACCATGAACGAC
>JBDHRR010000197.1:0-4063 GCA_039807685.1 Burkholderiales bacterium
GCGGCGTTCGTCGTCGCCAACCTCTTCGAACCCGGCGCGCCGTCGCTCGCCGCTCTGGATCTTTTCACCGCGGCCCTCATCGACCCGCCGCGCGAAGGGGCGATCGAGCTCGTCAAGGCGCTGCCCGCCGCGGACTCGCCCGCCCGCCTGCGCCGCCTCGTCTACGTCAGCTGCGCACCGGCGACCCTCGCGCGGGACGCCGCCGTGCTCGTCCACGATCGCGGCTATCGCCTCGCGGCCGCCGGCGTGATCAACATGTTTCCGCACACCGCGCACGTCGAGTCGATGGCGGTGTTCGAGTAGGCGTGCTACGCCGGCGAGGTGCGCTCGCCGGCGCTGCATGGAGACGTCCAGGGCCGCGGTCTCGCTCGCGCAGGGTCCAGCAAAACGGGGCGCCGCAGCGCCCCGTTGTCGCATCCCGGAGAATGCGGCCGCTCAGTCGCGCTGGCCCGAGAAGGCCATCAGGATGTTGAGCAGGCTGATGAAGAGGTTGTAGATGTTGAGGTACAGCGCCATCGTGGCCATGATGTAGTTCGTCTCGCCGCCGTGCACGATGCGCGACACGTCGTACAGGATGTACGCCGAGAAGATCAGCACCGCGATCGCCGACAGCGCGACCGACAGCGCCGGCACCTGGAAGAAGAGGTTGGCGAGCGAGGCGACGATGAGCAGGATGAGGCCCACGAACAGGAACTTCCCCATGAAGGAGAAATCCTTCTTGGTCACCGTGGCCACCCCGGCGAGCGCGAAGAAGATCGCTGCCGTCATGCCACCCGCGAGCCCGATCAGCTGTCCGCCGTTACGCAGGCCGAGCGCGACCGTCAGGATCGGCGTCAGCGCTACCCCGGCGATGAACGTGAATCCGAAGAGCGCGACCACGCCCCAACCGCTGTTGCGCAGTGCGGTAACGACGAAGAGCGACCCGATCATCACGCCGAAGAGCAGCAGCGGCGCCATGATCGGCGCCGACTTGAAGAGCGCGAAGAAATTGAGCTGCATCCCCACGTACGCGCCGACGATCGTCGGCAGCATGCTGAGCGCCAGCAACCAATACGTGTTGCGAAGGACGGTATTCTCGGAAATCGGCAGCGGTATCGCGCCGGTCGTGCCGCCGGCACGCTCGATCCCTTCCGGCAACGGCGGCAGCTGCGATTGGCGACCCGGCATCACCGGCTCGAACTTGCGATCCATAAAGCCTCCAATGCGGCCCGACATGGGCCGATATCTTCTTAAGACTATCAGAAAGTCCGGGGGTTTCAATAGGGCCCACCCTATGCACAGCAGGGATATGGACCGCCTGCTAATATGCGGCTCGCGCCGCTGCATTCAAGTCGCGGCGCGGCGAGCGGGAGGCGTGGCCGAGCGGTTGAAGGCACCGGTCGCGAGCGCGGTTGCGGGAAGCGTGGCAGAGTGGTCGATTGCACCGGTCTTGAAAACCGGCAACGGGCAACCGTTCGTGAGTTCGAATCTCACCGCTTCCGCCAGGACCTGAGCCCAGGCTATTTGCCGGTGCGAGGCCGACGACCATCACCCCCGATCCGCTCCACCTGCCGCCAAGCCGCCTCGGCGATCGTGCGCGCCCGCGCGCCCACTGCCACCGCGTTGGCGTCCGCCGAGTTACCCTGCAGGGCACGCCGGGCGATGCCTTGCAGGATCGCCGCGAGCCGGAACATGCTGAAGGCCACGCAGAATTCCCAGGTGGCAGGGTCGATGCGATCGCGTCCGGTGCGCCGACAGTACGCGGCGACGTAGTCCGCCTCTTCCGGAATGCCGAGCGCGCCGAAGTCGCGACCCCCCATTCCACGGAACTGCTCCCAGGTGAGCCGCCACGCCATCGCCTGGTACGCGAGGTCGGCAAGCGGGTGGCCGAGCGTGGAGAGTTCCCAGTCGAGGATCGCGATCACCCGCGGCTCGGTGGGATGGATGATGAGGTTGTCGAGCCGGAAGTCGCCGTGGACGATGGCGCTGTCGTTGCCCTGCAGGACGTGCTGCGGCAGCCACTCGATGAGCCGGTCCATGGCCTCGATGTGCTCGGTCTCGGCAGCACGGTACTGCTTCGTCCAGCGCGCCACCTGCCGCTCGAAGTAATTGCCCGGACGCCCGTAGTCGGCAAGTCCGATCGCCGCATGGTCGACGCGATGGAGCGCGGCCAGCGTCGCATTGATGTCGTCCCACAATGCCGCGCGTTGCGCGGGATCGAGTTCGGGCAGCGCCGGATCGAAGAACTGGCGCCCCTGCGCGAAGTCCATCACGAAGAACGGCGTGCCGACGATGCTGCGATCGTCGCAGTAACCGTACGTGCGCGGCACCGGGACGCCACTGCCGGCGAGCGCGGTCAGCACGCGGTACTCGCGATCGACGGCGTGCGCGGAGGGCAGTAGCTCCCCCGCTGGCTGCTTGCGCAGCACGTATGAGGCGTGCCCGAAGCGCACGCGGAACGTGGGATTGGATTGGCCGCCGGCGAGCACTTCGACGACGAGTGGCGCGTCGGTAGCGGGAAGGATGCCGCGCAGATAGCGCTCGAGCGTCGCGCTGGCAATGGTGTCGGTGGTGAGGGTGTCGCTATTCATGGTCAGCGGTTCGCCACCGACCCTCGTCCGGCCGCGCGCACGGATCGCGGATCGTCGGCATCGGAAGACGTGAGGCGGTAGTCGACGCGCAGATCGCAAGACAGCGATGATAACCGTCGCCGCCGATCGCCTCGCCCGGCGGCGTTCCTTTGCCTCCACCGTGCCTCTTGTAGGACTCGCCCGGACGCCGGTATGCGTCGATCACGGGTTGTCCACAGGCGGCGCTCGCGCTACCGTACATCGGGCGACGGCAGCGTGAAGGAGGAGAGCGTCATGCCGGATGGAACGAGGAGCGAGGTGATCGATCCGGGCGCGCAAAGCGTCACGCTCGGGCAAGAGCGCGATGTCGAGCGGTGGTGCGCACAGTTGCGCTGCACGGAAGCGCAGTTGCAGCGCGCCATCAAGGCGGTCGGCAGCAGCCCGGCGCGAATCGCGGTGCACTTGCAGCGGAAGTACGGGGCAAGGTCGCGCTGACGACATTCGCACGGAGCCGGCGGTGCGCACGGCGCCGCCAGTCGTCACGTCCCGGGGGCGATGCGCGATCCCCCGTGCGCCGCGCGCGTGCAGCGCGTTGACTATGCGGGTATTCTTGCGTCGTGCCGGTCGCGTTGTCCCGGCGTTGCGCACTCGCTCGCCAATTCTTTTGCTTTCGACCTGACCATGATCCGCCGCCGCTTCCTCCAGCACGGTCTCGCCGCGCTCACCACTGTCACGCTGCCTGCGATCTCCTCGCGCGCGGCGACCAGCGACAAGGTCGTGAAGACGCGCGACGAATGGCGCCGGACGCTCACCGCCGAGCAATTCGACGTCCTCCGCGAAGAAGGCACCGAGGCGCCGTTCACGAGCCCGCTCAACCACGAGAAGCGCAAGGGCACGTTCGTGTGCGTGGGATGTGCGGCGCCGCTCTTCACGTCGGACACCAAGTTCGACAGCGGCACGGGATGGCCGAGTTTCTGGGCGCCGATTCCCGGAGCGCTCGCGACCAAGGTCGACTACAAGCTCGTCTATCCGCGCACCGAGTATCACTGCCATCGCTGCGAAGGACACCAGGGCCACGTCTTCGACGACGGGCCGAAGCCGACCGGCCAGCGCTACTGCAACAACGGCGTCGCGCTCCGCTTCATCCCAGCGTAGGGGCGTCCGCCGGCGGCCTCGTGGCGCAGGCGGCGCTCAAGCAAGCGGCGCGACCTTCAGCACTTCGTCCGCCGTGGTGATGCCGGCGGCGACCTTCATTGCGCCGGATACGCGCAGGGGCTTCATGCCGTCCTTGTAGGCCTGCTCGCGGATCGCGCGGTCGTCGGCGTCGTGGGTGACGAGCCGGCGCAGCGCGGGCGTCAGCACCATGATCTCGTACAGGCCGATGCGACCCAGGTAGCCCGTCATGCGGCACTCGAGGCAACCGACCGGTGCCATGACCTGCGTCGGCTTGTCGGCGCGCCAGGGGGCCGTCATCATCTTCCACGTGTCGTCGTCGGGCGGCTCGGCGGGCGCCT
>JBDHRR010000065.1:0-20367 GCA_039807685.1 Burkholderiales bacterium
GCCCGCCGAGTTGCTTGCGCCCCGCTTGCACGCCGAGCAGGGGACCCGCCGCCCCGCGGCGCGGCCGGCGCGCCAGCGCAGCGGCCGGCGCGATCGCTCGCGGCTGCGGGCGCGGCAACAGTCGCGCGATCCATTGCCACACGCCGTCGCGGGCGAACTGGAGGATCAGCACCATGAGGATGCCGAAGACCACCAGTTCGAAATTGCCCTGTCGGCCGAGGAGCGCCGGCAAGAGATCCTGCAGCCACTCCTTGAGCAAGGTGATGAGCGTCGCGCCGACCACCGCGCCCCACACGCTGCCGGCACCGCCGACGACCGCCATGAAGAGATACTCGATGCCCTGGTTGATGCCGAAGGGCGTCGGATTGACGAAGCGCTGCAGGTGCGCGTAGAGCCACCCCGAGACGCACGCGAGGAGCGCGGCGTAGACGAAGACCACGATCTTGAGCCGCGCCGCATCGACGCCGAAGGCCTCGACCATGTCGAGCCCGCCCTTGAGCGCCCGCACCGCGCGACCCGAGCGCGAATCGAGGACGTTGTGCGCGGCCCACAGCGCGAGCAGCGTGACGACCCAGATGAGCCAGTAGTAGCGGCGCTCGTCCTTGAGCGCGATCCCGGCAAAGGACAGCGCGGGAATGCCCGAAAGACCCGTGTGCCCGCCCAGCGCCTCGAGGTTGCCGAAGACGTAGTACAGGCTGATCCCCCACGCGATGGTAGCGAGGGGCAGGTAGTGCCCGCGCATGCGCAGCGTGATGAAGCCCAGGAACAGTGCGACGAGGCCGGTGCCGGCGAGGCCGATCGCCAGCGCGAGCCAGGGGGAGAGCGCGTGGCGCGTCGTCAGGTACGCGGTGACGTAGGCGCCGATGCCCACGAACGCCGCCTGGCCGAACGAGGTCTGGCCGGCCACACCGGTGAGGACCACGAGGCCCAATGCGATCATGCTGTACAGGCCGATATAGTTGGCGAGCGTCACCCAGAACGCCGGCGCCACCAGCGGCAGCGCGGCGAGCAGCAGGAGGATGCCGGCAACGGCGGCGCGCGGCACGTTCACTCCTCGTCCTCGTGGTGCTGTGTGCGCAGGCTGCGCCACAGGAGGACGGGAATGATCAGCGTGAAAACGATGACTTCCTTGAAGGCGCTCGCCCAGAACGACGAGAAGGACTCGATGAGGCCGACGAGGAGCGACCCTGCGGCAGCGAGCGGATAGCTCGCGAGACCGCCGATGATCGCGCCGACGAACCCCTTGAGGCTGATGAGGAAGCCCGAGTCGTAGTAGACGGTGGTGATCGGCCCGATCAGGACGCCGCAGAACGCGCACAGCAGTGCGGCGAGCGCGAAGGTGAGCGTGCCGGCGAACTCGGGCGAGATGCCGCACAGGCGCGCGCCGGCGCGGTTGACCGCGGTGGCGCGCAGTGCGCGGCCGTAGAGCGTGCGCCCGAAGAAGAGCGCGAGCGCGCCGATGAGCGCGACGCTCGTCGCCACCACGAGAAGGCTCTGCATGCTCATCGTGACGTTGCCGACGGTGAACGACACCGGGCTGAAGGCGGGCGTGCGCGAGCCCTCGGCGCCGAAGAACCACAGCCCGAGGCCGACCATCGTGAAGTGCAGCGCCACCGAAACGATGAGGAGCACGAGCACGCTCGCCCCGGCCAGCGGCTGGTACGCGACGCGGTAGAGGAGCGGCCCCAATGCCGTCACCGCGGCGAGCGTGAGCAGCACCTGTGCCGGCAGCGGCAGCAGCAGCGGCGCGCAGAACCAGACGAGCGCGGCGATCGCCAACGGCACGCCGCACCAGAGGACAAGGGCGCGCGGCAGGCGGTCAAGCTCGCGCGCGCGGACGCAGCGCCAGGTCTCCATCGATCCGGCGAGCACCGCCATGCCGACGACGAGACCGACGATCCCCGACGCCTTGCCGAGTTGCAGACCCGCCAGCGTGAGCGTGCCCCAGGTCACGAATTCACCGGAAGGCACGAGGATCACGCGCGTCACCGCGAAGACGAGGACCAGCGCCAGCGCCAGCAGCGCGTAGATCGCGCCATTGGTGATGCCGTCCTGCGCGAGGAGCGCGGCGATCGTGAGGTCCACGGAAAGGGGGCTCCAATGCGCAACCGCCGGGACGGACCCGGCGGCACAGGCGTCATTCTACCGTTGCGCCGCGGCTACCTGATGAGCACCCACCTGCCGTCTTCGATGCGCATCATCACGCGGCCCCGATTGTCGAGGCCGTCGTGGTCGTTCGGCGTCATCACGAAGACGTCGTGCGCACCGGTGACGCTGGCGCTCTCGCGTCATGGACCCCTCCGGCGGGATGGGTGGCCATCGCGCCGGTGCCCTCGGCATCCCGGCGCGCAACGGCTACTGGCCCTTGCGCAGGAGGTCGCGGATCTCGCGCAGGAGGACGACGTCCTCGGGCGTCGGCGGTGGCGCTGCCGGCGCCGATGGTGCCAGACGCTCCTTCGTCCGGTTGACCTGGCGCACCATCCAGAAGATCACGAAGGCGAGGATGATGAAATTCAACACGATGGTGAGGAAATTCCCCCACCCCACCAGCGGCACGCCCGCCTTGGTGAGCGCCTCGTAGGTCATCGGCCCGCCGTAACCCGCGGGCGGCGTGCCCAGCATGATGAAGTAATTGGAGAAGTCGAGGCCCCCGACCACCTTGCCGATGATCGGCATGATGATGTCCTTGACCAGCGAATCGACGATGCGGCCGAAGGCGGCGCCGATGATCACGGCGATGGCCAGGTCGATGACGTTGCCCTTGACCGCGAACTCGCGGAAATCGCGCAGCATGGACATGGCGCAGTTCCTCCCGGGAATCAGATGGCGGCGTCGCCCGACTCGCCGGTGCGGATGCGCACGACGTGCTCGACCGACGTGACGAAGATCTTGCCGTCGCCGATCTTGCCGGTGCGCGCGGCTTTCACGATCGCCTCGATCGCGCGCTCGACGAGCGTATCCGGGACCACCACCTCGACCTTCACCTTCGGCAGGAAGTCGACGACGTACTCCGCGCCGCGATACAGCTCGGTATGGCCCTTCTGCCGACCGAATCCCTTGACTTCGGTGACGGTAAGTCCCGTCACCCCCAGCTCCGAGAGCGCCTCGCGCACCTCGTCGAGCTTGAACGGCTTGACCACTGCCTCGATCTTCTTCATGGAAAAACTCCAGCCAACGTTAGCGATGTGCGATTCACGCGGGCCGCAGGACGCGGCACCGAACGCGTGATTTTCGACGAAAGCTTACACGATGCGCCGGGGCGGGCACCGGTAGCGGTGCGCAACGGCGGCGTTCGTCGCCCGGCAGCGGCGGCGGCCGTCGGGGACGCCACCTCGCGCCCCGGCGCTTGAGACACATCTCGCTTTCGCGCCACAATCCCCCGCCATGCAATCCCCCGTTCCGTTCGTCGCGCCGCCATTGCCGATCGCCGCCTCGCCCGTGCTGCGCACCGACGTGACGCTCGCGGAGGTCACGCCGGCCGCCTGGGATGCGCTCGCCGGCACGTCGATCCAACCGTTCCTGACTCACGCCTTCCTCAGCGCCTTGCACGACACCGGCTGCGCGACGCCGCGCACCGGGTGGACGCCGCACTACGTCACCGCCTGGCAGTGCGGGACGCTGGTCGGTGCGCTGCCGCTGTACGCCAAGACGCACAGCTACGGCGAGTACGTCTTCGACTGGGGTTGGGCCGAGGCCTACCGCCGGCACGGACGCGCCTACTATCCGAAGCTCGTCGCGGCGATTCCCTTCACGCCGGTCACCGGCCCGCGGCTCCTCGCGACCGACGCCGCCGTGCGCCACGCGTTGCTCGCGCACGCGGTCGATCTGGTGCGCAGCAGCGAGTTCTCGTCGCTGCACGTCCTCTTCCTGCCGGAGACCGAGTTGCGCGATGCCCGCGATCTGCCGCTCGTGGCCCGCACGGGCGTGCAGTTCCATTGGGTCAACGAGGGCTATCGCGACTTCACGGACTTCCTCGCCGCGTTCTCGCACGACAAGCGCAAGAAGGTGAAGCAGGAACGCCGGCGGCTCGCCGCGGCGGGCGTCACGTTCGAGCGCCGCAGTGGGCGCGAGATCACCGCCGACGACTGGACGTTCTTCCACCGCTGCTACACGGCCACGTATCGCGCGCACCACTCGACCCCGTACCTCACCGCGGCGTTCTTCGCGCGCCTCGGCGCGGTGTTGCCCGACCACGTGGTGCTCGTCATCGGCTCGCGTGCCGGCCAGCGGCTTTGCGCGGCGCTCGACATCGTCGACGCCGATACGCTGTGGGGACGCTACTGGGGCGCGATCGAGTACGTCCCCGGCCTCCACTTCGAGGCGTGCTACTACCAGGCGATCGAGTTCTGTCTCGAACGCGGCCTCAGCCGCTTCGAAGGCGGCGCGCAGGGCGTGCACAAGCTCGCCCGCGGCTTGCGCCCCATCGCCACGCACTCGTTGCACGCCGTGGGCGATCCCGCCTTTGCCGCCGCCATTGCGGAGTTCTGCGCACGCGAGCGCGTCGAGGTCGAGCACGCCCGCGACGAACTCGCGTCGGCGTCGCCGTTTCGCGCGCCGGACGATCGCCGCTGACCGCGTATTCACTGCCGCCAGCACTGGACGCTCTGCCCCACCCGTTGCGGGTACCCGTTTCCCGACGGGCAGGATGGGCGAGAATAGGGGCAGGTGACGCACGCCCGCGCTCCCCTCCCCTCCGCCCATCGACCATCGGCATCCCCATTCCACGTCCCACATCCCCGCCCGCCATGGACACCATCATCCTCGAACGCGACGGCCCCATCGCCACGCTGACCCTCAACCGCCCCGACTCGCTCAATGCGCTCGATTTCGCCATGGTCGACGGCCTCGTCGCCGCCACCGCGCAGATCGCGAGCGACGATCGCCTGCGGGTGGTCATCGTGCGCGGCGCCGGCAAGCATTTCATGGCCGGCGGCGACGTCCGCTCGTTCGCGACCGACCTCGACAAGCCGCCGGCGGAGCGCAGCGCGCGCTTCGGCGATCTCATCGCGCGGCTGCACGCCGCGATCGAGACGCTCGACGCGATGCCGCACGTGCTCATCGCGCAGGTGCACGGGGCAGTGGCCGGCTTCGGGCTCTCGCTCATGAATGCCTGCGACCTCGTGATCGCTGCCGACAATGCGTACTTTGCGGCGGCGTACAAGACGATCGGCACCACCCCGGACGGCAGCGGCACGTGGTCGCTGCCGCGCCTCGTCGGCTTGCGCCGCGCACTCGAGATCATGCTCGTCGGCGATCGCTTCGATGCGAGGCAGGCCCTGGCCTGGGGTCTCGTCAACCGGGTGGTCCCTGCCGGCGAACTCGATGCGGCGGTACGCGCTGTCGCCGACGGCCTCGCCAGCGGACCGGCGCTCGCCCTGCGCAACACCCGCCGCCTCCTCCGCGCCGCCGAGAGCCGCTCGCTGCCGGAGCAACTGGCCGCCGAGGCGGCGAGCTTCGCCGCCTGTGTCGCCACCGACGACTTCCGCGAGGGCGTCACCGCGTTCCTCGCCAAGCGTCCCGCGCAGTTCGGACGCGGGTCGTGATCACCACCACGCGGCGCACGGTGCGCGATACCCGCGTCGTCCGGCCGCATCGCACCCGAAGGAGTACGGTATGAATACACTTGCCGGCCGCACCCTCTTCATCAGCGGTGGATCGCGTGGCATCGGTCTTGCGATCGCCAGGCGCGCGGCACGCGACGGCGCCAACGTCGCGATTGCCGCCAAGACCACCACCCCGCATCCCAAGCTGCCCGGCACCATCCATACCGCCGCGGCCGAGATCGAGGCGGCCGGAGGCAAGGCGCTCGCGCTGGCCTGCGACATCCGCGACGAGGCCGCGGTCCACGCCGCCGTCCAGGCGACGGTCGATCACTTCGGCGGCATCGACATCCTGGTCAACAACGCGAGTGCGATCAGCCTCACCGGCACGCTCGCCACGCCGGTGAAGCGCCTCGACCTCATGCTCGGCGTCAACGTGCGCGGGACCTTCGTGTGCTCGCAGGCGTGCCTGCCGCACCTCGTGACGTCGGCACGGGCCGGTCGCAATCCGCACATCCTGACGCTGTCGCCGCCGCTCAATCTCGCGGCGAAATGGTTCGCGCCGCACGTCGCCTACACCATCGCGAAGTACGGCATGAGCATGTGCGTGCTGGGGATGGCCGAGGAGTTTCGCGCCGACGGCATCGGCGTCAATGCGCTGTGGCCGCGCACCATCATCGATACTGCGGCGCTCGCGCTGGTACCCGGCGTGCAGGAGCAACTCGAGCGAGCGCGAAGGCCGGAGATCATGGCCGATGCGGCGCACGCCATCGTCACGCGCGATGCGCGGACCACCACCGGGCGCTTCTTCATCGACGAGGAGGCGCTGCGCGAAGCCGGCGTCACCGACTTCGCGCGCTACGCGAACAAGCCTGGGGTCGAGCCGCTGCCGGACCTCTTCCTGTAACGGCGCCGCGGCGTCGCGATCGCCACGGCAGGCGACGATGACGCGCGGCACGATGCCGGATTCCCGGTGCTCGCCGGCGCCGCGACAGACCGCTAGGACTCGTCGTCGCGGCGCGTGCTGCCGCCCGGGGCCACGTTGCCGTCCACTTCGCGCCGCTCACCCGCGCTCACGCGCGGCGCGACGTTGCCATTGACCTCCCGCGGCGCACCCTTGGCGGGATGCGCTCCGCCCTTGCCGCGGAAGCCACCCTTGCCGGCGGCCCGCCCGCGCGGACCGCTGCGATTGCCGCGCGGTCCGGGTCCATAGCCGCCCGCATCGCCGTCGGTTCGCGGGGCGTGCTGCGGCAACGACAAACGCGTCGTGGCAAACGGCGAAGCGTTGGCATTGCTCGTCGGTTGGATCTCATCGAAATCCACGCGTTGCCGCGGTGGTCGCGGTGCATGCCCACCGCCCTGGCCACCGTAAGCCTTCGCGCCGCCCTGGCCCTTTGCACCACCATAGCCCTTCGCGCCACCGTGCCCCTTGGCTCCGGCGTACCCCGGCGCGCGACGCGCGGCGCCGCCCGCCGGGCTGCGCCAGCCGATCGCGTTGGCATTGGAAGTCGGCTGCGTGGTCTCGAAGTCCGGACGCGCTTGCGGGGGACGCGCCTTCGGCCGCGGCCCCTTGCCATGCGGACGCGGGCCACCGTACTTCCCGCGTTCGGGACCCGCGGGCACGCCAGCACCCGGGACCGGCACCTCCAGAGCGTCACCACCGGACGACGTCGCTCGTGGCGCACCCTGCGGCGGCCGCGCACCCTTGTGCTTGCCGTGACGACCCTTGCCGTGCGGCGGACGCTGCTGTCCGGGCCGCGGGCCCGCGTGCGGATGCCCTGCCGGCGTCTTGAGGCCGGCGGCCGCGAGCACGGTCGCGACCTCGGCGGCCTCGAGTTCCCTGAGGTCGCCGCGCTTGAGCAGCGACGGCATCGCGAGCGTTCCGTAACGCGTGCGGATGAGCCGCGTCACCGGAATGTCGAGCGCCTCGAAGAGCCGTCGCACTTCGCGATTGCGGCCCTCGGTCAGCACCACGCGATACCAGTGATTGGCGCCCTCTTCCTCGCCGCCGCCGTCCTCGACCTGCGCGCACTTGGCAAGCCCATCGTCGAGCGCGATGCCGTCGAGCAGGCGCTGCCGCTGCTCCTCATCGAGGCGACCCAGGACGCGCACCGCGTACTCGCGCTCGACCTCGTAGCGCGGGTGCATCATGCGATTCGCGAGCTCGCCGGAATTGGTGAAGAGCAGCAAGCCTTCGGTATTGAAGTCGAGGCGGCCCACGTTGATCCATTTGCCCGAGCCGATCGACGGCAGTTTCGCGAATACCGTCGGCCGCCCTTCCGGATCGTCGCGAGTAACGATCTCGCCGGTCGGCTTGTGATACATGAGCACGCGCGGACGAGGCTCGGTGAAACGGACCTTCACGAGTTCACCGTTGATCCGAACCTCGTCGCCGGGACCGACCTTCTGGCCCACTTCGGCCGGCTCGCGGTTCACGGTGATCCGCCCGGCGAGGATCATCTCCTCCATCGCCCGACGCGAGCCGAAGCCGCACGACGCCAGCACCTTGTGCAGGCGCTGCGGCTCGCTGAAGACCTCGTCAGTGGAGCGTTTGATCCGGGTCGGCGGCATGCTCTCCCGGATCGCGTGCAGCGCGATGTTCGTCTGCTTCATGGGACTCGGCCCCGAGGAGTGGGGTCGCGAGTGCGAGTGCCGCCTCGGCGGCCTTGGTTGGGGCATCGGGAATCTCCAGGAGATGGGACGTATCGAGCTCGGCGAGAGGCGGGAGTTCCGCGAGTGAGCGGAGGCCGAGGTCGTCCAGGAACAACTTCGTGGTGGCGTACAGGGCCGGGCGGCCCGGCGTCTCACGGTGGCCCACGACTTCCACCCATTGCCGGTCCTCGAGCGACTTGACGACGTTCGTGGAAACGGCAACGCCGCGGATCGCTTCGATGTCGCCGCGGGTGACGGGTTGCTGGTAGGCGATGATGGCGAGCGTCTCCATCACCGCCCGCGAATAGCGCGGCGGCTTCTCCGGCGACAGGCGATCGAGGTAGCGCTGGACCGCCGGCGTACCCTGGAAACGCCAACCGCTTGCGACCTGGACGAGCTCGACCTTGCGACCTCGCCAGTCCTGCGCGAGATCGGTGAGGAGGTTGCGCACGAGTTCGGGGGCGAGCGGCGGGTCGAAGAGCCTGGCGAGGACTGCCGTGGCGGTGGGTTCACCAGCGATGAGCAGGGCGGCCTCGAGAATACCCTTCACCTCGGCGACGTCGCCGACGGCGTTGGCGGCGTCACCGATGCCAGCGCCATCAGCGTTGGGCTCGGCAGCCGCAGTCGCCGTCACTGCGCCGTCCGCCGCCTCGTTGGCGGCGGTCGCGGCGGCGCCGGGCGCAATCGTGTCGGTGGTGTCGGGCGCAATCGTGTCGGTGGTGTCGGGCAACGGCTCGTGGTGTTCGTTCGCGTCCATGCGTTCAGTCGGCGACGTCGCCGGCCAGGGTGAATTCGGGCGCGCCGCACAGCGTGACGTGGATCGGTGCGTACGGCGCGGTTTGCGCGATGGTCACGAGTCGCTCGCGCGCGAGTTCGAGCAAGGCGAGGAACGTCACCACGAGGTGCGCCACGTCGCGGTGTTCGGCGAAGAGCGTCGTGAACTCGGTGTACGTGCCGGACGCGAGCTGCTTCAGCACGCGGCTCATCTCGCTGCGCACCGAGAGCTGCTCGCGCGTCACGAGATGGCGCCGGTTGACCTTGGCGCGGGCGACGAGGCTCGCCCACGCGGCCTTGAGATCGTCGGGGTGGACGTCGGGCAGCCGTTGCGCGGCGACGTGGTCGAACCACACGCGCACCAGCGCGAAGTCGCGCTGCGCGAGCGGCAGGGCGTCGAGTTCGCGCGCCGCCTGCTTCATGCGTTCGTATTCGAGGAGGCGACGCACCAGCTCGGCGCGAGGATCCTCGGGTTCCTGCCCCGGCGGTGCCGGCGGCTTCGGCAGCAGCAGGCGGGACTTGATCTCGATCAGCACCGCCGCCATCAGCAGGTACTCGGCGGCGAGCTCGAGCTGGGTCCGCCGCATCATCTCCACGTACCCCAGATACTGGCGGGTGAGCTCGGCCATCGGGACGTCGAGCACGTTGATGTTCTGCCGGCGGATCAGGTAGAGCAGGAGATCGAGCGGTCCTTCGAACGACTCGAGGAATACCTCGAGCGCCTCGGGCGGGATGTACAGGTCCTGCGGCAGCTCGGTGACCGCCTCGCCGTAGACGCGGGCGAGCGGCTTCGGATCCGGCGACGGATGCGCGAGGTCGAGCGCGGCTTCGCTCATGGGGAACCCGGCGGGTCGTACGACAGGCACATCGCCGCGCGCACCTCGCGCAGCGTCTCGGCGGCAAGCTTGCGTGCCCGGTCGCAGCCGTCGGCGACGATGGCGCGCACGAGCTTGGGATCGTCGACGTACTTCTGCGCCCGTTCGATGATCGGCTTCTGCTCGGCGATGATGGCGTCGATCACCGGCTGCTTGCATTCGAGGCAGCCGATACCGGCCGTCGTGCAGCCCTCCACCACCCACTGGCGCGTCGCTTCGGAGGAGTAGATCTTGTGCAGCGGCCACACCGGACATTTTTCGGGATCACCGGGATCGGTGCGCCGCACCCGCGCCGGATCGGTCTGCATCGTGCGGATCTTGCGCGTCACTTCGGCCGGATCTTCGCGCAGCAGCACGGCATTGCCGTACGACTTCGACATCTTGCGACCGTCGAGCCCCGGCACCTTGGCATTCTCGGTGAGGAGCCCGTTGGGTTCCGGCAGGATCGTGCGGCGCGTGCCCTCGAGGTAGCCCGCGAGCCGCTCGCGCTCCGCCGCGGCCAGGTTCTGCGCGCCGGCCAGCAGATCGCGCGCGGCGGCGAGCGCCGCGGTGTCGCCCTGCTCCTGGTACGCCACGCGCATCTCGTCGTACTGCTTCGCCTTCTTGCCGCCCAGCTTCTTCACCGCGGCGCGTGCCTTCTCCTCGAAGCCCGGCTCGCGGCCGTAGATGTGATTGAAGCGGCGCGCGAGCTCGCGGGTGATCTCGATGTGCGCGAGCTGGTCCTCACCCACCGGCACCATGTTCGCGCGGTAGACGAGGATGTCCGCCGACATCATCACGGGATAGCCGAGGAAGCCGAAATTGCCGAGATCGCGATCGGCAAGCTTCTGCTGCTGGTCCTTGTACGTCGGCACCCGCTCGAGCCAGGTGACCGGCGTGACCATGCCGAGCAGGAGCGTGAGTTCGGCGTGCTCCAGCACGCGCGATTGCACGAACAGCGTCGCGCGCGCCGGATCGATGCCGGCGGCGAGCCAGTCGATCATCATCTCCCAGGTCATCGCCGCGATGTCCTCGGGAGTCTCGTAGTGCGTCGTCAGGGCATGCCAGTCGGCGGCAAAGTACAGGCATTCGTACTCGCGCTGGAGACGCACCCAGTTCTTGAGGGCGCCATGGTAATGGCCGATGTGCATGCGCCCGGTGGGACGCATGCCCGATAACACGCGGTCAGCGAACATGGGTGGTGGTGAAACTCTCTCTCGTCTCGTCCGGCTCGAGGGGCGCCTCGCGCGCCCGTCACGCGCCGACGATCGCGTACAGCAGCGACGTGGCAGCGCGCAGGAGCGGCCGCATGAGGTCGCCCAGGAACCCGGTTACCAACAACAGCACGATCACGACGAAGCCGAAGGGCTCGATGCGCGCGAGCACGCTCGCTGCACGTTCGGGCAACAGGCCCACCGCGATCCGCCCGCCGTCCAGTGGCGGTATCGGAAGCAAATTCAACACCATCAGCACGACGTTGATCGAGATGCCGATGCGCGCCATCAGGAACAATCCGTCGCTCGCCCACGGCGCTTTCGGCCTCGCCGCCTCCGCCAGCAGCACCCATAGCAGCGCCATCGCGAAGTTGGCACCGGGCCCCGCCGCGGCGACCCAGATCATGTCGCGCTTGGGATGCCGGAGGTTCGCAAAATTCACCGGCACCGGCTTTGCCCACCCGAAGAGGAAGGGTACGCCGGTCAGGAGCAACAGGCCCGGTACGACGATCGTGCCGATGAGATCGATGTGCTTGAACGGATTGAGCGTCACCCGTCCGAGCTTCCAGGCGGTCTCGTCACCGAATACCCGCGCGACGTAGCCGTGCGCTGCTTCATGGAGAACGATCGCCAGGACCACCGGCACGATCGCAAGCAAGGCGGTCGTGAGCGAGGACTCCATCCGCGGGCATTCTACCTCAAGTCGACTCGGCCCACGCCGGATCCGGCGTCGCGAGTTCGAGTCCGAGCCGGCGCGGATCGCCGCCACCGCGACGAACGAGCGTCGGCGGCTCGCGGATGAGGTCGATCACTGTCGTCGGCACGTTCGCGCACGGCCCGGCGTCGATGACGGCGTCGATCGCGTGTGCGAGGCGCTCGCGGATGGCCTGCGGATCGTCGAGCGGGGCGTCGTCGCCCGGCAGGATCAGCGTCGACGACAGGATCGGTTCGCCCAACTCGGCGAGGAGCGCGCGAACCACCGGGTGTTCGGGAACGCGGATGCCCAGCGTGCGGCGGCGATCGGTCAGCAGTCGCCGCGGTACCTCGCTCGACGCCGGCAGGAGGAAGGTGAACGGCCCGGGGATCCCTTGCCGCACCAGGCGAAACTGCCAGTTCGCCAGACGCACGAAGCGGGCGGCGCTCGCGAGATCGGCGCAAGCGAGCGTCAGGAAATGGCGATCGCCCAGACCGCGGATCGTCCGGATGCGCGTCGCCGCGGCCAGATCTCCCAGACGACAGCCGAGCGCGTAGCTCGAATCGGTCGGATACGCGACGACGCCGCCGTCGCGCAGGATATCGGCCGCCTGATGCACGAGGCGCGGCTGGGGATTGACCGGATGGACGGTGAAGAACTGCAGCATGACGAAGATCGTATCTATCCCGCAGATATATAATTTTCGCACATGTCCGGCCGCCGGTTATAAGGCATCGTGAACCTCCAGCAACTGCGCTACCTCGTCGCCATCGTCGAGCACGGCCTCAACGTCTCGGATGCGGCGGAAGCGCTCTTCACGTCGCAACCGGGCATCAGCAAGCAGGTGCGCCAGCTCGAGGACGAATTGGGTCTCGCGATCTTCGTCCGGCAGGGCAAGCGGCTCGCCTCGCTCACCCCCGCGGGCGAAGTCGTCGTGGCCACCGCCCGCCGCGCCCTGGACGAACTGCGCAACATGAAGCGCGTCGCCGCCGAATTCCGCAGCGAGGACACCGGCACGCTGTCGATCGCCACGACGCACACGCAGGCTCGCTACGTACTGCCCGAGGTCCTGCGGGCATTTGCCACGCGCTATCCGAAGGTCCGCGTCGAGTTGCATCAAGGCAATCCACTGCAAGTGGCCGAGCGCACCGCGCGCGGCGATACCGACCTCGGCATTGCAACCGAGGCGCTCGCCGACTATCCGCAACTCGTCACGCTGCCCTGCTACGAGTGGAACCGGGTGGTGATCGCACCCAAGCGGCACCCGCTCGGCAAGATCCAGCCGCTCACGCTGGACGCACTCGCCAGGTTTCCCATCGTCACCTACGATTTCAGCTTCACCGGGCGCACCGCGATCAACGCCGCCTTTGCGGCGCACGGCCTCGAGCCGAACGTCGTCCTCACTGCGCTCGACTCGGATGTGATCAAGACCTACGTCGAACTCGGCATGGGGATCGGCATCATTGCCGAAATGGCGTTCGACGCGGCACGCGATGCCCAGTTCGAGAAGCTCGACGCCGGTCACCTGTTCGCGCCGTCGACCACGCGCCTCGGCCTGCGCCGCGGCGTCTTCCAGCGCGGCTTCGTGTACGCCTTCATCGGACTCTTCGCGCCGCGCTACGACCGTGCGACCGTCGAGGCGGCACTGGCCGGCCGCCCACCCCCGTGACGACCGCACGCGACCCGGGGCGCGTCGGCCACCGCCGCTCCTGGACCTTCGCGGCGCTCCTCGCATCGCTCGCGATGCTGGGACCGTTCGCGGTCGACATGTACCTTCCGGCCTTCGGGGCGATCCAGGCCGAGTTCCGCGTGGCGCCGATCGCCATGCAGCAAACGCTCTCGGCGTACATGATCGCATTCGCGGTGATGATGCTCTGGCACGGCGCGCTCGCCGACGCGCTCGGCCGTCGGCCCGTCGTGCTCGGTGGACTCGCTGTCTTTGCCGTCGGCTCGCTCGGCTGCGCAATTGCCGGCAACATCGAGTCGCTGTGGCTGTTTCGAGCCGTGCAAGGCGTCTCTGCCGGCGCCGGCGTCGTCGTGGGGCGCGCGGTCATCCGCGATCGCTACCACGGTGCCGAGGCGCAACGCATGATGTCGCACGTCACGCTCGTCTTCGGCATCGGCCCGGCGGTGGCGCCGATCGTGGGTGGCATCCTCCTCAACGTCATGGGATGGCGCTCGATCTTCTGGTTCCTGCTCGCGTACACCGTCACCCTGCTCGCGGTGTTCGCGCGCGTTCTGCCCGAAACGCTGCCGCGCGCGCAGCGGCAGCCGCTGCACCCGGCGGCCTTGTGGCGGAGCTACCGCACCGTTCTCGGCCGCCCCGCGTTCCTGCTCCTCGCGCTCGTCACCGCGCTGTCGTTTTGCGGGTGGTTCCTCTACATCGCATCGGCGCCCTACTTCCTGTCGGGTCTGCTCGGCGTATCGACGCTGGGCTTCGGATGGCTCTTCATCCCGATGATCACCGGCATCATGACCGGCGCGTTCGTCTCGGGCCGTATCGCGGGCCGGCTGTCGCCGCTGCGCACCGTGAACATCGGCCTTGCGATCATGGCGGTCGGCGCCACGGTGAACGTCCTCGTGTGCCACCTGCTGCCACCAGGCGTAGCGTGGAACATCGCGCCGATCCTCGTGTGTACGTTGGGCTGGGCGCTCGCCATGCCGAGCATCACGCTGACGATGCTGGACCTCTTTCCCACGCTGCGCGGCATGACCGCGTCACTGCAAGGCTTCGCGCAGTTCGCGCTGGGTGCCGTCGCCGCCGGTTCGGTGTCGCCCCTCCTCTCGCGCTCGCTCCCCGGGCTCGCCTGGGGCATGCTCGCCTTCATCGCCGCGAGCAGCGCCTCGTGGCTCGTCTATCGCCGGCACGTTCGCCTGCCTACGGAGGTTTCCGGATGAAATTCATCGCCACGCTCCTGATCGGCGCCGCATTCGCCCTGCCGCCGGCGCACGCGGCGGAGTTGCCGAAGCTCAGTCTGACGATCGGCGCGCACAAGGTCGTCGCCGAGGTGGCGGCCAGCGCCGACGACCGCGCGCGCGGCCTCATGCAGCGCTTCAGCCTGCAACCCGACCACGGCATGCTCTTCGTCTTCGAGCGCGCCGAGCCCCTCGCTTTCTGGATGAAGAACACCTTCATTCCGCTCTCCATCGCCTTCATCGGCGCCGACGGCAAGATCATCAATGTCGAGGACATGCAACCGCAGACCGAGGACACCCACTGGTCGAAAGGTCCGGCGCTCTATGCGCTCGAAATGAAGAAGGGATGGTTCGCCGAGCGGGGTATCGGACCGGGCGCGACCGTCCGGGGGCTCCCCGCCGCCCGCTGATCACGCCGCAGCGCGCAGTCGGCCTGGCCGCCCCCCGGTCGGCGGCGCCCCCGTCGGCGGCTCCCTATTGGCGCGCAGCAGGGATACCGTCTACGATGCCGGTGCGGTCGACGGCGATGGCCGCACCCGTCGTGTCCCGCCCAACGCTTGCGAGGGGAACGGCATGCTCCATCCCGTCGTCCCCGGCCCACCCAACCTAGGCCGCAACGCCTACGCGCCGCCATTCCTCGCCCCGCTCGTTGCCGCCGCCGCCCGCGGGGAGGATTTGGGTGCGCCGCTCACCGCCATCGCCGGGCATTTCGGCTTCGACTACTTCTCGTATGCCACCTCGGCGATGCCGGAAATCGATCACCAGCACGCGGTGTACGTCTGCACGACGCTGCCGCAGCCCTGGCTCGACCGCTACGATCACCACCGCTACGTCGAGATCGATCCACGCGTCCGGGCGACGTGGACGAGCGCGATCCCCCTCGTCTGGGACCAGACGACGCTGCGCGGTTCGGTCCCCCGGGAGAATGCCTTCCTCGACGATGCGCTCGCCCACGGCATCGGCAGCGGCATCGCCTACATGTTCCATGCAGCCCGCGACTGCCACGTCTACGTGGGGCTCGACTCCCGGGTCAGGATCAACGACCCGCTGCGGCAGGCCGCAATCGGCCGCAATGTGGCCGACATCGTGGCCTTCAGCCATTACTTCCACGAGTTCTTCATGCGCGGCGTCCTCGACGGCCGACCCCACCCGACAACGCGAAACTCGCCGCTGTCGCGACGCGAGATCGAATGCGTACGCCTTGCCGCCCGCGGCCTCACCACCGACGACATCGCGGTCAAACTCGACATCGGCGCGCGCACCGTGCAATTCCATTTCGATCGCATTCGCAGCAAGCTCGGTGCCGCCAATCGCCAGGAGGTCGTTGCCATCGCCGTTCAGCGGAATCTGTTGTAGCCTACCTGTAGATTGGTACAGGCGCGCCGACGACGCCGGTATCATGGTTTTCCTTGCATCCCAAGCGGTTACGGATACGATTTCCACCCGTTTCTGCGCCGCGGGGTGACCCACCCTTCGTCGTCTTCCACAGTAGCGAGCCCTCGGCAATCCCCCTAGTCTGCGAGCCGTCGCAGGTCGCATTCCGATGACGCCGCCATGGGGGAGGGCCGCAGTGATGGACGAGCACGCGTTGGGTCACCTGGACGCCGAGGACGTCGTGGCGATGGCAGACACACTGCGCCGCGCGCTCGTCGCGGGCGATGATGCCGGTCACGCGACCCGCGCAGCCGCCGACCTCGCCAGGCACTGCGGCTTCGATGGATTCTCGTATCTCGTCGTCCGGACCGGGACGATCGGTCCCGAACTGGTGCGGCACTGGACGACCGCCGGTCCGCAGTGGAAGGCGTGGTACCGCGAGCACATCTTCCAGCGCATCGATCCGCGGGTAACGCTCACCCATGACCGGTCGGCTCCGCTCGCCTGGCAGCACGCCGGCACCGCCGCGGAGTTGGCTCGGGGTACCTTTGCCGCAAGCGCCACGGCGAGCGGAATCGGCTCGGGCCTGGCGATGTCACTACGGCAGGCGCACGGCGAGCGGGCAATAATCGCCTGGGATCGTCGGACCGTGCAGCCGGATCCGGCGCGTACCGCGAAGATCCGCGACGAACTCGCGAGTCTCGCCCTCCTCGGCTGCCTGCTCCACGAGCGCATCCTGGGTGCGCACTGGCCGGCGCCCGACACCCCGCGCAGTGCGATCCTCACCGACCGCGAGCGCGAGTGCCTGACGCGTGCCGCTTGTGGGCTCACCAGCGCCGACATCGGTGCCAAGCTCGGGATCGCCGAACGCACGGTCAATTTCCACATGGGCAACATCGTGCGCAAGTTGGGGGTGCTGAACCGCGCCGAGGCGATCGCCCGCGGCGTCGCCCTCGACCTCGTCCGCTTGCAGCGGTAGCGAACCGGTCGGTGCCCCGCCGCCGACCACGCCAGCGTCGATCGCTCGCCGAGCGCTACCCGGCCTCGGCGAGCCAGGCGCGAAGCGCGGCCACGGAGGGCACGACTGCGAGGGGTGATGCCGCGCGCAGCCTGGCGGTCGCGTGCGCGCCGTAGGCAACGGCAATCGCCTGCACACCGGCGTTGTGGGCAAGCTCGATGTCGTGCGTGGTATCGCCGACCATCAGCGTGTCCTCCGGCGACGCGCCGAGGCGCTCCATGAGGTGCAGAAGCATGTCCGGATGCGGCTTCGGAAAGCCCTCGTCGCCGCAGCGCGTCGCGGCGAAGTGCGAGCGCAAGCCGCTCGCCTGCAGCGCGCGATCGAGCCCGGCGCGGCTCTTGCCGGTCGCCACGGCGAGGAAACGCCCCGCAACATCGAGGTCGTTCAGGAGCTCGGTCGCCCCGGCAAAGAGCGAAATGTCGTCCTCGTGGGCGAGATAGTGCCCGCGATACAGCAGCGCCAACTCGCGGTAACGCGATTTCGGCAGGGTCGGCGCGATGCTGTGGATGGCGTCGTCGAGGCCGAGGCCGATCACGAAGCGTGCCGCGTCGTCGCCAGGGACGGGCTCACCCATGTCCCGCAGCGCGTCCTGCAGCGCGTGCGCGATGATGGCGGTCGAATCGACGAGCGTGCCGTCCCAGTCGAAGACGACCAGCGAATAGCGGTGCCCGCGCGCCGTCACGACGACGCCCCCAGCGCGGCGATGAACGTCGCGAGCTCGTCGGGCAGCGGCGCCTCGAACGCCACCGGCGCAGCCGTTGCCGGATGCACGAAGGCGAGGCGCCGCGCGTGCAGGAACATCCGCCGCAGCCCCTCGTGAACGAGCACCCTGTTCCATGCGTAGTCACCGTATTTCGCGTCGCCGGCCACCGGGTAGCCGACGTGCGCGAGATGGACACGGATCTGGTGCGTGCGGCCGGTGAGGAGCTCGGCTTCGAGCAACGCGAGCGGCACCTCGCGCCGCGGCCAGGTCGCGACGCGACGAAAGACCGTCGCTGCCGCCTGCCCCTGTCCAGGATCGACGCGGACGCGACGCTCGCCGTCTTTGGTCGTGAACCGGTGCAGGGCGAGCTGGACGCGGCGCATGTCGTCGCGCCACTTGCCACGGACCAGGACGAGGTAGCGCTTGTCGACGGCCCCGTCGCGAATCTGCGCGTGCAGGTCGACCAGCGCGGCGCGCTTCTTGGCGAGCAGGAGGACCCCCGAGGTGTCGCGGTCCAGACGATGCACGAGTTCCAGGAAGCGCGCCTGCGGTCGGGCCACCCGCAGGCTCTCGATGACGCCCTGCACGATGCCGCTGCCACCGTGCACCGCGATCCCGGCGGGCTTGTTCACCACGAGCAGGTGCTCGTCCTCGAACAGGACGGGCAGACGCGAGGCCACCCTGGCCGACGGTGCCGGCCGCTGCGGCGGCCCATCGGCGAGACGCACCGGGGGTACGCGGACCACGTCGCCCGTCGCCAGCCGCGCATCGGGCGCCGCCCGTCCGCTGTTGATGCGCACTTCGCCGCTACGCAGGATCCGATAGACGTGGCTCTTGGGGACGCCTTTCAGAATCCGGAGCAGGAAATTGTCGATCCGCTGCCCGGCGGTCTCCTCGTCGATCGTGAGCCGACTGGCAGAACCCTTGCTTAACTCGTTCATTACTTTATACTTGCTCGCGAAAACGCACCGGCAACAGCGGGAGCCGACCCCGTAGCGCGCCATCATGGCGCTGCGCTTGGACGACGCTTCCCGCGCAGTGCGCCGACGGGAACCCCCGGCGGCTCGACACCGCAAGACCGGCCGGTGCGGTTCCGTGCATGGACCCGGGCACGCGACCGTGACAGATCGTCACCGTTCGTGCCGCGTACCCGGCGCGGAAACGAAGCCGGCTTGTCGTCGCTCGCCGGGCGGGTTGGTCCCGCAGAAGTGGCGATGGTAAAGGATGAGCGCAGTCTCCGCACCCGGCAGCGGCCGGTTCGAAGCGGCGCATTGCGCGGCGCCCCAAAGCGAGATTTTCCGCTTCCACCTTCGTTGTCGTCCCGTTCGCCCCGGCGCACCGCACGACTCGCAAGCGACTGGAAGCCGTCGTACCGCTTCGCACGCACAACGCAAGACAACGAAATGACGAGAGCCCCGCGAGCCTGCAACGCCTCGCATCACCCCTCCCCGCTACCGCTCGCATCCGCGTGCCGGCGTGGGAGCGCTTCCCGTCGGCGAATCCGCCCCGTCGTCCTGTCGTTTCCCGCGGCCGCCGCCTGATTGCGTCTTCGGCGTGCCCGCCGCGGGTGCGCCGTCTGCTTCGACCGTCGCTCCCAGCAGGGCGCCTGCGCCTTTGGGAACGTACATGAAACGAATGCTGTTCAATGCCACGCAAGCCGAAGAGCTCCGCGTGGCGATCGTCGACGGGCAACGCCTCGTCGACCTCGACATCGAATCCGCCAACAAGGAACAACGCAAGAGCAACATCTACAAGGCCGTCATCACCCGCGTCGAGCCGTCGCTCGAGGCCTGCTTCGTCGATTACGGCACCGATCGCCACGGCTTCCTGCCGTTCAAGGAGATCGCACAGGAGTACTTCCGCGATCGCGGCGGCGACGGCAAGGGCCGCCTGCAGGACCAGTTGAAGGAAGGCCAGGAGCTCATCGTCCAGGTCGACAAGGACGAGCGCGGCAACAAGGGCGCTGCCCTCACCACCTACATTTCGCTCGCCGGACGCTACCTCGTCCTGATGCCGAACAATCCGCGCGGCGGCGGCGTCTCGCGGCGCGTCGAGGGCGAAGAGCGCAACGAACTGCGCGACGCCATCGCCGGGCTCGACGTACCGCCCGGCATGAGCGTGATCGCACGCACCGCCGGCATCGGTCGCTCGACCGAGGAATTGCAGTGGGACCTGAACTACCTGATGCAGCTTTGGCGCGCCGTCGAGGACGCCTCGAAGATGCAACCCGGGGCGTACCTCATCTACCAGGAGTCGAGTCTCGTCATCCGCGCGATCCGCGACTACTTCCATCCCGACATCGGCGAACTCCTGATCGACACCGAGGCGATCTTCGAGCAGGCGCAGCAGTTCATGAGCCACGTGATGCCGGCCAACGTCAACCGCGTCAAGCTCTACAAGGACGACGTGCCGCTCTTCTCGCGCTTCCAGATCGAGCACCAGATCGAGACGGCATATGCGCGGCAGGTTCCGCTGCCCTCCGGTGGCGCGATCGTCATCGACCACACCGAGGCGCTGGTCGCCGTCGACGTGAACTCGGCACGCGCCACCAAGGGTAGTGACATCGAGACCACGGCGTTCAACACCAACCTCGAGGCTGCCGACGAAGTCGCGCGTCAGCTTCGCCTG